>LFJH01000049.1 GCA_001189335.2 Candidatus Paraburkholderia schumanniana
AGTGATCAACTGGACGCGATCTACGATCGGATCGAACGTCTGAAGGCGGGCATCCGCGCGAAGGTCGAACACCCGTTTCGCGTGCTCAAGCGGCAATTTGGCTACACGAAGACCCGGTATAGGGGGGTGATGAAAAATACTGCGCAGATCACAACGCTGTTTGCGCTGGGCAATTTGTGGATGGCACGCAAGGCCTTGCGAAGCGCTTGAAATGCTTGAAGCGCTTGAGGATCGAAACGCGAGACTCAGAAAACGAGGCCGCCACGGTTCAAAAGTTGACTAATCACCCGCAGGCCATCGTCGCGATCGATACGATGCGAAGCGTAAAACGTCAGCGCTCTGAAATCGAGTTGTGCAGAGGTTCCCTAGATCAGGCCCCGCGCGCCCTCATGCCGCCTGACGCGCCCGCTGCTGCTGTTGCGCGTGCGCCGCGAGCCGCACCGCCGCGTTGGCCGCGCCATAACCGTCATAGCCGCCGCGCCGCTCGATCACTTCCAGGAAGAAGCGCTGATCGAGTTGCTCCGTGTACGCGTGAAAGAACTCGCCGCCGCGCTCGTCGCGGTCGTAAAGGATGTTGTGCTCGCGCATCTTGTCGATCTGCTCGTCGGGCAGGCCGAAGCGCGCGACCAGATCGTCGTAGTAATTGCGCGGAATGCGCAGAAACCTGACGCCATCGGCTTCCAGCCGCGGAATCGCATCGAAGATGTCGGGCGTGCTGAACGCCACGTGGTTCAACCCCCGAGCCGCGATACGTGGAAAGCGACTCCGACACCGCCGTATAGCGATCCATCGACGCATTCAGCGCGATCCGCACCGAGCCGCGCGGCTGCGCACCAGCCCGTACAGGTCCGGCACGAGCACGGCGGCTTCCGTCTCGAAGCCGAACGCACTGCGGAAGAACAGGACCCATGTGTCGAGCGCATCGGCGGGCAGCGACAGGCATACGTGGTCGATACGCGAGAGTGGACCCACTTCGTACGGTCCGTCGATGTCGGTCAGGACGAAATCCGATTCCCACAGCGTCGGACCGCCGGGCGCCTCGTCGACGAAATAGTCCAGGCTGCCGTCGGGCGACTGCACGCCCGGCACCACCCGCTCGTTCGGGCCGACGTGCCCGAAAACGGCTTCGAGCCGTACGCCGCAGCGCGCTCGAAGGCGAGCTTCGCGTCATCGACATGAAACGCCGACGCGCATAGCGACAGGCCATGCTGCTGAAAGAACGCGCTCGCGAACGAATCGGCTTCGGCGTTCAGCACGATCGAACCCGCGCCGTGCCGGTACAGCTGGACATCCTTCGAGCGATGCTTGCCCGCAAGCCTGAAGCCGAGCCTGCCGAGCCATTGCGCGACGTGCTCGCGCGCGGTGTCGTCGACGGCGAATTCGAGGAACTGGAAGCCGATGTGCTCGGGCGGCGCGGGCGGGTTGAAGAGCTCGGGCGGCGCGTTCTGACCCATCAGCGCGCGCGTCTGCTCTTCGAGGAAGCACAGCGAGCGGTAGCCGTCCGCCGCCGTGATTGCGGTCGGCGCGGCGCGGAAGCCGTCATTGAAGATTTCGAGCGACAGCGGCCCCTTGTAGCCCGCTTCGAGCACGCACGCCGTGAAGCCCGCGACATCGAACGCGCCCTGCCCCGGAAAGCACCGGTAGTGGCGGCTCCATTCGAGCACATCCATCGCGAGTACGGGTGCATCGGCAATCTGCACGAACGCGATGCGCTCGCCCGGAATCGACGCGATCTTGTCCACCGAATCGCGGATCGACAGCGTATGGAAGGTGTCGAGCGAAGGTGTCGAGCGCGAGCCCTAAATTCGGATGATTCACGGCATCGACGAGCTTCCACGCGTGCTTGTACGAGAAGACGTGCCGGTCCCATGCGAGCGCCTCGTACGCGACGATCACGCTCGCCTCCTCCGCGGTGCGCGCGAGCACGCCGAGCTGATCGACTATGAGCGCGTCGTCGCGGATCATGTCAGGCGACACGTTGCTGCACGCGAGCATGCGATCCGTGCCGAGCTCGTGCATCAGCTCGAACTTGCGCTTGGCGCGCTCGACGTTCCGCGCGAGACGCTCCGCGCTCACGCCCTCGAAATCGCGAAACGGCTGGAACAGATAGATGGCGAGCCCGAGGTCCTCGCACATGCGGCGCACGTCGCCGGGCGTGCCGTCGAAGTAAAGAAGATCGTTTTCGAAAATTTCGACGCCGTCGAAGCCGGCCGCCTTGATGGCCTGCAGCTTTTCGGGAAGCGTGCCGCTGATGGATACCATCGCGATGGATGTCCGGATTGAACGCAGCATCGCTGCCTCCTGTTGCATTCAGTGAATGGGATGCGGGATGGATCGGAACGGTGTCCTTCAGTGTAGGACGTCCGCATGACGGACGCGGAACCGGCGCACGCAATCCATGTCATTCTGCGCGATAATAACAAACTATCTAGACCGTATAAATACATGAAAACACGGAACGACAAGGTTCGCGCGTGCGTTCACACTGCGTCGTACTCAATTTCGCACTGCAGCATCGCGCCGCTTCGGGCCGCTTGAGGTCGTTCGCCGCGCGGGAAACAGTGCCATACCATGCCGGAGCACTCGCATGACCAACAAGACTTCGTATCTCATCGGCCTGATCGGATCGGGCATCGGCGGCTCGCTCACGCCCGCCATGCACGAGCAGGAAGGGCGCACGCTCGGGCTCAACTACGTGTATCGCCGCATCGACCTGCAGGCGCTGCAAATGGAGCCGTCCGCCCTGCCCGAGCTGCTCGCGCAGGCGGAGCGCATGGGCTATGATGGCCTTAACATCACGTATCCGTGCAAGCAAAGCGTGATCCCGTTGCTCGACGAACTCGATCCCGACGCCCGCGCGCTCGGCGCGGTCAACACCGTGGTGCTGAAGGACGGCAGGCGCATCGGCTACAACACGGACTGGTCGGGCTTCGCGCGCGCGTTCCAGCGCGGCCTGCCCGGCACGCCGCTCGGGCGCGTCGTGCAGCTCGGCGCGGGCGGGGCCGGCGCGGCTGTCGCGCATGCGGCGCTCACGATGGGCCCGCGCACTTACCCTGTTCGACTCCGACGAAGCACGCGCGGCGTCGCTCGCGGCCGAGCTGGGCGCGCGCTTTCCCGAGCGCACCGTGACCAGCGGCGGCGATCTGCGCGAAACACTGGCGCAGACGAGCGGCCTCATCCACGCGACGCCGACCGGCATGGCGAAGCTGCCGGGCCTGCCGCTGTCGGCGGAGTATCTGCACAAGGAACTGTGGGTCGCGGAGATCGTGTATTTCCCGCTCGAAACGGAGCTGCTCAAGGCGGCGAAGACGATCGGCTGCCGTACGGTGAGCGGCGGAGGCATGGCGGTGTGTCAGGCGGTCGATGCGCTGCGCATCTTCACCGGCCGCGAGCCGGATGCCGAGCGCATGTTCGCGCATTTCCAGACCTTGCTGGAACGATAAGCGCCTCGCCTGAAAGAGAAACGGCGGCCTCGTAAGAGCGCCGCCGTTTCGTCGTTTCCGCGCGAGACTCGCGCGAAAGACCTCAGCGGTCGCGCCGCATGAAACGCAACACCGCGTCGACAATCATCTCGCGATGGCGCGCCCGCGAGCGCGGACCCGACGGATCGCGCCCGAACGCCGCGCCCCACGTATGACGGTTCGCCACGCGATGGAAGCAGAACGAGCTGATCATCAGATGCAGGTCGATCGGATCGACGTCGTCGCGAAACTGGCCCGCCGCGACGCCCCGCGCGATGAGATCCTCGATGGTCTTCACGACCGTCGAATTGCGCGCCTTGAAGGTCTTCGACTGTTCGATGTACTTCGCGGCGTGAATGTTTTCGATGGTCACGAGGCGCACGAAATCGCGATGCTTGCCGTGATAGTCGAACGTGAAGCCGACGAACTCGCGCAGGGCTTCCTCCGGCTCCATCTCCGCGAGCTGCAGCTCCTGCTCGAGCGCGCGGATGTCGCCGTAGACCTGCTCCAGCACCGCCTCGTACAGCCCTTCCTTGCTGCCGAAGTAGTAATACAGCATGCGCTTGGTGGTGTTGGTGCGCTCCGCGATGGCGTCGACGCGCGCGCCCGCGAGCCCCATCGCCGAGAACTCCTGAGTGGCGATGTCGAGAATGTTCCGCTTGGTCTCCTCCGGATCGTACTTGCGCCGCCCTTCCACTGTGGTCGACGAGGGCGCAGTACTAGCGGCCTTGCTTCCTTTTTTCATTTTTTTGTCTAAGAACGGCATTGGGAATCGATTCTAGCACGGGCTATCTAGCACGAGCTATATAGGCGTCCTTGCCGTGCGGGGCATTCGCTTCATGCGGCTTCACCTATAATTTTTCTGCCCGCAAACCCAATACAAAGCACATGCGCATGAAGCGTTCGAACCTTGTCGCCGCCGCCTGTTTCGCCACGTGCGCGCTGTCCGCCACCGCGCAGACCGCGCTGCCGCCGGGACATCCGTCCTCGAAAGAACTGATGGCCGCCGAGGGCGTCATGACGAGCGCGAAGATCGCGCGCTTCAGGAACGTCGTCCACACCAGCTATCCCGACGCACCCGATTTCGACGGCGAATGGAAGCTCGGTCTCGCGCAGGCGCAGCCGACTGTCGATCGCTTCGAGAAGCTCAAGACGAGCAATCCCGCCGAATATCAGAAGGAAATCGGTGAGGCGTGCCCGGCGATCGATCGCGGCATCGACGAAGTCACCGGACCGCAGAAGTAGTCGGCACTGCTCAGTCCGCCCTGGGCTGACTGTCGTCGTAGTGCGCGCGCTTTTGGGCGTACATTACGGCATCGGCACGTTGCAGCATGGCTTCCAGCCGCTCGCCGTCGTGCGCGGTGGCCGCGCCCATCGCGAACGATAGCGGCATGCCCGAATAGAACTGGTTGTTCACTTCGAGCAATTGGCGAATGCCCTCCATGACCGCTTCGCCGCCACGCTCGTCCGTGCCGGGCAGCAGCATGAACTCGTCGCCGCCGATGCGCGCCGCCTGGAACGGCTTCTCGACCGCCTTGGCGAGCACTTCGCCCGCGCGTCGCAGGAGCGCGTCGCCGGCGGCGTGGCCGAGCTGATCGTTCACCGCCTTCAGGCCGTTCCCGGTGACCGCGATCGCCGTCACCGGGAACGGACCTTTGCGCTCCAGTCGATTGATCTCGTCGATGTAGAAGGAGCGGTTCTTGAGCTTCGTGAGCACATCGTGCTTGCCGAGGAACTCCAGATACGCCTCGGCCTTCTTGCGTGCGGTGATGCCCGTCAGCGCGACCAGCACGAGATTCCAGCGCGGCTCATGCCCCGGAAACACCGAGAACTGCAGATGCACATGCACCTCGTTGCCTTCGAGCGAATAATAGTTGAGCACCTCCCGCTGATGGAAGAGCTTTCCTTCCCACAGGTCGATCAACTGCTCCTGGAAGTACTGTTGCATGTCGTCGCGGAATATGTCGGAAAGTCGCGAGAGCAGCGTCGCCTTGTCGGGCGCGGCGAACATGCGCAGTGTGTGCTGGTTTACGTCCAGCACATGGATTTCCTGCATGCAGCGCTCGACGAACTCCGGATGCACGTTGGTGAAGGTGCGGAAATCGACGATTCCGCGCTCGCGAATGTCGTCGAGCAGCGTCTTTACGGAGCTGAAGTCCTCCACCCACAGCGAGACCGGCGAATGCTCGAAGAGCCCGCGCGCGTAGAGCTCGCTTGTCGCGGCGGTGCGGCGCACCGCTTCGAGCTCGGTGATGTCTTCGATCGTCACCAGCACACGGCTCCAGTCGTGCTCGTGGCCCGGCAGAATGACCGCCTTGAGGAGTACGTCGAGGCGCTTGCCGTCGAGCGTGTAGTTGACCGTCTGGCTCACGAAGCGAGGCTTGCCGGACCACAGCTGTTCGAGCTCGTCGACATGCGTCGTGAGCATGTCGTCGCGGAACACGCGGTCGAGGTTCTGCACGAGATGATCGACGTCCCTGGCGCTGAACAGCGACAGCGTGCGCTGATTGACCTTCAGGACCTGTATGCGCGACGAGCATTCGGCGATGCGCCGTGGATCATCCGCGAGAAACGCGTGCAGATCGGCGACGCCCGCCGCGCGCCAGCGCTCGAACTGCTCGCGCACGGCGCTGAAATCCTCGAGCCAGAGCGAGACGGGCGCGAGGTCGAACATGTCGGCATCGTCCTCCGGCGCGCTCGCCGGCATGAATTGACTGGCAGCGCAGCGCGGGTCGTTTGGCATGTTCGTCCTTTCGGCTCGCGCCGGCTCACAGTGGATCGCTGATGATCCGATTCATCTTATTATTGTAGCGTGCCCATTTTTACGACCCAAAGCCGGCCCGGTGAGGGTCGAAGGCGGCCGGGTCGCGACGTTTCGCGCTCCTGCGGCATATCGGGGGCAGATGCTACACTCGTTCGCGGTGTCGTTGCTGCGCGTGCGCCCGGCAAGCGTGCGCCAGCGCGGCGCTCGGGCACGTTTGCTGCACCGGCTCCCATGACCGCGCGACACCTCGCAGTCCGATGCGCTGTGCCGCATCCATCCACATCGCTAGAAGAAGGAGGCACGACTTTCATGGCTGATTTCCGCATCTGGTCCGACGAATTTCCGGCGAACGGCTTCATGACGCGCGCGCAGGAATTCGACCAGCAAGCCTTCGGCGGCTCGGGCGACAATGTGTCCCCGGCGCTGCAATGGGAAGGACCGCCCGCCGAAACGCGCAGTCTCGCGCTTACTGTCTACGATCCGGACGCGCCCACGGGCAGCGGCTTCTGGCACTGGATCGTGGTTAACATTCCGCCCGATGTGCGTTCGCTGCCGCGCAACGCCGGCAAGGCCGACGGCAGCCTTCTGCCGAAGGGCGCGCTGCAATTGCGCAACGACTACGCACGGTCGGCTTCGGCGGAGCGGCGCCGCCACGGGGCGACAAGCCGCCGCTACATCTTTCGGATTCACGCGCTGAGCGCAGAGAGCCTGCCACTCGACGCAAACGCGACGAACGCAGTGGCGCACTTCATGACGCATCTGAACGAGATCGATTCGGCGACCTACACCGGCCTGTACGAGCTGAAGTGAGCCTGCGCAATGGCGCGGCTCCGCCCGGGCTGCGCCGGCGTTTTCCGGCAACCGGCGCACAAGCAAATTGAAACCGGCGCGTCATACAATGCGCCGCCGCACCTCCCGCCCATCGATCCGAACAAAGTTTGCCGCTGCCCCAGCGATACTGGGCCATTGCCGTCGTCGCGCTCGGCATTACGCTCGCGGTGCTCGACGGCGCCATCGCCAATGTCGCGCTGCCCACCATCGCGCGCAATCTGAACGCCTCGCCCGCCGACTCCATCTGGGTCGTCAACGCGTATCAGCTGGCCATCACCATTTCCCTGCTGCCCCTCGCCTCGCTCGGCGACCGCATCGGCTACCGCCGGGTGTACATGGCGGGGCTCGTGCTCTTCACGGTGTCGTCGTTCGCGTGCGCGCTGTCCGGCTCGCTCGCCGCGCTGACCATCGCGCGCGTCGTGCAGGGTTTCGGCGCGGCCGGCATCGCATCATGAACGTCAACACGGCGCTCGTGCGCACCATCTATCCCCACGACCAGCTCGGGCGCGGCGTCTCCATCAACGCGACGGTCGTCGCCATCTCCTCGGTCATCGGGCCGACGGTCGCCTCGGGCGTGCTCGCCATCGCGCCGTGGCCGTGGCTCTTCGCGATCAACGTGCCGATCGGCCTCGCTGCCTTCGCCATCGGCTGGACGTCGCTGCCGCGCACGCCGGGGCATCGGCAGCCCTACGACTACATCAGCGCGGTCATGAACGCGCTCTTCTTCGGCATCGCGATCGTCACGGTCGATGGCTGGCATCGGGCATGGCGAGCATCGGCCCTGGCTCATCGCTGAGTTCATCGCGGCGGCGGTCATCGGCTATTTCTTCGTCAGGCGACAACTCACGCAGAGCGCGCCGCTGCTTCCTATCGACCTGATGCGCATTCCCGTGTTCGCGCTGTCGGTCGGCACCTCCGTATGCTCGTTCTGCGCGCAGATGCTGGCGTTCGTGTCGCTGCCGTTTCTGCTGCAGGACAGCTTTGGCATGAGCCAGGTGGCAACGGGTTTTCTGATGACGCCATGGCCGCTCGTCATCGTATTCGTCGCGCCGATCTCGGGCGTGCTCGCGGACCGGTATTCGGCGGGCCTGCTCAGCGGCATCGGGCTCGCGATCCTGACCGTCGGGCTCGTGCTGCTCGCGACCGTGGGCGCGCATCCGGCCGTGTTCGACATCGCGTGGCGCATGGCCGTGTGCGGGCTCGGCTTCGGCCTGTTCCAGTCGCCCAACAATCGTCAGATGCTCTCTTCGGCGCCGCGTCACCGCAGCGGCGGCGCGAGCGACATGCTCGGCACTGCGCGTCTCACTGGGCAGACGCTGGGCGGCGCGCCGAAAAACGGCGCCACGATCGCGCTCGCCGTCGCAGCCGTGTTCGCGGCGGCGGCCGTGGTCAGCATGCTGCGCCTGACCGGCAAGCGCAGCATCGAGCCGGCCTGAGCGCACGCTCTTTCAGGCCATCCGGCCGCTTCGCTGGGCACAGCCCTTGCTAAACTTCTGGCATGGATTCCGCATAGGCGGAACGTTCGAAATCAGCAACCAGGAGTGTGTTCATGGCCATTTCGCTCAACGGTTTCAAGGTCGCGATTCTCGCCGTCGACGGCTTCGAACAGGCCGAGCTCGTCGAGCCCCAGCGCGCGCTGAGGGAAGCCGGCGCGCAGGTGCATGTAGTGTCGCAGAAGCCCGGCCAGATTCAGGGTTTCAGGCATGTCGACAAGGGCGACAAGGTCGATGTCGACGTCACCCTCGATGCGGCCAATGCCGCCGACTATGACGCGCTCGTGCTGCCCGGCGGCGTCGTGAACGGCGACGCGATCCGGCTCGACGCGAAAGCGCAGAGCTTGGTCAAGGAAGCGGACAAGGCGAAGAAGACCATTGCGGTGATCTGCCACGGCGGCTGGCTGCCGATCTCGGCGGGCATCGTCGCGGGGCGCACCATGACGAGCTGGCCGAGCCTGCAGGACGACGTGCGCAACGCCGGCGGAACCTGGGTCGATCAGGAAGTACAGATCGACGGCAATCTCATCACGAGCCGCAAGCCCGACGATCTTCCCGCGTTCAACCGGGCGCTGATCGAGGCGCTGGCCAAGGCGCGCGTTGCCTGAGCCGCGCGTCGTGCGCCGGGCGAAACCGGAGCCCAGCCGATGAAACTCCCGTTCGACTTCACGGTCTCGCGCATGCGCGCCATGGCGCTCATGGTCGCGGCGTGCGCCTCGTTCCTGCCTTTTGCGCCCGTCGCGCACGCGCAGACCGGAACAGGCCCGGCGCAGAGCACGCAATCGCAGAAGCTCTCGACGGTCGATCAGCAGTTTCTTCAGGACGCGGGGCAGGCCGGCGCCACCGAAATCGCGGCGAGCAAGCTCGCGCTCACGCGTGCGGGCGATCCACAGGTAAGAGAATTCGCAGAGCGAATGATCGTCGATCACACGAAGCTCGCGCGCAATCTCGACGTCATCGCGAAGCGCCACGGCATCACGGCGCCCCCCGCCACGGATTCGTCGCTGATCGGCAGTCTGAAAAATCTCCAGGGCGCGGACTTCGACAGAGCCTATATTGAGGAGGTGGCGGTCGCCGTTCATCAGAAGGCCGTCGAACTCTTCAGGAAGGAGAGCGAAAACGGCAACGACACCGCGCTGAAGGCGGCGGCGAACAAGGCCTTGCCAGTCATCAGCCATCATTATCACTATGCGATGGCCCGGCAGTTCGCGAAACCGAAGGCGACGTCATGAGCGTCGCTCGCGCCGCCTGCCCTCCTTCCGCTTCCCCGCCCCCTTATGAGGACTCGACCATGCACATCACGTTCGCAGACGAATCCCCGCTATACGACGGCGACGACCTCGCAGTCCACTTTGTCGCACTCGTCGACGGCGAGCCGATCGTCTGTTCGATCACCGCGGAGGCGCTCGAGGATCACTTCGGCGCGAAGTCCCCGCGCGAGGAAGACTTGCTCGATGCCTTCTCGAACGGCGCGGTGCGGCGGTGCGCATCCGCGCCGTCTGCGCCGAGGCGCTCGACGAAAACGGCGGCCAGCCCGTCGTGCTGAGGAGCGGTTTGTTCCGCGTCGCCGGCATGGAGCCCGAGTGAGCGGGCTCGCCGCGCAACGCGACGCAGCCCATGTAATCGGCGCAACCCGCGCAACCGAATCTCGCACATGAACACGCAACTTAGTCAAAAGGAGGGAACATGTCCCTGATCATTGCGGGCCGCTTCCAGACCCTTCGCGCGGCCGAATCGGCGCCCAGCGTCTTTTCGCGCGCGGCTTCGTCGAAGAAGACGTGACGCTCTTTTTCGTCAATCCGAGCGGCCAGCACGCGCTCTATCCGGTTGGCGGCGATGTCGGCACGGACACACAGGCGCGAGCGCCGCCGCACCCAAGGGCGCCGGCAAGGGCGTGACGATCGGCGCGGTCGTGGGGGCGGTGGTGGGCGCGGCGGTGTTCGCCGTGTTTCAGGCGCCGCTGCT
Source organism: Candidatus Paraburkholderia schumanniana (assembly GCA_001189335.2). Lineage (GTDB taxonomy): Bacteria > Pseudomonadota > Gammaproteobacteria > Burkholderiales > Burkholderiaceae > Caballeronia > Caballeronia schumanniana. The sequence goes on from LFJH01000049.1 coordinate 10,515, forward strand.
CGTCTCGGTGATCGCCGCGGGCGTCGGCGCGTATGTGGGATCGCTGGTCGGCGCGATGTCGCATACGAAGAAGCCGAAGGTTGCGTCGCACGCCGACGAGCCCGCGCGGCACGTGGGCGTGCTGGTCGCCGTAGCACGTTTCGCCCGATACGCAGGAGCAGGCCTCGGCCACGCTGCGCGAGGCGGGCGGCATGGATATCGAGCGCGCGTCGGGACGTTGGAAACAAGGGCGCTGGGCTGATTTCGACCCGCGGCAGCCGCCGCACCCGGTCGGGAAGTTCGCGCAGCCACGCACCTGACGTTTTACCCGTTCCCATGATGAAACGCCCGCGAATGCGGGCGTTTTCGCTTCCGGCCTGGCGTGGGTCAGACCCAGAAATTGCGGCCACGCGCGCCAGGCACCTTGGCCCGGATGCCGCAATCGGCGGGTAGCATGCGCGCCTGCTTCGCGTCTGCGGCGGGCGGCTCGCAGATGGCGTCCATGGTTTACGCGCGAGGTGCGCACCGTCTGTACCTGAGGTCCAGTGACGTGCTGGCGGACATACATGGTGAGCGCCGAAGCGACGATCGCCACGAGAACGAGAGACTCGCGATTCGCGAGACCGCTTAAGTATTTCACCGCTTTCTCCTGTTGCCGTTTGCGCGCACGGTCCGATCGGACGCGCGCTTGTAATCCCGGATCGGCAGCAAGTCGCGTGCCGCTCACGCCGGATAGCCGCTCATTCCGCCGATTGGCTCCGGCCATGCTGGCACGCGCCGTGCGAGAGGAACGCAAGCCGCATCCCGCAGGGAAGCAGGCGTAGTGGCAATGTCGGAAACCAACAGGGGGTGTTACATGAGCATGAACGTCATATCGGTATTAACGATCTCGTCGAAACGTCGAAGGATGGAGAGAAGGGTTTCTCAAGGCAGCCGAGGACATACGTGACCCGAGCCTCAAGCTGCTGTTTCAGGACCGCGCGCAGAAGTGCGCCGAAGGCGCGCGCGAACTACAGGACATCGTTCAGCGTCTGGGCGGCAAGCCCGAAACCGGCGGCTTGATGGCGGGCGCGCTGCATCGCGGCTGGGTCGTGTGAAGTCGGCCGTGAGCGGCCACAGCGACCATGCGATTCTCGCGGAGTGCGAGCGCGGCGAAGATGCCGCCAAGAAGAACTATCGCCAGGCGCTGGACAAGGATCTCCCCGCCGACGTACGCGCGGTCGTCGAGCGCCAATGCGCCAATATCAGGTCGTGCTGGAGAATCATGACCACATCGGCGATCTGCGCGATCAGTACGCAGCCGCGAAGTCCTGATGCTCGGTCATGCGCGCGACGTCGGAACGTCACGCGGCAAAACAGACGGCCGCTCGCGCGGCCGTCTGTTTTTTGCGAGTCCGGACGCGACTTACTGCGGCTGGCCCTTGTCGTTGGTGCCAAGCGCCGAAGCCGCGGCCGCAGCCGATGCGCCCTTCTGCTTGTGCGCCTTGTTTTGCTGATGCAGATACGTGCCCTTTTGCTTTTTCGCATGTGCGCCCTCGGCGTTCGTGCCGGCCGCATCCGACGCCGCTTGCGCGAACGCTGCCGTGGAGAACGCAAGCGCGAGCGCGCCGATCAATGCCATCTTTTTCGTCTTCATGAAGAGCTCCTTTTGTCGGGACCTCCGAACGCCGGGCGACAGCGCGTTCTCGAGCCGCCTATGTAAGTACCGTTCTAAACGGCCGTACTTCGTTTTTAGGTTTCGAAGTGCTGCGAGGTCATGCGTACTGCGTGAAGCTGCTGGATGTTGCGACTACTGCGCCGGATCCGCCGAATACGAATCGCGATGCCCTGACGCGAGAACCCGCGCCTGGCCCGGACCGTCGCCATGTGAGGCGAATCGCCGAACCCTGCGCGGTCCCGTACTGCTGGTACTCGACCGCGGCCCGCCGTGGCGGGCCGACCGAGCATACACGCATTATGCCATTACTCGACCGCAATTTTAAGATGGTTCTTCACAGAAGCAACACCCGAGACATTCGAGACGACCTCTTCCGCCGCCGTCTTGTCCTCCGCCGACGGCACCGTGCCCGTCAGCGAAACCACGCCCGCGCGCGTCTTGACGTGGATGTGAGTGGACTTGACATTCTTCGCGCCGAGGAGTTCGGCCTTGACCTTGGTAGTGATCGCACTGTCATCGACCTTCTGGCCCATCGACGTGCCGGAATCGCTCATCGACGACGACTTGGTTTCTGCGCCCACGTTCAACGCAAACAAGACACTTGCGATACCACCGGCTGCCTTAAGGAATTGAGTCGTCTTCATGGCTTTGCTCCCATTTTTCTCCATCTTGGTTTTGCGCCCCGGATCGCGCTGCATCGCGCGGCCTGCGAGAGGAGGGGCCTTCGAATGCGCATCGCGCCGTAGCACGCGATGCGCACCCGTGGTCTTCCGCAACTTGTGTGCCGCGATAGCTGAAAACGTCCCCGAGCGCACCATGTCCATCGCAAACGCTCGCCAGGACGGGGCCGGGCGCGAGATCAGAACAAATCGTCGACGCCGCTTCGGGTGCCCGCCGCCGCTTGCGCGACAGCAGGCGAAACGTACGGCGGTTTTGTCTGAACCCGTGTAAAAACTGCGTAAAAGAGGCCGCACGAGCGTATCGATAAAGCGCTTGCGGCGGTGGGAAACGTAGTCGCGACGCGAGCTTAAGCGACGATGGCACGGCCGTTGCTTTGTTCCTTCGTTGCTTTGTTCCTTCTCAAACCTGCCCATCACGTCCAGAACAATCGAGGATTAGCAAGCAATGCCGCCTACACTCGAACTTCGCGCGAAGCAAAGCCTCGCGCTTACGCCGCGTCTCCAGCAGTCAGTTCGTCTGCTGCAGCTCTCCTCGCTGGAGTTTCAGCAGGAACTGCGGAACGCGCTCGACACCAATCCCTTTCTCGAATACGACGAGACGCAGACCGAGGACAACGCGCTCGGCGCCGATAACGGCAACTCGATGAGCGACGCCACGCTCGCGAGCGCCGCCGACCACGCCACGGAAGCGTCGCTCGCGGCCGAATTCGGCGCGGAGGGAAAACCGAGCGCCGATACGGCAAGCCGCGACGATTCGGTCAGCGAATTCGCCTCCGATCCGTTCGGGCGCGTCGGCACGCGCAACAACAGCGACGGTGAAGGCTCCGATCCCGCCGACTGGGTGCGCATCGAGCCGTCGCTGCATGAAACGCTCCACGACGCGCTGCGCCTCTATCAGCTCAACGAGCGCGACCGCGCAGTCGCACAGCTCATTATCGAAGCGCTCGATGACGACGGTTATCTGCGCCAGGAGCTGAGCGAGCTTGCGAACGTCATCGATATCGAGCCGCCGCTCACCGAGGACGATCTCAACATCGCGCTCAAGCTCGTGCAGTCGCTCGACAGGCCGGGCGTCGGCGCGCGCAATCTCTCCGAATGCCTGACGCTGCAGCTCGAAGCGCTGGACGAGGACACGCAGGGCCGCGATGTCGCGCTCGAGATCGTCGCGCATCATCTGGAGCGTCTCGCGCGGCGCGAGCAGGCCGAGTTGCAGAAAAAGATCGGCTGCAGCGCGGATGAACTGCGCATCGCCTGCGCGCTCGTGCGCCGGCTCGACCCGAAGCCGGGCGAGAATTACGGCCAGAGCGAGGACAACTACGTGGTGCCGGATGTCATCGTGCGGCAGGTCAAGAAGCAATGGGTCGTTACGATCAATCCGGCGGTGCTGCCGCGTGCGCGCATCCATCGCATGTATGCGGAGCTGTTCGCGCAATCGGCGGGCGCGAGCCGTTCGCCGCTCGCGCAGCAGTTGCAGGAAGCCCGCTGGCTGATCCGCAACGCGCAGCAGCGCTTCACGACGATTCAGCGTGTGGCCGAATGCATCGTGTCGCACCAGAAGGCGTTCTTCGATTACGGCGAGATCGCGCTCAAGCCGCTCGTGCTGCGCGATGTTGCCGATGAGCTCGGCCTGCACGAATCGACCATCTCGCGCGCCACGGGCAACAAGTACATGGCCACGCCGCGCGGCATCTTCGAGTTCAAGCACTTCTTCCCGCGCGAGCTTTCCACGGAAAGTGGCGGCACCTGCTCGGCCGCGGCGGTGCGCGCGCTGCTGAAGGAGATGATCGCGCAGGAGAATACGCGCGATCCGCTGTCCGACGTGAGTCTCGCAAAAATGCTCGCCGATCAGGGGGTAATCGTTGCGCGCCGCACGGTAGCGAAGTATCGTCACCTAATGAAGGTGCCGCCCGCCGAACTGCGCCGTCAGGCGTGACGAGGCTCGGGCCAGGCGCATGATTTCACGCCCCAAGCGCTCGGCGACGACCCGGTCAAGCGAGGCGCTTGAGCGACAGGAGCGTAGCCGACAGCTGAACCTGAGTGATCAACTGGACGCGATCTACGATCGGATCGAACGTCTGAAGGCGGGCATCCGCGCGAAGGTCGAACACCCGTTTCGCGTGCTCAAGCGGCAATTTGGCTACACGAAGACCCGGTATAGGGGGGTGATGAAAAATACTGCGCAGATCACAACGCTGTTTGCGCTG
>LFJH01000050.1 GCA_001189335.2 Candidatus Paraburkholderia schumanniana
GTTGCGTGCGTTTGCGGCGAGTCTCGAACCCCGCACCTTGATCCGCGACCATCGCGAGCGTCTGCTGCTTCATTGTCTTTTGCCTTTCTCGTTGCTTGTGCGCTCTATAACGCTTGACGCGCACAAGCGGTAGACTTAATCAGCATTGCCTTAAATACCTTACATGGGCCTCGTCAAGCGAGGACTATCGCGAATCGAGCGCTTTAGGCAAGCGCTTTTTGTACGATTTCTTGAGCGCTTTTCGTCGGCATGTTGTGATGCGACAACGGAAAAATGTTTGGCGCGGGCTAACATCTTTTGCACCTTGTCCGAAGAAGAGGACATTTGTGAGCACGGGCCACGACGATCTCGAAGCATGGAAGCGCCAGCGCACCGTCGAACTGGCATTCGAACTGGCCGACAGCGGCCGCTATGAAAATTTCGCCGACGTCGCCTATGCGCTGCAATTCGAACGCGGCATGGCGACCGCCCGGGCGTTGATCGACGATCCGGAAATGCGTCGCCTGCTCAACGAGCGCTGCGGCGATGCGCGCGAGAAATCGGCTCCGCCTCCGGAGCCCGAAGTGTTCGAGGCGCAACCCGTCGCCGAGGATCGCGGAAACCGCTGCTGACGCATCGAACGATCATGCGGAACTGCCGCAAGCGGCCGATTTCGAACGCACTCCATCCTTTCTGCGCCGTGCCGTGAGCATCGTCTGGCGAGCGGGCGTCAAGCCCGTCAACGCGGGAGATCTCAACTCCGCCGCGTCCTGAGCCTTTATCGCACGCGGCCGTGCGCCAACCCACGGTCGTACTCCATTCGCGCCCGATTGGCGGACGAATGGCGGATTTGCACTCCTTGAACGCCCGTCAAAACCATTACACTTGAGGAAGCTGAACCATTAGCCCGGATAGCGTTCGCGCAAAGTCCGGTGTTTGAACTTCGAGGAGGAAATGTTCGTGGCTAACGAAAAGATGCTCGCGCAGATGGCTGAGAAGAATGGTTTTATCGCCGCCCTGGATCAGAGCGGCGGCTCGACCCCCGGTGCCCTGCAGCAGTACGGAATTCCGGACGACGCCTACAACGGCGACGCCGAAATGTTCAAGCTGATGCACGAGATGCGCGTGCGCATCATGACTGCGCCTTCGTTCACGGGCAAGAAGGTTATCGGCGCGATTCTGTTCGAGCGCACGATGGACGGCGAAGCGGAAGGCAAGCCGGTTCCCACGTTTCTGTGGGAAGACCGCGGCATCGTGCCGTTCCTGAAAGTCGACAAAGGCCTCGAAGCCGAAGCCGATGGCGTGCAGGTGATGAAGCCCATTCCCGGCCTCGACGATCTGCTCGCGCGCGCCGTGAAACTCGGCATCTTTGGCACGAAGATGCGCTCGGTGATTCATCAGGCCGACGAGAAGGGCATCGCGGCCGTGGCGAAGCAGCAGTTCGAAGTGGGCGCGCAGATCATCAAGCACGGTCTCGTGCCGATTCTCGAGCCCGAGGTCTCGATCAAGAGCCCGAACAAGAAAGGCGCGGAAAAGATTCTGCGCGACGAATTGCTGAAGGGTCTGGACGCGCTGCCGGAATCGAGCAAGGTGATGATCAAGCTGACCATCCCCGACGAGCCGGATTTCTATCGTCCGCTGATCGAGCATCCGCGTGTCGTGCGTGTCGTCGCGCTGTCGGGAGGCTATACGCGCAGCGACGCGTGCAAGAAGCTCGCGCAGAACCACGGCATGATCGCGAGTTTCTCGCGCGCGCTCATCAACGAGCTGAAGAAGTCGATGAGCGACAGCGAGTTCGACAAGACGCTGGAAGAGTCGATCAACGAGATCTACGACGCGTCCGTCGAGAAGGTCTGATCCTTCAGCGCTTGTCGACGCGTCGGGTCGGCGGCGGTGTCTGCACGACGGGCGCCGCCGCCCGAAAGGAAAGATATCCTCGCGCAAGCCGCTCTTCGGCGGATAGATGCGCTCCCCGTTGATCATGCGCTTCGTCGCCTTCGCCGTCTCGCCTTCGGAGACGAGCCGCCTGTCCCATCCTTCCGTATAGACCGCGCCCCACGGCCCGAGATCGCAAATGGTCGTGTACCTGTCGATCGACAGGGGCAGCATCTCGATGCCGAACAGATCGCAGACCGCGTTGTTGCCCGCGTAGCGTCCCATTGGCCGGCCATGCTGGCACGACATCACCGAAGGCCGCGTGCCGTCGATCAGAATGCGCGCGCAATCGCCGGCCGCGAACACGCCGGGTACGCCCTCCGCACGAAGGAACGCATCCACGGGCACGCGCCCGAGCGGATCGAGCATGACGGGAAGCTGTGCGGCGAGCGCATTCGCGTGCATACCGCCGCACCATACGACCGTCGATGCCTCGATGCGCTCGCTTGTCGTTCCGTCAGTGAGCGTCACGCTCTGGCCATCGAGCGATTCCAGCGACACGCCCGGCTGCATTTCGACATCGAGCGCCTTCAGCGCATTCTCGATGACCGGCTGCGCGTCGCCCATCGATTGCGCGATCTTGGCCGAGCGGTCCGCGAGCACGACGCGCACCTTACCCCTTGCCGCGATCGCCTTCCGCGACGATCTCGCGCAGACGCGCGGGCAGCTCGGCCGCGAGCTCGATGCCCGTCAGCCCCGCGCCCACGACGACCGCCGTGTAGCGCGCGGCCGTATCGGGCAGCGCGGGCAGCGTGAGCAAATGCGCCTGCAGCTTGCACGCGCCCGCGTAGGTATCGACATCGAATGAATGGTGTTCGAGTCCGGGAATGGGCGGGCGCACGAGCACGCTGCCGGCGGCGAGGATCAGGCGATCGTAATCGAGCAATTCCGGCGCGCCATTGCGTTCGATGCTCACACGGCGTTTGGTGCTGTCGATATCTGTCGCCTTAGCTTCGATGAGGCGCACGCCCGTGGGGCCGAGCACGGTATCGAGCTGCACCAGCGTCGGATCGAGCGGCTGCTCGTAGTTGCGCACCCGCATGCTATGAAAGGGCACCGGATTGACGATGGCCACTTCGGCTTCATCGCCTCGATGCAGTTCGTCCAGCTTGCGGGCCGCGGAAAGCGCGCTCCACAGTCCTGCGAAACCCGCGCCAATCACCAGAATGCGCTCCACGACCATTCCCCTTAATAAACACGATCGTTCGTGCCATATGTCGCGTGTACGACGGCCTCGATGTCCTGGTTATAGGCGATTCGCGGGGACCCCGTTTCGGCCCTTCATGCCCGGATTAGTCGGATTTTCGCCAAAAGTGATTTCGTGGATTAGGTATTTACCCTAAGGCCGATGCTCCCTAAACTGTTTTCAACGGTCGCGAACGAGCAAACGAAAGCCACGTAAGCGACAACTCGATAACTTTTGTACGGAGGAAAGAATCATGAACAAGTTCATCGGTATTGCAACGGTTGCTCTTGCTTTTGCCGCTCCGGTCGCATCGTTTGCGCAATCGAATCAGCCCCTGACGCGTGCGGAAGTCCGCCAGCAGATCGTTCAGCTGGAAAAGGCGGGCTATAACCCGGGCGTCATCAGCGACTCGAAGTATCCGGCGGACATTCAAGCTGCTGAAGCGCGTGTGGCGGCTCAAAACGGCGCGGCGCAAGGCGCATTCGGCGGCGTGACGGAAGGTGCGGGTCAATCCGGTGCGCGTATCAATGCGGTTCAAGGCGACGCGTTCCCGACGTTCGCGCATCACTAAGCAGCAAAAGGGTCAGGCAACCGCTCGCGTGAATGCGGGCGCGTATTGCGTTTACTGACGCGCGAGCTCGAGCGGAAAACCGCTCGCAAAGGTCTCGCGCAAATAGCCGATGAAAAGCGCGACGGCGCGCGGCACATGCGGCGCATAAGGCCGCACCACGAAAAGCTGATCCGCGAACGCGCCCACCGGGCGCCACTCCGGCAGCAGTACGACGAGCCTGCCCGCCTGCACGGCGGCTTGCGCCGTGCAGGCGGGCAATAGCAATAGCGCAATGCCGAGATCGTCGAGTGCGGCATCGCGCAGCACTTCGCTATTATTCGCGGAAAACGGGCCGCTCACAGCCAGCGTGTGAGGACCTGTCGAGCTCTTGCGCCCGCCCTTGCGCTGAAACGACCAGATGCTCGACGCCTGCGCGCGCGGATAGACCAGACAATCATGCGTGACGAGATCATTCGGTGTGAGCGGCGTGCCGCGCCGCTTCAGATAGGCGCGCGTTGCGACGATCACCGAATGCGTATCGCACGGCTTCCACGCGACATGCGTATCCGGCACCTGCGCGCTGTGCCGCACCGCGAGATCGAAGCCTTCGGTGGCGATGGAGCTCAATCTGTCTGACGCTTCGAGTTGCACCCGCACTTCCGGATGCGCGTGCAGAACCCCCGACATTTTCGGCACGAGCTGCTGCCGCGAGAACGCCATGGGCGCCGTCACGCGGATGGAGCCACGCGCCACGCCCGCCATTTCTTTCACGCCGAGGAAACTCGAAGCGATGTGCTCGTACTGTTCGCGCGTATCGTCGACGAGCCTGCGCCCGGCCTCCGTGAAGCGCACGCTGCGCGTCGTGCGAGTAACCAGCTGCACCCCCGCCGCGCGCTCGAGTTCCGCGATACGCTGGCTCATCGCGGCCTTCGATACGTTCAGGCGCGCCGCCGCCGCCGTGTAGCTGCCCTGTTCCGCGAGCACCGTCAGCCAGTGCAAATGGGTCCAGAGGGCTTCGATCTTTTGCTCTTCCATCAGCCGATTGTTTGGCGATGTAAACAATGAGTTCAATCATAGCGTCTTTGCGCGGGACGCGATGCTTCCTACACTGTGTCCATCGCCAAACCAATCAGTGAGAGGAGTCGAGATGCAAGCGTTCAACGATACTGCCGACGTGGTCCACTACATTCACGGCCAGCGCACGGGCGGCTCGGCTACGCGCACGCAGCCGGTGTTCAACCCGGCGACGGGCGAGCATCCGCGCAAGCTCGTGCTGGGCGAAGTCGCCGATGTCGATGCCGCCGTGGCGAGCGCGAAAGCCGCGTTCCTGGCCTGGCGCGACACGCCGCCGATCCGCCGCGCGCGCGTCATGCTGAAGTTCCTCGAACTGATGAACAAGCACCGCGACGAACTCGCCGCCATCATCACCGCGGAGCACGGCAAGGTGTTCTCGGATGCGCAGGGCGAAGTGTCGCGCGGCATCGACGTGATCGAATTCGCGTGCGGTATTCCGCAACTGCTGAAGGGCGATTACACCGAGCAGGTCTCGACCGGCATCGACAACTGGACGACGCGCCAGCCGCTCGGCGGCGTCGCGGGCATCACGCCGTTCAACTTCCCGTGCATGGTGCCGTGCTGGATGTCCCGGTCGCGATCGCGGCAGGCAATGCGTTCATCTTGAAGCCGAGCGAGCGCGACCGTCGGCGTCGCTCTTCATGGCCGATCTGCTGAAGCAGGCCGGCCTGCCAGATGGCATCTTCAACGTCGTGCAGGGCGACAAGGTGGTCGTCGATGCGCTGCTCGCGCATCCGCAAGTCAAGGCGATCAGCTTCGTCGGCTCCACGCCGATCGCCAACTACATCTACGAAACCGGCGCGAAGCACGGCAAGCGCGTGCAGGCGCTTGGCGGCGCGAAGAATCACATGGTGGTGATGCCCGATGCGGACCTCGACCAGGCCGTCGATGCATTGATCGGCGCGGGCTATGGTTTGGCGGGGGAGCGCTGCATGGCGATCTCGGTGGCGCTGCTGGTGGGCGATGTCGCCGACAAGATCATGCCGAAGCTTGCCGAGCGCGCGAAGCAGCTCAAGATCAAGAACGGCATGGAGCCCGATGCGGAAATGGGCCCGATCGTCACGCGCCAGGCGCTCGAGCGCATCGAAGGTTACAATCGCGCTGGGCGTCGAAGAAGGCGCGAAGCTCGTCGTCGATGGTCGCGGCTACAAGGTGCCGGGTCATGAAGACGGCTTCTTCACGGGCGGCACGCTGTTCGATCACGTCACGCCCGAGATGCGCATCTACAAGGAAGAGATCTTCGGGCCGGTGCTCGCGTGCGTGCGCGTGAAGGACTTCAGCGAAGCCGTCGATCTCATCAACGAGCACGAGTTCGGCAACGGCGTGGCGTGCTATACGCGTGATGGCCATATCGCGCGCGAGTTCGGCCGGCGCATCGAAGTGGGCATGGTCGGCATCAACGTGCCGATTCCGGTTCCGATGGCATGGCATGGCTTCGGCGGCTGGAAGCGCAGCCTGTTCGGCGACATGCACGCGTATGGCGAGGAAGGCGTGCGCTTCTATACGAAGCAGAAGTCGATCATGCAGCGCTGGCCCGAGAGCACAGAGAAGGGCGCGGAGTTCGCGATGCCGACGGCGAAGTGATTCTTCAGGCTTCCATGAAACGTGTGATCGCGGCGGTCCGCTAGCACTGCCCCTGTGCGGGGCGGCAGTCACTTTGCGCGCGGTCTGCCGCATTGCACCACATGATTGAATGGTTCAGCCCTTGCAAGCTCCGGCCCGCTGCGCGGCCGTCGGGTTCGCCGGACCATCCATCGTCTGTCTGGACGTTGGGTGCGTCAATATTGCCCGCTTTTTCCGTGTCGGAAGAAGTGGGCGATTCTTTTGTGCCCTCCGCAGCGATCTGTCCCACGCGTCACAACTCAAGTTGACCGTGCGACAGCAAGCGGCGAAGATGCACCGACAACGACGCGAAGCCAACCGACATGCAGCGGCAATTCGACGACCTTCTCCTCGGCAGCATCGAGCTCTTCTGTCTCGCGGCGGAACTCGGCAGCTTCACGCTGGCGGCGAGCGTGACGCCCGCCGCCGTGAGCCGCTCTGTCGCGCGGCTGGAAAAGCGCCTCGACGTGCAGCTCTTCGTGCGCACGACACGCCAGATTCGCCTGACCGATGCGGGCCGTCGCTACTTCGAGCAATGCCGCGACGCGCTCAATCGTCTTGCGGAAGCGGAGCGCGAAGCCACCGGCCAGCAGACCACGCCGAAGGGCGTGCTGCGCATCAGCATGCCGACGCCTTACGGCCACTATCGCGTGCTGCCCGTCCTCGCAGAGTTCCGCAAGCGCTATCCCGAGGTCACGATCGAAGCGTATCTGAGCAACCGCAACATCGACTTTGCCGACGAAGGCTTCGATCTCGCGATACGCAGACGCGCGCCGCGCGATTCCGGTCTGATCGCCCGCAAGCTGGAGGATGCGGAACTCGTCGTGGTGGCATCGCCTTCGTATTTGAAGCGCGCGGGTATGCCGAAGACGATCGAGGACATACTCGAGCACGAATGCATTCAGTTCGAGATGCCGAGCACCGGACCCCCGTGCCGTGGCTCTTCATGCGGAACGGCGAACCCGTGGAACTGACGACGCATAGTGGCTACGGCACATCCGGCGATGCGCTCGCGGGCATTCCGCTCGCGCGCAACGGCGCGGGCCTCTTTCAGATCTACCGCTTCACCGTCGAGGACGATCTGCGCGCGGGGACGCTCACCGAAGTGCTGCGAGACTACGGCGGATGCAGCAGGCCGTTCATCCTGCTTTATCCGCATGGCAGACATTTGTCGTCGCGCGTGCGGGCTTTCGTCGACTTCATCGTCGAGAAGCTCGGCACGCGTTGAATCATGCAACCCTGAAAGGACGCATATCCATGAGCAAGAACGCATTGACATCGCTACTCGGCATCGACACGCCGATCATTCAGGCGCCGATGGCGGGCGTGACCACGCCCGCGCTCGCCGTAGCCGTTTCGAATGCGGGCGGGCTCGGCTCGCTCGGCGTCGGCGCGATGAACGCGGAAGGCGCACGCAAGGTGATTCGCGAGACGCGCGAACTCACGCGCAAGCCGTTCAACATCAACGTCTTCTGTCATGCGCCGGCGACGGCGAACGCGGCGGTCGAGAAAGCATGGATCAGCTGGCTCGCACCGGTATTCGCGCAGTACGGCGCGACGCCGCCTTCGACGCTGGGCGAGATCTATACAAGCTTTGTCGTCGATGAGGCGATGCTCGAGGTGTTCGTCGAAGAGAAGCCGGCAATCGTGAGCTTTCACTTCGGCCTGCCGTCGAAGGACTATATCGATGCATTGCGCCGAGCCGGCATCAAACTGATTGCGTCCGCAACTAATGTGCGGGAGGCGGAACAGGTGGTGGCGGCAGGCATGGATGCGATCGTCGCGCAAGGTATCGAAGCGGGCGGGCATCGCGGCATCTTCGACCCGCAAGCCGACGATGACAACCTCGGCACCTTCGCGCTCACGCGCCTGCTCGCCAGCAGGTTCGACGTCCCCGTGATCGCGGCAGGCGGCATCATGGACGGCGCGGGCATCGCGGCGGCGCTCGGGGCGCAGGCGGCGCAGCACGGCACGGCGTTCGTGCCGTGCACGGAAACGTCGATCGATGCGGGATACCGTCGCGCGATTCTCGGAGACGCGACGGAGCACACCACGTTCACCACCGCGATATCGGGCCGCAAGGCGCGCGGCCTCGCCAACAAGTTCACGGAGCTGGGCCGCAGCAAGGAAGCGCCCGCGATTCCCGACTATCCCATCGCCAACGATGCGCTGCGCCTCAATCTGATCCGGCAGCCCGTGAGCGTCAACGGATGGTTCGAGCCCAAGTATCTCGATCAGGCGTTGAAATCGCTGAAGCTCGAAGCGTATTGGCCGCGCTTCGATGCAGCGGGCAAACCCATCGCTCAACACCTCGCGGAGAATCGATAAATGGCCAATGCCCTGACTCGTGTGTTCCCGCCTGCGGATCGCGCCCGCGGGCCTTTATCGAACGATACGCTGCGCACGATTGCCTGGACCGCGTTGCCGTGGCTCTTGCCTATTGCATGCGCGTTGCTCTGGGTGCTCGGCTCGCGTTACGGCTGGATCTCCGCGCAAGTGCTGCCGCCGCCCGCGCTCGTGTTCGAGACGCTCGGCGCGCTCGTGAAGAACGGCGAGTTGTGGATGCATCTCTCGACAAGCATGACGCGTGCTGCTGTAGGCTTTGGCGGTGGCGTCTCGATCTGCAGCTCATCGCGTTTCCGCAGGACGGCGTACTGCGCAGTGCCGGCGCGTTCGACAATCTGAAGCGCGCGATCGCGATGGGCGTCGATGTCGTCGGCGGCATTCCGCACTTCGAGCGCACGATGGCCGACGGCGCCGCATCGGTGAAGCTGCTGTGCGAATACGCCGCCGAGCAAGGCTTGCGCGTGGACATGCACTGCGACGAATCCGACGATCCGCTTTCGCGCCACATCGAAACGCTCGCGGCACAGACGCATCGGCTCGGGCTGCACGGGTGCGTGACCGGTTCGCATCTCACCTCGATGCATTCGATGGACAACTACTACGTGAGCAAGCTGATCCCGCTGATGCGCGAGGCGGGTGTATCGGCGATCGCGAATCCGCTCATCAACATCACGCTGCAGAGTCGCTCGGATACATACTCGAAGCGGCGCGGCATGACGCGCGTGCCGGAGCTGATGGCGGCGGGGATCACCGTCGCGTTCGGCCACGATTGCGTGATGGACCCGTGCGTGGTACAGCCTGGGCTCGGGCGACATGCTCGAAGTCGCGCACATGGGCCTACACGTCGCGCAGATGACCGGCGTGGACGGGATGCGCGCGTGCTTCGACGCGGTCACGAAGAATCCCGCGCGCATTCTCGGGCTGGAAGGCTACGGCATCGAAGTGGGATGCTACGCAGATTGCGTCGTGCTCGACGCGCGCGATCCCATAGAGGCGATTCGCCTGCGCGCGGCGCGCACGGCGGTGGTGAGAAGAGGGAAAGTGGCGAGCCGGAGTCCCGCCATGCGCGCGACGCTCACGCTGGAAGGCCGGCCCACGGAAATCGACTTCAGGATCGACAGACGATAAAAAACCCCGGTCCTCACGGACCGGGGCTTCCCGAGAAAGGCGTTAATGCAGCGCCTGCCCCGACATGCCGTTATGACACAGCAATGCGTCGATGTTCGGCTCGCGGCCGCGGAACGCCTTGAACGAATCCATCGCCGGGCGGCTGCCGCCCACCTCGAGAATCTCGCGGCGATAGCGCGTTCCCGTCGTCGCATCCAGCACCGATCCGTTGCCGGCCTTCGCGGCTTCCTCGAAGGCGGCGTAGGCGTCGGCGGACAGCACCTCGGCCCACTTGTAGCTGTAATAGCCCGCCGCGTAGCCACCGGCGAAGATATGGCTGAACGTGTTCGGCCAGCGCGAAAACGGCGCCTGCGGGATCACATGGAACTGCTCGTTGATTGCGCGCGCGAGCTCGTTCACGTTCTGCGTTCCGTTGGCCGGATCGTAGGACGTGTGCAGGATCATGTCGAACATCGAGAAAACGATCTGGCGCAGCGTGCCGAGACCGCTCTGGAAGTTCTTCGCGGCGAGCATCTTGTCGAAGAGCTCGCGCGGCAGCGGCGCACCGGTGTCGACGTGCGCGGACATGTCCGTAAGCACGTCCCATTCCCAGCAGAAGTTCTCCATGAACTGCGACGGCAGCTCGACCGCATCCCACTCCACGCCGTTGATGCCGGACACGCCCAGCTCATCGACACGCGTGAGCATGTGATGCAGGCCGTGACCGAACTCATGGAAGAGCGTGATGACTTCATCGTGCGTGAAGCATGCGGGCTTGCCGCCCACCGGCGCGGAAAAGTTGCAGGTGAGATACGCGACTGGCGTCTGCACGCCGCCTTGCGTGTGCTTGTGGCGCGAGCGGGCGTCGTCCATCCATGCGCCGCCGCGCTTGCCTTCGCGCGCGTAGAGATCGAGATAGAACTGCGCGACGAGCGTGCCGTCCTTGTTCTCGACCCGGAAAAAGCGCACGTCCGGGTTCCATACCGCGGCTTCGTCGCGGCGGATCGACACGTTGAAAAGCGTTTCCGTGACCTTGAACAGGCCCTTCAGCACGGCTTCCTGCGGGAAGTACTGCTTCACCTCGTTTTCCGAGAACGAATAGCGTTTCTGGCGCAGCTTCTCGGCCGCATACGCGATGTCCCACGGC
Source organism: Candidatus Paraburkholderia schumanniana (assembly GCA_001189335.2). GTDB lineage: Bacteria > Pseudomonadota > Gammaproteobacteria > Burkholderiales > Burkholderiaceae > Caballeronia > Caballeronia schumanniana. Next base: position 10,927 of record LFJH01000050.1, read on the forward strand.
TGCAGCTCGGGCATGCCGAGCTCGGTCGCGGCGAACGCGCGCAGTTCCATCCAGTCGTTTTCGGCATAGGGACGGGCGCGCTTCGCGAGGTCCTCGAGGAACGCGATCACTTGTGCGGGCGATTCGGCCATCTTCGGCGCGAGCGACACTTCCGCGAAGTTCCGATAGCCGAGCGTCTTCGCTTCTTCCTCGCGCAGCTTCAGGTGCTCGACGACGTTCGCCGTGTTGTCCCACTCGGTCTTGCCAGCGCCGTAGGTTTCGCCGAGCTCGGACGCGCGCGTGACGTACGCGCGGTACATCGCCTCGCGCATCGGGCGATGCTCGGAGTACTGCAGCACGGGGAAATACAAAGGGAAATGCAGCGTGAACTTCCAGCCTTCCTTGCCGTCGCGCTGGGCGGCTTCGCGCGCTGCCTCAATGACGTCGTCGGGCAGGCCGGCCAGCTCGCTTTCCTGCGTGACGATGTACGCGTAGGCGTTGGTCGCGTCGAGCACGTGATCGGAGAAGGCTTTCGCCAGCGCCGCCTGCTCTTCCTGCAACTGCGCGAAACGCGGCTTGCGGTCTTCGGGCAGTTCCGCGCCCGAGAGACGGAAATCGCGCAGCGAGTTTTCGAGGATTTTCTTGCGCTCGGCGGAGAGGCCGGCGAACTCCTGGCCTGCCGCGATCGCCTTGTACTTCTCGTACAGCGCGAGATTCTGGCCGACGCTCGCGGAGAACTCCGTGACACGCGGCAGATTTTCGGCGTGCGCGGCGCGCAGTTCGGGGGTATCGGCGACGGCGTTCAGATGGCCGACGATGCCCCACGCGCGCGATAATTTTTCCGATTCCTGCTCGACCGCCTCGACGACGTCCGTCCAGGTCGCGGGCGTGCCGGGCGCGGCCGCGCGGTCGACGGCGGCTTTCGCCGCGGCCAGCAGCACGTCGAGCGCCGGCGTGACATGCTCGGGCCTGATCTCGCCGAAGCGCGGAAGATCGGAAAAATCGAGCAGCGGATTGGCCGCTGCCGGTGTGGACGTGGTATCGCTCATGGCTCCCGTTTTGGTGTTGGATGCCCGGGCGGTGTCGCACCCCGCGCCGGCTCTCTTCAAGATTATTGGGGCGGGCGGGGTAAATTCCAATCGATTGTTTTTAAGGGGCCGATTGGTCCGCCCCTTCCAGGCAAGGGGGGGGGGGCAGGCCTGCGCGGCGCGCTCCGCCGCCTCGATCGTGTTCACGAGCAGCATGGTGATGGTCATCGGCCCGACGCCGCCGGGCACCGGCGTGATGTAGCCGGCCACTTCCTTCACGCCCGCGAAATCGACGTCGCCGCAGAGCTTGCCTTCGTCGTTGCGGTTCATCCCGACGTCGATCACCGTCGTGCCGGGCTTCACCATGTCGGCCGTGACGATGTTGCGGCGGCCGACCGCGGCGACGATCACGTCCGCATCGCGTGTGTGCTTCGCGAGGTCGCGCGTCTTGCTGTGGCAGATCGTGACGGTCGCGCCGGCTTCGAGCAGCAGCAGCGCCATCGGCTTGCCGACGATGTTCGAGCGGCCGATCACCACCGCGTTCGCGCCTTTGAGGCCGATCCTGTGCGCCTCGAACATCTTCACCACGCCGTAGGGCGTGCACGGGCGAAAAAGCGGCTTGCCGGTGAGCAGCGCGCCCGCATTGGCGACGTGAAAGCCGTCGACGTCCTTTTCCGGCGCGATCGCCTCGATGACCTTGTGGCTATCGATGTGCGCCGGCAGCGGCAACTGCACCAGAATGCCGTGGATGGCCGGATCGGCGTTGAGCTTCGCGATCTGCGCGAGAAGTTCGCTTTCCGAAAGCGTTGCGGGGAAACGGTCCATCACCGAATGCAGGCCGTTGTCCTGGCACGCCTTCACCTTGTTGCGCACGTACACTTCGCTCGCCGGATTGTCGCCGACGAGCACGACGGCGAGTCCCGGCTTGTGGCCGCGGGCGGTGAGGTCGGCGGCGCGTCGGGCGACATCGGCGCGGAGAGTCTTGGAAAGGGTGTTGCCGTCGATGAGTTGGGCAGTCATGGCGAATCGGATCGAGGATGGGCGAGGGGTACGGCTGGGTGCGGCAGTCGCGTCGATGGCCGCGCGGCTCGCATGCCGCGGCATGGCGCTGCGCGTCGTGTTTTGGCGTTTTTACGTCATTGGAAAGCGTGAAATTATACCGCCCTGGGGGGTTGGGCGTTTCCCGGCCGCTCGATGGCGCGACGATGAGCGGCGGCGCGCGCTTCGCCGGGGCACGCGCCGCGCCTGACTGGCATCAGGCAACGACGTCACGGCGCGTCATGGCGTGACGGGCTTCCATGACGAATCGGGATCGAACGATTTGATCGCGGACGCGACGGCTGCCGACTTCGGCCCGAGGTTCTTTTCGTAGATTTGTCCGTCCTGGTCGGTCATGAAGGACATCACGCCGGTTTCGCCGTACTTTGCCGGCCACGCGATCATGCCGAAGCCGCCGGTCAGCTCGCCGTTCTGCATGTAGTTCTTCGCGCCGCCCTTCGCGTGCGGCCCCTGCGCCGTCAGGATCCGATAGTGGTAGCCGTAGAAGCCGCCGGTTGCGGTCGCCTTGTTCGGCATCGCCGCCGCGAGCGGGCCGAGCGGGCTGTCCGGATCGCCCGGCGCGGTGTCCCAGTAGAGGCCGTCGTGCGTGCCCGGCGTACTCACAAAGCGCTGCCCGTAGTGCTTCATCAGCTTGTGATAGTCGTTCTGCGCATCGACGTAGGCGAGCGCGACCTGCATTACCGAGCGTTCGTTGCGGCCGATGCGACGCGTCTGCAGTTCGTCGCGTGCGGCGGCCATGTCGAAGCGCCAGCCGTTGCCGGCCTTCACGAGCGGAATGGGCACGGTCCAGCTGCTCGTGCCCGCTTCGATGTGCGCGCTCGGATGGCCGTTGAGCGGCCGCTCGTCCTCGACGAGGCGATGGCCTTGCGCCCAGGCGCCGAGGTACTGGTAAATGTCCTGCTCGCCGATGCTGTCGGTCGGCACGTAGCGCGCGTGGTTCTTGCCGAGCACCTTTGCGAGCGCGGTTTCGTCGTTGCTGGCGATGGCGTCGGTGAACGCCTGCGCCGCCGCCTCGGGCGTCGGATAGACGGCTTGGGCGTGCGCGAGCGGCGCCGTCAGCATCAGCAAGGTCGCGGCGAGCGCCGCGGTGATCGCGCGCCTGGAAGTTTTATTGTTCGGGTGATATTGGGTCATGTCTGGCCCCTGAATCGGGCGTGCGCCACGTGAAGGGCGCTGAACGATGGACGGGTGCGTCAACGGCGATGGAATCCGCCGCCTCCGAAACCTCCTTCACCGCCATGGAATCCGCCGCCTCCGCCTCCGCCGAAGCCGCCGCCCGCGTTGCCCGTGCGCTGCACGCCGCCGTTCGCGCCCATGCGATTCGGCTGCTGATTCTGGAGCGACTGCCGGCTCTCCTGTCCCCGCTGATAGTCCTGGCGCGCGGCGTTGCCGTCGCCTGCGCCGCGCAGCGCGTTGTCACGGTTCACGCTTTGTGCGCGCTGGTTCAGGTTCGCGCTGTTCATGCTGTTCTGGCCACCGCCCTGGCGCATGTTCTGCACCCGCTGACTGGCCGGTTGGTTCATGTTTTGCCCGGTGCGCTGCTGCAAGGTCTGTGCGGCCTGGACGCGCGCCTGGTCACGGCCCCGGTACTGGTCGCGATTGGCGGCGAGGTTCTGGTTGTTCAATGTGTTCTGCCGGTTGGCCACATTGTTCACGTTGCTGCGATTGAATTGGGCATCGTTGCGATTCCACTGCACGTTGTTGCTGTTCGCATTGATGCGGTTGTTGACGTTGATGTTGTTGTAGCGGTTCACGTTGACATTCACATTGCCGTGATTCCAGTCGCAGTTGCACCACAGCGAATTGGCGACCGCGACGCCCGCGCCGAACGCGAGGCCGTGAGCTTCCCTCGGTTTTTCGCCTTCCACGGGTCCCGAGTTATGCAGCGGCATCCTTGGTCGACTGAGCCTTGATCCAGTCTTGCAGAAACTGAACTGGCGATACGAAGCCGAGCGACGAATGACG
>LFJH01000051.1 GCA_001189335.2 Candidatus Paraburkholderia schumanniana
CCGCAGGCCCGTGCGCAACGCCCAGGTGGGCAAGAAATGCAGGCGCAAAGCTTTACTCACGATGACCCCGCCTCTGTTTGCGACCGAATCGATGAATACAACGGCTTGTTCAGCGTTGCCCTAATTCCGCGCACCCACCCAATCCACCCACAGCACGACGAGAATCGTCATCAGCGCCGGGCCGATGAAGAGCCCGATCAGCCCGAACGTCTCCGCACCGCCCAGAATTCCGAAGAGCACGAGCAGAAACGGCAGTCGCGTCGATCCCCCGATCAGCACCGGCCGCATGAAGTGCTCCGCCACGAACACGATGATCAAGCCAAACGCGGCGACGCAAGCCGCCGCGATCATCGATCCCTGTGCGAGCAGCCATAACGATGCGCCCAGAAAAACGATCGGCGCGCAGAACGGCAGCATTGCCGCGACTGCCGTCAGCATGCCGAGCAGGGTCGCGTGCGGCACGCTCGTTACCGCATACGCGATGCCGAGCAGCGCGCCCTCGCCCAGTCCCACGACGACCAGTCCTACCACCGTGCAGCGCACCGATTCGGCCATGCGCCGCACGAGCGCCGCGCCGTCTGGACCGAACGCGCGGCGCGAGCCCGACAGCAACTGCTCGCCGAGCTTCGAACCCGCCTGGAACACGAAAAACAGCGTCATCAGCATGAAGCCGAAGATCACGAAGCCATGCACGACGCGTCCGCCGAAATGGCGCGTCATCGCGACCACCGTCGCGCTATGTAGGTGCTTCACCGCGGGCGAGGATTCGAGCGGCGTCGAGAGATTGTCTTGCCACCAGTGCGCAACCGACTGCGCGCCCATCGGCAGATGCTCGATGAAGGCGGGCATCGGAATACCGGTGCGCAAGACTTCGTGGAACCAGCGGAGCGTATCCTGCGCTTCGGCCACGGTCTGGGCCGCGACGATGAAGAAGGGCACGACGAAAAGCAGCCCGATCGCCGCGGTCACGAGCGCGGATAACGCGATGTGGTGCCGATAGAACACCGGCCGGCGCTCGAGCCAGCGGAACGCGGGCCACAGCGCGATGGCGATCACGCCCGCCCACACGACCACCGAAATGAACGTATGCGCCGTATAAAGCGCAATCAGCACGAGCACCGCGTAGAGTGCCGCGGCGGCCGTGCGCTGCATCTTGCGCGTGCGGTCCGATGGGTCCGGGGTCAGGTCGTTGAGCGGCTTGATCGGCATGGGTGCATGCGCCTCGTGATGATCGAAGGATACAGATGCTGGAAACGTTCGACTGCATTGTAATCACGCACGGATCATTCCAGTTTCGGCTCGCATTCGATGCAATGAACTTTACAAAGACACGTTTCGCCCTCCCTATAATCAGGATTCGGGTATCGACGCAGGGAAGCAGGCAATGAATGGCGGGAAAGACTACACAGGCGACGACCGCGACATGCATGACGCTGATGGCGCTGCTCGCCGGGTGTTCGACCGGCCTCGACCGGTCGAAAGAAGATCAGTTGAACGCGCAATATGGCATTACGGCATTGCCCGTCAAGGGCGGCGTCGAGATCCGGCTGCCCGAGGCGCCGCTCTTCGACAGCGACGAGTTCGAGTTTCGCGCAGGCCAGTCGCCGATGCTCGACCGCGTGGCCCAGGTGCTCAAGCGCAGCATGCAGCCGGTTCTGATCGAAGGCCACACCGATAACGAAGGCTCGCTGGGTTATAACCGCAAGCTCTCGGAGGCGCGCGCGGAGGCCGTCGCGCAGGCGTTGATCGCGCGCGGCGTGTCGGCCGAGCGCCTCACGGCCAAAGGCATGGCCTGGCTGCGGCCGATCGCCGGCAACGACACGGCGCAAGGCCGCGCGCTGAACCGGCGCGTGGAGATACTGGTGCGCGCAGAGAGCGAAACCACGCTGCTCGGCGTGCCGCCGAAACCGAAGCGTTAGGCGGCCTGCTCCGTTTCCAGCACGAGGAGCTGCGAGCCGTCGGCGACCTGATCGCCTACCGCGAAAAGGATCTCGCCTATCCTGCCCGTGGCGGGAGCGAGGATCGTGTGCTCCATCTTCATCGCCTCCATCACCATGAGCGGCGCGCCCTTCTCAACCGACGCGCCCGTCTCGACCAGCACCGCGATCACCTTGCCGGGCATCGGCGCGGTGAGACGCCCTTCGTGCTCGGCGTCGCCCGCATGCGCCATGAGGTTCTGCCATTCGAACTGGAACACCGCGCCTTCGTGGAAGACGTGGAAGACATCGCCGTCGATGAACACATGACCCTTGATCAGCGACTCGTCGAGCTGGACGGCGAACGACGTCTCGCCACTGTGCGACCAGTCGAAGCGCGCGCTGTCGCCGTTCAGCTGCAGCCGCTTCTCGCCTGCCTTGGTGAACACCGCCTTCAGCGCTTCGTCCGTATCCAGCGCGCGCCAGTTCAGATCCTGGCTGTAGCCGCCCGCCATGCGCCAGTGCGAAAGCGCATCCCAGGGCGAGCGTCCGTGCGCTTCGCCGCCCTCGCGCGTGAGCAGCGCCGCGCAGGCGAGCGCCAGCGCATCCTTGCGCGACACCCCCGAGGGCGCGAACAGCGCGTCGTGATGGCGCTCGATCAGGCCGGTGTCGAGATCGGCCGCCGAGAACGGCTCGCTCTTCACGATGCGCTGCAGGAACTCGACGTTCGTCGAGAGCCCGACGATCTCGCATTCCGCCAGCGCCCGCGCCATGCGGGCGAGCGCGTCCTTGCGGTCGCGGCCGTGCACGATCAGCTTCGCGATCATCGGGTCATAGAACGGCGTGATCGCGTCACCCTGACGCACGCCGCTGTCGACGCGCACAGCGCCATCGATGGAAAACTCCACCGCCTGCGGCATGCGGAGGTACTTGAGCGTGCCCGTCGACGGCAGGAAGCCGCGCGATGGATTCTCCGCATAGATGCGCGCCTCGATCGCGTGGCCGTTCACCTTCAGCTCGTCCTGCTTCAACGGCAAAGGCTCGCCCGCCGCCACGCGCAACTGCCATTCGACGAGATCGAGTCCGGTCACCATCTCCGTCACCGGGTGTTCGACCTGCAGGCGCGTGTTCATCTCCATGAAGTAGAACTGGTCGTCCTGCGTCAGGATGAACTCGACCGTGCCCGCGCCGACGTAGTTCACGGCGCGCGCCGCCGCGACCGCGGCTTCGCCCATCGCGCGGCGGGTTTCGTCGGCAAGGCCCGGCGCGGGCGCCTCTTCCAGCACCTTCTGATGGCGGCGCTGCACGGAGCAGTCGCGGTCGAAGAGATACACCGCGTTGCCATGCTTGTCCGCGAAGACCTGCACCTCGACGTGACGCGGACGCAGCAGATACTTTTCGATCAGCACGCGATCGTTGCCGAAGCTCAACGCCGCCTCGCGCTTGCACGACGCGAGCGCCGCCGCGAAATCCTCGCTCTTCTCGACGACGCGCATGCCCTTGCCGCCGCCGCCCGCGCTCGCTTTCAGCAGCACCGGATAGCCGATGCGGTCGGCCTCGCGTTGAAGCAACGAAGGATCCTGATCGTCGCCGTGATAGCCCGGCACGAGCGGCACCGATGCGGATTGCATCAGCGCTTTCGCGGCGGCCTTGGAGCCCATCGCGCTGATCGCCTCGACGGGCGGCCCGATGAATTCGATGCCCGCCTTCTGGCACGCGTTGGCGAATGCCTCGTTCTCCGACAGAAAGCCGTAGCCCGGATGGATCGCCTGCGCGCCGGTCTTCTTCGCCGCCTCGACGATGCGCTCGATACGCAGATAGCTCTCCGATGCAGCCGATCCGCCGACATGCACCGCTTCATCGCAGACATCGACGTGCTTGGCTTTGGCATCCGCGTCCGAATACACCGCCACACTTCCGACGTTCAGGCGCTTCGCCGTCGCCGCGACGCGGCGGGCGATCTCGCCGCGATTCGCAATCAATATTTTGTTGAACATGGCATTACATCCGGAAAACGCCGAAGCGGGTATCTTCGATCGGAGCGTTCACCGTCGCGGCAAGGCCGAGACCGAGCACGTCGCGCGTCTGTGCGGGATCGATCACGCCGTCGTCCCAGAGACGCGCGCTCGCGTAGTACGGATGTCCCTGCACCTCGTACTGGTCGCGGATCGGCGCCTTAAACGCTTTCTCTTCCTCCTTCGACCACGTGCCGCCTTTCTTCTCGATGCCGTCGCGCCGCACGGTCGCGAGCACCGACGCGGCCTGCTCGCCGCCCATCACCGAGATGCGCGCGTTCGGCCACATCCACAGGAAGCGCGGCGAATACGCGCGCCCGCACATGCCGTAGTTGCCCGCGCCGAACGAGCCGCCGATGATCACCGTGAACTTCGGCACCTTCGCCGTGGCGACCGCCGTCATCATCTTCGCACCGTTGCGTGCGATGCCTTCGTTCTCGTACTTGCGGCCCACCATGAAGCCCGTGATGTTCTGCAGGAACACGAGCGGAATCTTGCGCTGCGCGCACAGCTCGATGAAGTGCGCGCCCTTCAATGCCGACTCGCTAAACAGAATGCCGTTGTTCGCGACGATGCCGACCGGATGCCCCCAGATGTGCGCGAAGCCGGTGACGAGCGTGGTGCCGTAACGCGCCTTGAACTCGTCGAAGGCGGAATCGTCGACGATGCGCGCGATCACTTCACGCACGTCGAAGGGCTTGCGCGTATCGACGGGAATCACGCCGTAGACGCTTTGCGGGTCGTAGCGCGGCGGCAGCGGATCCTTCAGTGCGAGCGTCGGCTCCTTCACGCGATTCAGATTGCCGACGATGCTGCGCGCGATGCCGAGCGCATGTGCATCGTTCTGCGCGAGATGATCGGCGACGCCCGAGAGACGCGTATGCACGTCGCCGCCGCCGATGTCTTCCGCGCTGACTTCTTCGCCTGTCGCGGCCTTGACCAGCGGCGGACCGCCGAGAAAGATGGTGCCTTGATTCTTCACGATGATCGATTCATCGCTCATCGCGGGCACGTATGCACCGCCGGCCGTGCACGATCCCATGACGACCGCGATCTGCGCGATGCCCTGCGCCGACAGGTTCGCCTGGTTGTAGAAGATGCGGCCGAAGTGATCGCGGTCGGGGAAGACCTCGTCCTGATTCGGCAGGTTCGCGCCGCCCGAATCGACGAGATACACGCACGGCAGGCGATTCTGCTCCGCGATTTCCTGTGCGCGCAAATGCTTCTTCACGGTGACCGGATAGTAGGTGCCTCCCTTCACGGTCGCGTCGTTGCATACGACCACGCACTCCTGCCCCGCGATGCGCCCGATCCCCGTGATGATGCCCGCGCCCGGCGCCTCGTCGTTGTACATGCCGTAGGCCGCGAATTGCGAGAGCTCGAGAAACGGCGTGCCCGGATCGAGCAGCTGCGCGATGCGATCGCGCGGCAGCAGCTTGTTGCGCGACACGTGACGATCGCGCGCGGCCTGTCCTCCGCCTTCCGCGATCTTCGCGACTTTCTCTTTCAGGTCCGCGACGAGCGCCTCGAGCGCCGCCGCGTTGGTGCGGAATTCCTCGCCACGCGGATTCAGTTTCGATTCGATGATCGCCATGACGCGCGCCCTCAAGCCGTCTCGGCGAACAGTTCGCGGCCGATCAGCATGCGGCGGATCTCGCTCGTGCCCGCGCCGATCTCATAGAGCTTCGCGTCGCGCCACAGGCGGCCGACCGGATACTCGTTGATATAGCCATTGCCGCCCAGAATCTGAATGGCTTCGCCGGCCATCCACGTCGCTTTTTCGGCGGTATAGAGAATGACGCCCGCGCAATCCTTGCGCACCTGACGCACGTGGTCCGAGCCGAGCGTGTCCAGCTGACGGCCGACCGCGTAGAGATACGCGCGGCAGGCCTGCAGCGTCGAATACATGTCCGCGACCTTGCCCTGAATGAGCTGGAATTCGCCGATCGACTGGCCGAACTGCTTGCGATCGTGGATATACGGCACGACCGCGTCCATGCACGCGAGCATGATGCCGGTCGGCCCGCCGGCGAGCACCGCGCGCTCGTAGTCGAGGCCGCTCATCAGCACCTTCGTGCCGCCGTTCAACTGGCCGAGAATGTTCTCCTTCGGCACTTCGACGTTCTCGAATACGAGTTCGCCGGTATGCGAGCCGCGCATGCCGAGCTTGTCGAGCTTCTGCGCGACGGAAAAGCCCTTCATGCCCTTCTCGACGATGAACGCCGTGATGCCGCGCGGACCGGCTTCGATGTCCGTTTTCGCATAGACGACGAGGGTGTCGCAGTCCGGGCCGTTGGTGATCCACATCTTCGTGCCGTTGAGCACGTAATGATCGCCCTTCTCGTCGGCGCGCAGTTTCATGCTGACGACGTCCGAACCCGCGTTCGGCTCGCTCATCGCGAGCGCGCCGATGTGCTCGCCCAACACGAGCTTCGGCAGGTACTTCTGCTTCTGCGCTTCCGTGCCGTTGCGATGAATCTGGTTTACGCACAGATTCGAATGGGCGCCATACGACAAACCGACCGACGCCGACGCCAGCGAAATCTCTTCCATCGCAACCATGTGCGCGGTGTAGCCCATGTTCGCGCCGCCGTACTCCTCGGAGACCGTCATGCCGAGCACGCCGAGGTCGCCGAACTTCTTCCAGAGGTCCATCGGAAACTGGTCGGTGTGATCGATTTCGCCCGCGCGCGGTGCGATTTCCTTTGCCGCGAAGTTGGCGAGCGAATCGCGCAGCATGTCGATGTCTTCGCCCAACGCGAAATTGAGGCCGGGTACGGTGCTCATGGGGTCGTCTCCTCCAGATACGATGTTTTCGGCAGGCCCTGAAAATGAGCCTCGCTCACACCGGGCCGAAATACGCAGAATGGGGCAATTTCACGCTCAAATCGGCTAGCCGTCAATAGATTTTTGAGCTACGCTCACATTTATTCCCACACACTTCCCGCCAATGTCGACGCAAACCACCGCCACCGGCCGCCGCGCGCCCGCCGGGGTCAAATCGCAGCAACGCGTGAAGGACATTCTGCAGGCGGGGCGCGAGGTCTTCGCCGAAAAAGGCTACGACGCCGCGACGAGCGCCGAGATCGCGCAGCGCGCCGGCATCTCGGAGGCAACGGTCTTCAGCTATTTCAGTGGCAAGCGCGAGCTCTGCGCGCGCGTGATAGCGGACTGGTACGACGAAATCATCGATGCGTTCGAAACCGGCCTGCCGCAGGACGGCTCGGTGCGGCAGCAGTTCGCGTTCATCGTCAGGACCCACATGCGGCTGATGCTGATGAACGGCACGGGGCTGTGCGCGCTGGTACTGTCGGAGGGCCGCACGAAGCAGCACGATCTGTCGGACACGCTCACGGAGCTGCAGCGTCGCTACACCGCGCCGCTTATGGATGTGCTCGCGCGCGGCCAGACATTCGGCCACGTGCGCAGCGACGTGCCGCTGCGCCTGCTGCGCTCACTCGTCTTCGGGCCGATGGAGCATGTGCTGTGGGATGCGACGCTCGCGAAGCGCCGTCTGAGTCAGACTCAGATCGAGACGACGGCGAACGAGCTCGTCGAAGTGTTGTGGGCGGCGCTGCAGCCGCCCAATGCGCAGCTGGCCGCGCTCGCGCAGTTCCGGCAGGATGTGGAGGAAGCATCGCGCCGGTTCGAGGACGCATCGAAACCGGCGGAGCGAGGCGGATTTACTTCCTAATGAAGCGCAGCGCGAAACGGGCGAGTCTCGGCACCGTGACCGGACGCAGGAGACGCGCATTGTAGCCGCCCATGCGACGATCGTTCTCCGTCAGACAGAGTTCGATCAGCGCGCGTACCGAGACGTCACCCGCAACCGAATCGCCCACGTTGGCGGGAAAGTTCGCGTCCTACGCGGCGCCGCTCTTGTCGAAGCCGCGTGCGAGCGAGATGCGGTCGCGGATCAGCGAGAACCAGACGCTCGCAGTCTTCGCCACGAACCACGGCTTGCGATACCACGGAAGGGTGCGCCTATACCACGCGACCCAGTTCGCGAAAAAGAGAATGTGCCGCGCCTCTTCCTGAATGACCGGCTCGAAGGTCTCGACGAGTTCCCCGGGAAAATAGCCGGACTGCCGCGCAGCCTCGAAAAGACCGAACGCGAAGAAGCTGTCGATGCACTCGCTGTAGCCAGTGAGCATCCACGCGCGCAACGGATCGGCGGGGGCGGGGTACGGCGGCTCCGGCGCGAGCTCGATGCCGTAAGCCTCGACGAGCTTCGACAGCACCAGCTTGTGGCGCGCTTCTTCGCCACCGTTCATGCGCAGGGCTTCGCGCAATTGCGGATCCTCGACGGTGCCGGCGTAGGTCGCGACGCGAATCGACGCGCGCCCCTCCGTCTGCACGACGATGTCCCAGATCGGGAGCGAGGTCACACGCTTCAACGCGGCCGGATCGAGCTTGGGCCAGTCGATGACCGCGGGCTTGTACGGGTTATGCGTCGTCAGCAACACAACATCTCGCAGAACATGCGCTTGTGCAGGTCGGAACCGATCGGAATCTTCCCCGTCGACCGCGGTACGTCCAGTTGCGCATCGCATGATCTGCTTCGAGTGTGTTCAGCGTGTCGGACATATTCGAATATTAACGGCGTATAAGGTACGTTCCGCGGATTTTGGCATACAGATACCGAACACGCAGTAACTGATCCCATTTCGGAGACGCTCCTGCCGCCGGGCACGGAGCTGCCGCAGTCGCTCGGGCCGCAGGCGGTCGCGCATCTGCCGGCCGCGCTGCGCGACGATTACCTGCACGCGTTCGCGGGCTCGATGCACACGGTCTATCTCGTCGCCGCGTACGTGGCGCTGCTCGCGTTCGCGCTGTCGTGGTTCCTGCAGGATCATCCGCTGCGAAAGCGCTAAACTTGGCAAGTCACATGAGGAAAAGCTCTAAAGGCCCCGCTATCGGGGCTTTCACTAACTCCCCAACATTTTTGGCTTGGTAACCTTCTGCTGATTCTGAGCGGACACGATCCGCCGAATGACCATGCTCGGCGCTTAACGACGTGCCGGATGCCCGGATACGAGACCTTCCGGGCTGAACCGACCACTTTTGGAGTAAAAACAGTGAAAAAACTGCTCGCGGCACTGACAATGTCCTTCCTCGCCGCTACATCGCTCACCGCCGTCACGCCCGCTCAAGCGAAGGATTATTCGACGATCCGTTTCGGCGTCGACGCAAGCTATCCCCCGTTCGAGTCGAAGGGTTCGGACGGCAAGCTGGTCGGTTTCGACATCGATCTCGGCAACGAAATCTGCAAGCGCCTGAACGCCAAGTGCGTGTGGGTGGAGAACGATTTCGACGGCATGATCCCCGCGCTCAAGGCCAAGAAGTTCGACGGCGTGCTCTCGTCGATGTCGATGACCCTGCAACGCGCCGAGCAGATCGCCTTTTCGAGCAAGCTCTTCAACACGCCGACGCGCCTCGTCGCCAAGAAGGGCAGCAATATCCTGCCGACGGCCGAAAGCCTGAAGGGCAAGAACGTCGGCGTCGAACAAGGCACGATCCAGGAAACCTACGCGAAAACCTACTGGGCGCCGAAGGGCGTGACGGTCACGCCGTACCAGAACCAGGACCAGGTCTACGCCGACCTGATCTCGGGCCGCCTCGACGCCGCGCTGCAGGACGCCGTGCAGGCGGAAATCGGCTTCCTGAAGACGCCGCGCGGCGCGGGCTTCGACTTCGCGGGCCAGAACCTCGACGATCCGAAGACGCTCGGCAATGGCGCGGGCATCGGTCTGCGCAAGGAAGACACGGAGCTCAAGGCGAAGATCGACAAGGCGGTCGCCGACATCATCAAGGACGGCACCTACAAGAAGCTCGAGAAGCAGTACTTCGACTTCGACGTGTACGGCAGCTAAGCCGCAGTCAAGCCCTCGAGGCTGACGAACGGGCTCCGCGCTCCAGGGCGCGGAACCCGTTTTCTTTGGCGCAGACGACGCGCGCGGGGGTGCGGGCTCCGGCCGCGCCGATTTCGGCTAAGATCGAACGTCCGATCGGACGCCGACGGACGGAGACACCGCGGCGCCCGGCAATTTCCAGAGGCAAGACCCGTGCATTTGTGTGCGCGCGACCATTATGCAAACCAGAACTCATTCCCTGATCTCGCCGACGCTCGGCACTTCCCGCAACATCACGAGCTTTCACTATGGTCCTGGCGGCGGCCAGAAAATCTATATCCAGTCCTCGCTGCATGCGGACGAACTGCCCGGCATGCTGGTCGCGTGGCGCCTGCGCCGCCGGCTCGCCGAATTCGAGGCGGCAGGCAAGCTTCGTGGCGAAGCGGTGATCGTGCCGGTGCCGAATCCGATCGGCCTCTCGCAGCACCTGCACGGCACGCTGATGGGCCGTTTCGAGACGAACACCGGCCACAACTTCAACCGCAACTTCTACGATCTCGCCGCGCTGATCGCGCCGGGCATCGAAGCGCGCCTCGGCAAGGACGCCGATGCGAACAAGCTCGTCGTGCGCGCCGCGATGAAGCAAGCGCTCGACGAGCAGACGCCGCATACCGAGCTCGAATCGCAACGCCTCGCGCTGCAGAAGCTGTCCTTCGATGCCGATGTCGTGCTCGACCTGCACTGCGACCTCGACGCCGCGCTGCATCTCTACACGAATCCGGACATCTGGGACGAAGTGGAGCCGCTCGCGCGCTATCTCGACGCGAGGGCATCGCTGCTCGCGCTGAATTCGGTCGGCAATCCGTTCGACGAAATCCACAGCTTCTGCTGGTCCGACTTGCGCCAGCGTTACGGCGAGCGCTTCCCGATTCCGAACGGAGGCATCTCGGTCACGGTGGAACTGCGCAGCCAGTACGACGTGTCCTACGAACTCGCCGAAAAGGACGCGCAGGCCATCGTCAACTATCTGATCCATCGCGGCGTGATCGACGCGCCCGTGCCGGAACAGCCGCCGCTCGCCTATCCCGCCACCCCGCTCGCGGGCGCGGAGCCGATCGTCGCTCCTGTATCGGGCGTGCTCGTGTTCCGTGCGCAGGTGGGCGCGTACATCGAGGCGGGCGAAGCGATCGCGGATATCGTCGATCCGCTCACCGACACCGTCACCACGCTCAAGTGCACGGCCTCCGGCGTGATGTACGCGCGGCACATCACGCGCTTCGCGACGGCGGGATTCGAAGTCGCGCGCATCGCGGGGGCAAAGGCCTACCGCACGGGCTCGCTGCTGTCGGCGTAAATCGTCTGCAGCCGCGCTCAGAAAGGCGCGAGGCCGCATTGCGCGGCCACCACGCGCCACGTTCCGCCGCCGCTTTTGTCGTTCACCTGGCCCCAGGTTCGCGTGTAGCGCAAGCTGCCCGCGAACGGGGCGCCCGCGAACGTTCCCGAAATCGCCACACGCGTCACCGTGATGGCGAACGATCCATACACACGCACGCTCTGCTCTTCCACATCGAGCGTCTCGATACGCTGCATGCCGTAGCGATGCCCGTTCAGATCGTCGGCCTTGGTCCACACCTTGCCGGTCGCGTCCACGAAGGAAAGGTCGTCGGCCAATAGCGCATCGAGCGCATCCACGTCCGACGCCACCATCGCCTTCTTCAGGCGCTCCTCCAGTTCGCGAATTCCTGTCTCGTCCATGGTTTCGCTCGCGTGTCATCGAACCGCAAGCATACCGTGCGCGCCCGACGCTGCACGCGCGCGCGTGCGCACAGGCAGACTGCCCTCGCCAGCCCTGTTGCACGTGCGACACACCGCAAGCGTCCTGAAAGCACTGTCACATTTTTTCTTCAGCGATCGCTACATTGCGCCCGTCGCTGCCACGCGCCGTCAGAGCGCGACGCATCGCAGACACCGTCAACCACACCGCGAACCAACTCACGGAGCATCCTTTGAAGAAGAACATCCTGGCGAGCGCCGCCCTCGCCGCGTTTGCCGCCCTCGCCGCGACCTGCGCGCACGCGCAAAGCAGCGTCACGCTGTACGGTGTCATCGACGCCGGTATCAGCTATGTCAACAACAACTCCAGCAGCCCGACGCGCGCCGGCGACTCCCTCTGGAAGTACGACGACGGCGTCGCGCAAGGCAGCCGTTGGGGCCTGAAAGGCTCGAAAGATCTGGGCGGCGGCCTGAAGGCGATCTTTACGTTGGAAAACGGTTTCAACAGCGGCACCGGCGCGCTCGGTCAGGGCGGTGCGGAATTCGGCCGTCAGGCGTTCGTCGGTATCTCGAAGAACGACGTCGGCTCCCTCACGTTCGGCCGTCAGTACACTTTCAACACCAACTTCCTCGGCTCGGCGTACTCGATCGGCGGGCAGACGAGACGGTCGCAGGCAACTATGCGTACCACATGAACGACTTCGACCAGTTGACGTCGAGCCGCATCAACAACGCGGTCAAGTTCACCAGCGCGAACTTCTACGGCTTCACGTTCGGTGCGATGTACGGCTTCTCGAACACCGCTGGCGCGTTCGCCGGCACGCCGAACACGACGGTCGGCACCACGACGACGCAGGGTTCGTCGCGCGCCTACAGCTTCGGCCTGAACTACAAGGCCGGCCCGCTCGGCATCGGTGCGGCTTACACGGACATCCACTATCCGACGGCTGCAAGCCCCGCTTCAGCTCGACGATCGCGAACATCAACACGACCAGCACGACGAACAACGCGAAGTATCTGCGCAGCTTCGGCATCGGCGCGAACTACGCGTTCGGCGCAGCGACGGTCTTCGGTCTGTGGACGAACACGCGCTTCGAGCCGATCGTGGGCGCGAGCTCGCGCATCAACGCCTTCGACATCGACGGCAAGTATGCGATTACGTCCGCGATGACCGCAGGTCTCGGCTACACCTACATGGACCTGTACGACAACTTCAAGGGCCACTGGCCACTGGCACCAGATCGACGCGAGCTTCGACTACGCGTTGAGCAAGCGCACCGACGTGTACGCGCTCGCGGTCTATCAGAAGGCGTCCGGCTCGAACAATGGCGTGGAGAATCAGGCGTCGATCGGTTCTTCGTCGTCGAGCTACTTCGGCACCTCGGGTCTGGGCGAGAACAACCAGCTCGCGTTCCGTGTGGGGATGCGCCACAAGTTCTAAGCTCGGGCGTCGGAGCCGAAATGAACCGGGCCGCATCGAGCGGCCCGGTTTTCTTGCTTCGTGCGTGTGACTATTTCCCCTTCTTGCCCGATTCCTTGTAGAAACGCTCGACGTAGCGGTCCATCAGCTTGCGGATCGCGCGGCCGATCTGCATGTAGTCGCTTTCGTTGAGATTGGCAAGCGACACGCGCCCGATGGATGCGGCGTACCGAAGCCGCGCCCCGGCAACAGCACGACGCGCGCCTCCTTCGCCAGTTCGAAGAGCAGTTCGGACGGCTTCGTGTTCTTCATGATCCAATCGACGAACTCCGGGCCATGCATGCGGCCGCCGAGATGCTCGAGATCGAGGATCGTGTAGTAATCGACCTGGCTCTCGCCTTCCTCTTCGAGCGCGATGCCCATTTCGCGATACAGCGCCGCCTTGCGACTGCGGATCAGGCGCTTCAAGGCGTTCTTGTATGCGTCGGGTGTAATCCATCAGCGAGAAGAGCGAGAACAGCACCATCTGAACCTGCTGCGGCGTGGAAAGACCGGCCGTGTAATTCAGTGGGACCGTGCGGCTGTCCGCCACGAGCCGGTCGATGAACTTCAGCCTGTCCGGCTCGGTCGTGATGGATTCGTAGCGCTCGTGGAGAATCGCCTTTTCGTCCTCGGGCAGCGCCGCGATCAATTCGTCGAGGATATTGTCGCGATGCGTGGCGATCGTGCCGAGCCTCCAGCCCGTTGCGCCGAAATACTTCGAGTACGAATACACGAGGATGGTATTGCGCGGGCACAGCGGGAAGAGTGAGACGAAATCGTCGGCGAAGGTGCCGTACACGTCGTCGGTCAGGAGAATCAAATCGGGCCGCTCCTTGACGATGTCCGCGATGTACTGAAGACTTTCATCGTCCATCTTCACGGAAGGCGGATTGCTGGGATTGACGAGGAAGAACGCCTTCACCTTCGGGTCGCGCAGCTTGTCGAGCTCCTTCCTCGAGTATTGCCACGCGTGCTCGACGTCCGCATCGAGATTCACGACTTCGAGCTTGTAGTCGTTCAGACGCGGAATCTCGATGTACGGCGTGAAGATCGGCCGCCCGAGCGCGATGGTGTCGCCCGGCTTGATGAGAAAGTTCTCGCGCATCGTGTTGAAGATTTACGTCATCGCAGCCGTGCCGCCTTCGACCGCGAAGATGTCGAACTCGCCGACGAACGGATGCTTGCCGATCATCTCGCGTCGCAGATATTGCCCGACGATGATCTCCGAGAGCTTCAGCATCCGGTCCGGCACCGGATAGTTCGACGCGAGAATGCCCTCGCACAGTTCATACAGGAATTCGCCCGCGTTGAGTCCGAGCTGATCGCGCACATACGATACCGCACCGGTCAGGAATGCGATGCCCGGCACGCCCTTGTTCTCGCGCGCGAAAATTTCGAAGCGCTCTTCGAGTCCTTCGCGCTTCGGAAAGCCGCCGACGCCTTCCGGCATGTACGCAAAGGAACGCTCCGACTCGCGCATCGCAAAGAGGCCGAGTTGCCAGAAGCCGTGCCGCGGAACGGTCGCAAGAAAGTTCGGGTTGCCGCGGCCCGCGTTGAGCATCGCGAGATTCGCGGGATGCTCGACCGCGCCGCCGCCTGCCGCCTTGATGAGTTCGTCCTTCAGTTCGAACGGGCTGAGCGCGGTCATCGCGGCGCGATCGTCGGAACCGGATTTCGAGGACTTGGCCATCCAACACCTCCTGAGAAAGAAAAGAACTAAGGAACCTCTGCCAAACTCCCGATCCTGGCACCTGATTGGACTATCCTGGAAAGAAGAGAAATTCCAGGACATCTTCGATGACACAACTTGGTCTTGGTCTGGATCTTTCAACGAAACGTACTCGCAA
>LFJH01000052.1 GCA_001189335.2 Candidatus Paraburkholderia schumanniana
AGTGATCAACTGGACGCGATCTACGATCGGATCGAACGTCTGAAGGCGGGCATCCGCGCGAAGGTCGAACACCCGTTTCGCGTGCTCAAGCGGCAATTTGGCTACACGAAGACCCGGTATAGGGGGGTGATGAAAAATACTGCGCAGATCACAACGCTGTTTGCGCTGGGCAATTTGTGGATGGCACGCAAGGCCTTGCGAAGCGCTTGAAATGCTTGAAGCGCTTGAGGATCGAAACGCGAGACTCAGAAAACGAGGCCGCCACGGTTCAAAAGTTGACTAATCACCCGCAGGCCATCGTCGCGATCGATACGATGCGAAGCGTAAAACGTCAGCGCTCTGAAATCGAGTTGTGCAGAGGTTCCCTAATACTGGTTTAAGTCCGCGCACCTTATCATTCGTGTGTGACGAATGTCGCGGGAACACCGAACGACAGACAATTGGAGCAAGGAGAAACCATGAACGAATCACCCTACAGTTTTGGCCGCAACGGCAGCATCACCTCGGTCGAGGTGCGCAACCGTGTGCTGCGCAATACGTACTGGCTGCTGGCGCTGTCGATGGTGCCGACCGTGCTTGGCGCGTGGGTCGGCGTCGCGACCGGCTTCTCGCTGTTCGCCGCATCCAGCCCGGCGATGAGCTTCATCGCGTTCCTCGCGATTGCGTTCGGCTTCATGTTCGCCATCGAAAAGACGAAGAACAGCGGCGTGGGCGTCGCGGTGCTGCTCGGCTTCACGTTCTTCATGGGCCTGATGCTCTCGCGTCTCCTGAGCTTCATCCTTGGCTTCACGAACGGGCCGCAGCTCATCATGATGGCCTTCGGCGGCACGGGGGTGATCTTCGCCGCCATGGCGACCATCGCCACGGTCAGCAAGCGCGATTTCTCGGGCCTCGGCAAGTTCCTGTTCATGGGCGTGATCGTCATTCTGCTGGCCGCGTTCGCGAACATCTTCCCGCAGTTGCCGGCGCTCATGATGACCATCTCAGTGCTCGCCATCGTGATCTTCTCGGCGTACATGCTGTTCGACGTGCAGCGCGTGGTAAACGGCGGCGAGACGAACTACATCAGCGCGACGCTCGCGATCTACCTCGACCTGTACAACGTGTTCACGAACCTGCTGGCGCTGCTCGGCATATTCGGCGGCAACCGGAACTAAGCGCGGGTTCAGCGCGCTTGAACGAAAAAACCGGTCATCGGCCGGTTTTTTGCGTCCGCTGAAAACGGAATCGCGTGTCAGTCGCACTCGAACAACGCGATCGATTCGACGTGCGACGTATGCGGAAACATGTTCACCACGCCCGCGCCCTTCATCCGGTAGCCGGCTTCGTGCACGAGCAGACCGGCGTCGCACGCGAGCGTCGCCGGATTGCACGACACGTAGACGATACGCTTCGGCAGCGGACCCTCGCCGCTTTGCGCGATGTCCGCCAGCGCCTTCGACACGGCCAGCGCGCCTTCACGCGGCGGATCAACCAGGAATTTGTCGAAGTGGCCGAGCGCGCGCAGGTCATCGGCGGTGACTTCGAAGAGATTGCGGGACGCGAACGACGTGTGTCCGTCGACGCCATTCGCCTTCGCGTTCTCCAGCGCACGGGCGGTCAGCGCCTCGCTGCCCTCGATGCCCACCACTTCGCGCGACACGCGCGCGAGCGGAAGCGTGAAGTTGCCGATGCCGCAGAACAGGTCGAGCACGCGATCCGACTTCTCGGGTGCGAGCAGGCTCAACGCCCGGCTCACGAGCACACGATTGATCTGGTGATTGACCTGCGTGAAATCGGTCGGCTTGAAGGGCATGCGGATACCGAACTCCGGCAGCGTGTAAGCCAGTTCGCGATCGAGCGGATAGAACGGATAGACCGTGTCCGGGCCCTTCGGCTGCAGCCAGAACTGCACGTCGTGCTCGTCGGCGAAGCTGCGCAGAAGCGCTTCGTCGGCTTCGGTCAGCGGCTCGAGGATGCGCAGCACCAGCGCGGTGACGTCGGAGCCCACCGCCAGCTCGATCTGCGGCATGCGATCGCGGATCGACAGCCCCGCCACCAGATGGCGCAGCGGCACGAGCATCGCCGATACGTGCGGCGGCAACACTTCGCAGCTCGTCATGTCGGCCACGTAGCTGCTTTTTTTCTCGTGGAAGCCGACCAGCACGCCGCCCTTCTTCTCGACATGCCGAACGGTCAGACGCGCGCGATAGCGGTATCCCCACGACGGGCCGTGAATCGGCCGGAACATGATTTCCACGCGCAGCTTCGACAGATGCTGCAGATTGTCCTCGAGCACGCGCTGCTTCACGGCGATCTGCGCGCGCACGTCGAGGTGCTGCATCGAGCAGCCGCCGCAGGTGCCGAAAAACCGGCATTTCGGCTTGGTGCGGATCACGCTCTCGCGCAGCACGTTGACCACCTGCGCCTGCTCGAAGCTCGGCTTCCTGCGATAGCTCGAATAGCTCACGCGCTCGCCCGGCAGCGCGCCTTCGACGAAGATGACCTTGCCCGGCTCGCCGTCTTCATTGACCGTGCGGCCGACGCCGCGCGCTTCCATGTCAAGCGAATCGATTTCGAGCTCGGGCGCGACGAAGCTCGGATCGGGCGCGACAGATCTGGCCGGCGCGGCGCGGCGGCGATGGGACGTTTTTCGAGCGGCTTCAGACACCTGCGTACTTCCTGACAAACGAAATGGCGAAGGCGAGATTGTAGACGAAGGTCGCCACTGTGCCGCAACCCGCGCCGCGCTCAAGTCCCGAACGCGGCCAGATATTCGGCCCAGTGCGGCGACGTTTCCTGCGCGAGCGCGTTCTTCACGAAGTTGATCTCGTCGGCGTACTCGTCGGGCGTGAAACCGCCTCGCATCATCTGGAATCGACAATACATGAGGTAGGTGTTGACGACATCGGTCTCGCAATAGTTGCGGATTTCGTCGATATGGCCGTCGCAATACGCTTCCCAAACCTTGCCACCGTCCATGCCGAACTTGCCCGGAAAGCCGCACAGCTTAGCGAGCGCATCGAGCGGCGCGTTGGCGCGCGCCTGATACATCGCAAGGACGTCCATCAGGTCGATGTGCCGCATGTGATAGCGGCTGATGTAGTTGTTGAACTTGAACTCCCGATCGTCCTGGCCGAGATCCCAGTAGCGCGGCGCGGCAATGCCGTGCACCAGCGCGCGGTAATGGAGCACGGGCAAATCGAAGCCGCCGCCGTTCCACGAGACGAGCTGCGGCGTGTATTTCTCGATCACGCGGTAAAACGACTGGATGAGCGCGGCCTCGCCGTCGGTCGTCGTGCCGAGCGAGCGCACGCGAAAGCCATTGTTGTCGCGAAACACGCACGAAATTGCGGCGACGCGCTGCAGATGGTGCGGCAGAAAATCATTCCCGACGCGCTCGCGGCGCGCTTCGAACGCATGTTCGGCCACTTCGCGGTCGGAGAGATCGGCGGGTAGATCTTCGAGACGGCGAATGCCGTCGACATCTGGGATCGTCTCGATGTCGAAAACGAGAATCGGTGTCATTGAATCCTGGAACGGCGGCGCCTTCGCGGCACCGCCTGAGCGTTAAAGCACGGCGTCCTTGCGAACGCCGTTGGAGGCGAAAAAGCGCTTGAGCCGCACGAGCGCCTCTTGCTGAATCTGGCGCACGCGCTCGCGGGTGAGACCCATTTCGTCGGCAAGTTCCTCGAGCGTCGCAGGCTCGATATGGTTCAGCCCGAAGCGCCGTTCGATCACATGCCGATGTTTGTCAGAAAGGCGCGACAGCCACAGCCGAGTGAGCGATTCGAGCTCGCGGTGCTGGACTTCGGCGTCCGGCGACTGGCTCTGGTCGTCTGACAGCAGGTCGAGCAGGCTGCTGCCCGGATCGAGGTCGAGCGGCG
Organism: Candidatus Paraburkholderia schumanniana; assembly: GCA_001189335.2. Taxonomy (GTDB): domain Bacteria; phylum Pseudomonadota; class Gammaproteobacteria; order Burkholderiales; family Burkholderiaceae; genus Caballeronia; species Caballeronia schumanniana. The sequence goes on from LFJH01000052.1 coordinate 3,867, forward strand.
CGTCGAGCGAGGCTGTGTGTTTGTTGAGCGCGAGGATGTCGGTGACCTCCTCGGGCGTCTTGCCGGTGAGATACGCGATGTCGTCGATGCTCGCATCGCGGCGCTCGGGCGCAACGGCCTCATTCGAATTGGCGGAATTTTTTTCCAGATGGCGCTTTGCGCGCAGCACCTGATTGAGTTCGCGGATGACGTGCACCGGCAGGCGCACCGTGCGCGCCTGGTTCATGATCGCGCGTGCGATGCTCTGGCGGATCCACCAGGTGGCATAGGTCGAAAAGCGGAAGCCGCGCGTCGGATCGAATTTCTCGATGGCGTGCATCAGACCGAGATTACCTTCCTCGATCAGGTCGAGCAGCGGCACGCCGCGATTCAGATAACCCTTCGCAATGCTCACGACGAGCCGCAGATTGCGCTCGATCATCACCTGACGAGCGTCGAATTCTCCCGCCTTGGCGAGACACGAATAGCGCTGCTCTTCCTCGACCGTCAACAGCGGCTTTACGCTGATGCGGTTCAGGTAGTGCTGGATGGTGTCGGCCGTGAGCTCGGCCTGCAAAAGCGAGCGGAAGTCGTCTGCGTCGGGTGCGGAATCGTTTGCGCCTTCACCCGCCTCCTCTCCGCTCTTGCCATGGGCGCCGCCTTCTTCATCGGCTTCGGCGTCGATGTCGTCGTCACGAGTCGAAGCACCGTCTTCCACCGACACTTGCAAAGGTCGGCTGATCGTCTCAGTCTCAGCTTGCGGCAGGCGGCGCTTCGTTTTTGGCATGATGGTTTCGCTTTATTGCGGCGGCAAATACTTCAGTGGGTCAACAGGTTTTCCCTGCCGGCGAACTTCGAAATGCAACATCACGCGGTCCGAATCGCTGTTCCCCATCTCAGCGATCTTCTGCCCTTTAGTTACCGCGTCTCCCTCTTTTACCATCAAAGCACGGTTGTGTGCATACGCCGTGAGAAAAGTTGCGTCGTGCTTGATGATAATGAGATTGCCGTAGCCGCGCAGCCCGTTTCCGGAGTAAACCACGCGTCCATCCGCCGACGCGTTGACCGGATCTCCCGCCGCACCGCCAATGTTCAAGCCCTTGTTGCTCGCTTCGTTGAACGTGCCGAGAATCGGACCGCGCGCCGGCCAAATGAACGCCGGCTGGCCCGCGGGCGCCGCCGCATTCGCCTCCGCGCCCGGCACTCCCGGCGCTGGCGCCATGCCGGTCATCGCACCTGCAGCCGCGCCCAGCGTTCCGGCCATGCCCGAATTCGGGCCGTAATAAGGCGGCTGCGCCGTTGCGCCCGGCTGCGGCGCCGCGTAAGCGTTCGCGCCATTGAGCGGCTGCGCCTGCACGCCGCCGCCCGCGATAGGTGCGGTCGAAACGCCCGGCGTCGACGCCGCGACATTCGCCCCCGGAGGCGCCACACGCATCAGCTGGCCGACTTCGATCTGGTTCGGGTTGGTCAGGTTGTTCCACGCTGCGATGTCGTGATAATTCTGACCGTTTTCCAGTGCGATCCGATATAGGGTGTCGCCCGGTTTTACACGGTAGAAGCCTGGCGGCGGTCCGTTCTCCGGCGTCTGCGCCGCTGTCGTGCCGATGGGCGCGCCCGTTCTGTCGACCACCGGCGCCATGTCCTTGCGCGTCGAACAGGCAGCCAGCACGGACAACGCAAGTACGCACACGCCGCGCTGCGCCGCGCTCAGGCGTTGGTCCGCACTTCCTTCTCGCAAAGCACGCAAGATACTCATCGGTGTCAAATCACTCCGGATTTTAAGGGTACAAAGAAAACACGATCGAGCTGCTCTTCCCGCCATTGCGTGGCCGAGACGCGCGTGACGAGCGTCAGCACCTGCGACTGCGTGGCCTGCGACCCGACCGGCGCGACGAGCTTGCCGCCCACCGCCAGTTGATCGAGCAGCGCCTGCGGCACGTCGAGGCCCGCGCACGCGATCACGATCGCGTCGAACGGCGCGGCGGCGGGCAGGCCGAGACGGCCATCGCCGTAATGCAGCCTGATATTCGGCACACGCAGCGGCCGGAGATTGAGCTTCGCACGCTCGGACAGCGGGCGCACGCGCTCGATCGAATAAACCTCCGTTGCGACCTGCGACAGCACCGCTGCCTGATAGCCGCAGCCGGTGCCGATCTCCAGCACTTTGTTCAACGTTCGCCCCGCCGCGACCAGTTCGATCATGCGCGCCACGACCGACGGCTTCGAGATGGTCTGGTGATGGCCGATCGGCAGCGCGGCGTCTTCGTAAGCCTGCGCGGCGAGCCCCGGATCGACGAACATGTGGCGCGGCACGACCGACATCGCGTTGAGCACGCGCGGATCTACCACGCTGTTCGAACGCAGCCGTTCGACCATGCGCTCGCGCACCCGTTCCGATGTGAGCGTCTGCATGCTCGCCAGCGCGACGTTGGGCGCGCCCTTGCGCGTGGCGGTCGCGGCGTTCAGTTCGCGCTCGGCAGACCGCGGCGCGGCACGCAACGCGTTCGCGCGTGGTGCATGAACCGCATGATGCGTCTGCGCCGCGTTCTTGCCTGCCAGCGGAACCGGTTTCGCTGCACCTGTGGCGCCCGCCGCGGGCTTCGCCGCGGAACGCGCGGGAAAAACGGAGGTGGCCGGCTTCGCGGATGCCGCCGCCGTCGCGGGGTTTTTCATCGTCGCGTTCGACGTGCGCGAAGGAGTCGGCTTCGCTGCTTGCGAGGACGCCGGCTTGAGCGCGACGGAAGCCGTGGTTTTGCCGCGTGGATCCTGCGCGCGGTTCGCGGGCTTGCGCGGCTCGCGAACCAGATCCGCGAGCGCCAGCGGAAAGCGCTTGGCGCGCTCGTCGGTCATGTGCGGCGGCTCCCGGCGCGCGCCCATTCGCGCGTCTCGGCCATGAGCTTCGTATGCGTCAGATCGAGTTGCAGCGGCGTGATGGACACGAAGCCGTTCGCGATCGCGTGGAAATCGGTGCCTTCGCTCGCGTCGAGCGCTTCGCCGGAGGGGCCGATCCAGTAGATGGGGTTGCCGCGCGGGTCAGCCTGGCGAATGACGGGCTGCGAAGGATGGCGCTTGCCGAGGCGCGTGACTTTCCATTCGCCGAGCTGATCGTAAGGCAGGCTCGGGATGTTCACGTTCAGCAACGGATGGCCCGGCATCGGATGTTCGAGGAAATGCGCGACGATCTCGACCGCCACGCGCGACGCGTCTTCGAGATGCAGCCAGTCGCGGCCGACGAGCGAGAACGCGATCGCCGGAATGCCGAACATGAAGCCTTCGGTGGCGGCGGCGACCGTACCGGAATACAGCGTGTCCTCGCCGACGTTCTGCCCGTTGTTGATGCCGGATACGACGAGATCCGGATGCTGCTCGAGCATGCCCGTGAGCGCGATGTGGACGGAATCGGTCGGCGTGCCGTTCACGAAGTTGAAACCGTTGGGCGCCTGATGAACGCTCAAGGGCCGCGAAAGCGTAAGCGAGTTGGACGAGCCGCTGCAGTTCTGCTCCGGCGCCATCACGGTCACTTCGCCGAGCGGCTGCAAGGCGTCGTGCAGCACATTGATGCCGCGCGCCAGATAACCGTCGTCGTTGCTGAGTAGGATTCGCATTCGACGATTGTAACCGAGGAAACATGGCGCGACGACGACTCGCAGGCTCGCTTCCGACGCCGTCCCTGCCCTACACTGAAGCCCCTTCAACCGGCTTTGCATGGGATCAGGAGACGATATGCGCGCCGTACGCTGCAACGAACACGGATTGCCCGACACGCTTTGCATCGAAACGCTGCCCGACCTGCACGCGCAAGCCGGCGAAGTCGTCATCGACGTGAAAGCGGCGAGCGTCAACTTCCCCGACGTGCTCATCATCCAGAACAAATACCAGTTCAAGCCACCGCTGCCGTTCACGCCGGGCGCGGAGTTTGCGGGCGTCACGCGCCGGGCATGTGCGTGGCTGCCTATACGGCCCAGGGCGCGTTCGCCGAACAGGCGCGCGCGAAGGAAACGGATGTCATCGCGCTGCCCGATGACGTCGATTTCGCCGACGCCGACGCCTTCACGCTCGCGTACGGCACGTCGTATCACGCGCTCGTCGATCGCGGCGAACTGAAGGCGGGCGATACGCTGCTCGTGCTCGGCGCGGCGGGCGGCGTCGGGCTTGCGGCCATTCAGATCGGCAAGCTCGTCGGCGCGCGTGTGATCGCGGCGGCATCGAGCGCGGAGAAGCTCGCGTTCTGCCGCGAACATGGCGCAGACGACGTCATCGACTATGCGAAAGAGGACCTGCGCGAGCGGATCAAGACGCTGACCGGCGCAAACGGTCCGAATGTCGTCTTCGATCCCGTCGGCGGTACGTACGCCGAGCCGGCGTTTCGCAGCATCGGCTGGCGCGGACGCTATCTCGTCGTCGGCTTCGCCAACGGCGAGATTCCGAAGCTGCCGCTCAATCTCGCGCTGCTCAAAGGCGCGAGCATCGTCGGCGTGTTCTGGGGCGGCCACATGCAGCGCGAGCATGCGCTCGCCGAACAGGAATTCGCGACCATGGTCGAGTGGATCAAGGCGGGCAAGCTGCGCCCGGTGGTGACGAAGCGCTACACGCTCGATGAAACGCTGCAGGCGCTCGACGACATGATGAATTGCCGCGTGACGGGAAAGATCGTGATCGAGATGTGACGACCGGCGCATCGCGCGCCCCGGAATGTGATGTGTTGCTGTTAACTTGCAACTTGCGCAACATTTTTACAGCCGGACATCGACTCATGACCAGTACGCGCGCCGGCGATTCCGTCGAATCCGCGCATGCCAACCAAGCGCACATCGACATCATCGACGCCGTGGACGTGAGCGTGATCGTGCCGGTTTTCAACTGCGAGGCGTGGCTCGAAGCGCTGCTCGCGTCCGTTCTCGATCAGGCGGGCGTGAGCCTCGAAGTCATCGCGATCTGCGACGGCGCCACCGACGGCAGCCTCGCCATCCTCTAATCGGTGGCTGCGCGCGATGCGCGTCTGCGCGTGATCGCGCAAGCCAATCGCGGCGTATCGGCGACGCGCAACACGGGGCTGTCGCTCGCGCGCGGCGAATGGATCGTGCTCGCTGATGGCGACGACTGGATGAAGCCCGGCGCCCTGCGCACGTGGATCGCATACGGCCACAAACATGCGCTCGAGATCGTGATCGGCAACGGCTTCGGCTTCGATGCGACGCCGCCCGAGGCGCCACCGTCGCCGCTATACCAAGGCCAGCCGTGGGACGAAATCTGCGACGGCAAGCCCTGGATGATGCGCACGGTGCCGAACGACGACTGTGTGGTGTGCGTGTGGCTGCAATGCATCAGGCGCGATTTCGTGGAAGCCTACGGCCTGCGCTTCGCGGCAGGCATGGTGCACGAGGACATCATCTGGTCGCTCGCGCTTGCCCTGCACGCGCAGCGCGTCAGATTCGTGCGCGAGCCGTTCTACGGTTACCGGCGCAATTCGCTCTCGATCACGAATTCACCTTCGCCGGCAGCGGTCGCCGGGCGCGCCGCGGGTTATCTGCGCGTGATGGAAGCCCTCGTCGCGGCGGCGCTTGATCCGCGCACCGGACGCGCCTTTCGCAGGCTGCTGCTGAGGCAGGCCAATCGCGAAGGCGGCAATCTCCTGCACATCATCAGAAAGCGCCTGCACGATCCGGAACTCCGCAAGCGATTCGCGCGGCAGTTTCTCGACGCGGGGTATCTGCGGATCATGCTGAAAGGCGCAACGAACGCGAGCGAGCTGTGGCGCGCGGTGCGCTGCGCTCGCGTGTACGCGCGCTACGCCGCCTCGATCCCGCGCACGCGGGCAGACTAGGCGTCGGGCAGGATTCTGGCCTGGCCCCGCTCCACTTCGCGCAGCGTGGTCGGCCAGGCGTGGTGCGCCGCGCGTGCGTTCGCGCCCTGCAAGGTCCTGAAGGCGGCCATCACGCGACGCACGCTCAACAACTGCTGCCAGAGCCGCTCCTTGAGCGCGGCGAACGGCACCACCGACGGCGGCAGCACGGACGGCGCCCGGTCCCCAGCCCGGCCGCCAGGACCGCGCGAGGCCGCGCCTCATGAAGAGCGTGAGCGTCGGCACGCCGATGGACGACGCGAGATGCCCGAGCCCCGAGTCGTTGCCGACGAACCAGCTCGATTCGGCGATCCATGTCGCGACTTCGCTCAGACGCGGGGGCGCGTTGATCTCGTGCCCTTCGCGCGCGATGTCGCGATGTCGTTCCAGCCCGACATTTCCTCCGGTGCGACAAGAAAGCTCGGGCGCAGCTGACGGCGCACGAGCGCGCGGGAAAGCGCGAGGAACTTGTCGCGGCGCCACATCTTCTCCGGATGGCTGCCAGTGGGATGAATGACGACGCGATCCGCAACGCGCCCGCGCACGACGCCGGCCGGCACGACCAGGCCGTTCGAGCGCGTCACGTCACGAAGATGCAGCACGTTGACCGCGACATCGACGATGCGGTCCACCATGTGCTTCGAACCGTTGTATTCGGGGGGGTCGGGCGAGACAGAGCGTGCTTCCCGAGCGGCTGAGCGCCGCGGCGTAGTCGGTCGGACGCAGTTCGATCACGGTGTCGAAGGCGCCGGAGTACGCGCCGGGCTGCCCAACCGTCACATCAGGAAGCCAGTCGGCGAGTTGCTCGGCCACCCAGCCGAACACCACCGGCCGATAGCCGTTGCGAATGAGATTGTTGACGAGCACGAGCACGATCAGGCTATCTCCGATCGGAGGTGGCAATGCCACCGCAACCGCACTGTTGATCTGCAATCTTATTCTTGGTTTTGCGCAATCGCGTGAATGGGCACCGTGCCGGCGATGCGAAGTCGCATCGATAGCCAAGGCGGTCGGAACCAGACATCACGATCCCGATTGCGTCGGCCCCATGCCGGCTTCAAGGCACAGAAAGTCGGGCGGAATCTTACAGCAAGACGCTCGATGAACGCAGTTTTCCCGTCGACTCAGCCCCGGAGAACATAATCGAATTGCGCGAACCGGAGTGACACGTTTTGTCGCGCCCGATGCCTCTCCCATCCCGAAGACATATGCCGGGCGGTATGAGGCCACGCGCGAGTGACACGCTAAAGCTTTTCCGTCTCCCCGCTCCTGGGCTGCCACTTCGCCACTTCATCAGGCGCCGCTCGACCAGCGCGACGAGCCCGTCGAGTACGAGCGCGAACGCCGTGAGCACGAGAATGCCGGCGAACACGGTGTTGATATCGAAGGTGCCTTCCGCCTGCAGGATCAGATAGCCAACGCCGCGCGCCGAACCGAGATATTCGCCGACCACGGAGCCGACGAACGCGAGCCCGACCGACATGTGCAGGCTGGAAAACACCCAGCTCGTCGCGCTCGGCAGATAGACGTGCCGCAGCAGCTGCTTGCGGTTGGCGCCGAGCATGCGCGCGTTGGCGAGCACGACCGGGCTCACTTCCTTCACGCCCTGATAGACGTTGAAGAACACGATGAAAAACACGAGCGTGACGCCCAGCGCGACCTTCGACCAGATGCCGAGTCCGAACCACACCGCGAAGATGGGCGCGAGAATCACGCGCGGCATCGAGTTGGCGGCCTTGATGTAGGGATCGAGGAGCGCGCTCGTCGTCGGCGCGAGCGCGAGCCAGAGGCCGACGCCCAGCCCCGCTACCGTGCCGATGCCGAACGCGAGCACCGTTTCGATCAGCGTCACCCAGAGGTGGATGTAGATCTCCCCTGTCGTGAACCACTCCCAGATGCGCACGAGCACCTTCTGCGGCTCGCCGAAGAAGAATGCGGCCTTGTTCGCGTCGTCGAAATAGAAAGGCGGCAGGAGCGTCGGGCTCGTCAGCACGTACCACAGCACGAAGCAAACGAGCAACAGCAGCCATTGCCACGCGATGAGGTTCGCCCGGTTCGGGCGCAGCTTGTTCCACATGATGTTTTATTCGGTGGTGGCGGGCTTCAACTGCTGCTGGTAGCCCTTCAACACTTCCTCGCGCAGCACGCCCCAGATCTGTGCGTGCAGCTCGACGAAGCGAGGATGCGAGCGGATCTCGGCGACATCGCGCGGGCGCGGCAGGTCGATCGTGAATTCGCCGATCGGATGCGTGCCCGGCCCCGCCGCCAGCACGACGACGCGGTCGGACATCGAGATCGCCTCGTCGAGATCGTGCGTGATGAAGAGCACGGCCTTGCGCTTCGCGGCCAGAGATCGAGCAGCTCGTTTTCCATCAGCTGACGCGTCTGGATGTCAAGCGCGGAGAACGGCTCGTCCATCAGGATGATGTCGGGATCGAGGATGAGCGTCTGCGCCATCGCGACGCGCTTTCTCATGCCGCCCGAGAGCTGGTGCGGATAGCGGTCGCCGAAGCCGCCGAGACCGACTCGCTTCAGCCACTCCTCGCCACGCGCATCGGCTTCGCTTTTTGACACACCCTGAAACGCGAGGCCGGCCGTCACGTTGTCGAGCGCCGAGCGCCAAGGTATCAGGGCATCGGCCTGGAACATGTAGCCCGCGCGCCGGTTGATGCCCTTCAGCGTCTCGCCGAAGACCTTCACTGTGCCCGACGAAGGCTCGAGCAGTCCCGCCGACACGTTGAGCAGCGTGGACTTCCCGCAGCCCGTCGGGCCGACGACGGAGACGAATTCGCCCGGCGCGATCGCGAGGCTCGTATCGCGGACCGCCGTGTAGCGGTCGCGGCGACTCTCGCGCGAGGCAAACGTGCAGGTGACGTCCTCCAGCGCGAGCGCGTATTTGGAAAGCGACGGCATCGATCAGACCTTGACGGTGGCGAGCGCCTTCTTCACGAAGTCGTTGATCCAGGTTTTCGACAGATCGATCGGCTTGCCCCTCGCCGTTTCGTCAAAGGCCTGCAACGTCTTGAGCGAGGTCGCGGGGCCGTCGGCAGGCATCAGGCCGTCCGGCGAAAGCGCTTCCTTCACGTGCTGCCACGAATCGAGATAGAGCGCGCGGTCGCCGAGCAGATAGCTTTCCGGCACGGTCGCGATCAGATCCCTTGCCCGAGGCGGTCTGCAGCCACTTCAGCGCGCGCACCATCGCGTTGGTCAGCGCCTGCGTCGTGTTCGGGTTCTTCGTGATGAAGCTCTGCGACGCGTAGAGACAGCCCGCCGGCATGTTGCCGCCGAACACGGTTTTCGTGTCGGCGAACGTGCGCGTGTCCGAGACGATGCGGATATCGCCCGCGCGATCGAGCTTGGTCATCACCGGATCGAGGTTGGCGATGGCGTCGATCTGCCCCGACTGCAGCGCGGCGATCGCGCCCGCGCCCACGCCGATGAACGACACATCGCTCGCCTTCAGTCCCGCCTGCGCGAGCACGAAGCTCGCCATGATCGACGTCGACGAGCTCAGCGCCGTCACGCCGATCTTCTTGCCCTTCAGATCGGCGACGGACTTGTAGTTCGGCATCGTCTTCTTCGACACGGCCAGCACGATCTGGGGCGCGCGGCCTTGCAGCACGAATTCGCGGAAGTACTGGTTTTTCGCCTGGAGAAGCAGCGTGTGCTCGAACGCGCCGGAGACGACATCCGCGCTGCCGCCGACCGCCGCCTGCAGCGCCTTTGCGCCGCCCGCGAAATCGGCGATCTCGACCTCGAGCCCTTCGTCCTTGAAGTAGTTGCGACGCTCGGCAATGGTGAGCGGCAGATAGTAGAAGAGATTCTTGCCGCCGACCGCGATCGACACCCTGCTCTGTTCCGGCTTGTTCTGTGCGAAAGCGAGCGGCATGCCCGACAGTGCCCCACTCGCGAGCACGGCGCCGCTCGCGATGAACGTTCTGCGTTTCATCGTTGCTTGTCTCCTTGTTTTATCGTTGTCTGCGCTGTTGCGGCCAGAAGCTCAGATCACCTTGGCCGCCCGCAGCCGCGCAATATCGTCGGCATCATACCCGAGCGTTTGAAGTACTTCATCCGTGTGTTCACCGAGTTGCGGTCCGAGCCAGCGCGTTTCGCCCGGTGTTTCCGAGAGCTTCGGCGTGACGTTGGGCAGCGTGATCTCGCGCCCGTCCTGCCACGGAAAGCGTTGCAGCATCTGGCGCGCGATGTACTGCGGGTCGGTGAACATGTCCGCGACGCTGTAGATCCGGCCCGCGGGCACGTCGGCGGCGTTGAGCACGGCGAGCGCCTCGTCGATGCTGTGCGTCGAGAGCCAGGCGGCGATGGCGTCGTCGATTTCCTGCGTGCGCGGCACGCGGCCGTCGTTCGACGCGAGCGCGGGATCGTCGGCGAGATCGGCGCGATCGATGGCGTTCATCAGGCGCTTGAAAATGGAATCGCTGTTGCCGCCGATCACGATGCTGCCGTCGCGGCAAGGGTACGTATTCGACGGCACGATACCCGGCAGCGACGCGCCCGTGCGCTCGCGCACCATGCCGTACACGCCGTATTCGGGCACGACGCTTTCCATCATGTTGAAGACGGCTTCGTACAGCGCGACATCGACGACCTGCCCCTTGCCGCCGTTGACCTGCTTGTGATGCAGCGCCATCAGCGCGCCGATCACGCCGTGCAGCGCGGCGATTGAATTGCCGATCGAGATGCCGATGCGCGGCGGCGGCAGATCCGGGTAGCCTGTGATGTGGCGCAGGCCGCCCATCGACTCGGCGATCGCGCCGAAGCCCGGCCGATCGCGATACGGACCGGTCTGGCCGTAGCCCGAGAGACGCACCATTACGAGGCCGGGGTTTTCGGCGGACAGCGCTTCATAGCCGAGCCCGAGCTTTTCGAGCAAGCCGGGCCGGAAGTTCTCGATGACGATATCAGCCTCCTTCGAGAGCCGCCGGACGATCTCCTTGCCCTCCTCGGCCTTGAGATTGATTCACCGTCACCGTAATGGGATGGTCCTCCCCACCTGACAGTGGGTTAAGCTATGTCAGCACGATCAACCGGAGACAACACCATGCAAGACGTGATGGTCATTGGAATAAATCTCGGCAAGCGCTCGTTTCACCTGCA
>LFJH01000001.1 GCA_001189335.2 Candidatus Paraburkholderia schumanniana
GTGGTTGTCCCTCGCGCCTGGCAACAAGATCTCGGGCGGCAAAATTCTCTCATCCAAGACGCGCCGCTCTTCCAGCAAGGCGGCAGCCGCCCTACGGCTGGCCGCGACGACGGTCGGCAGGAGGGACACTGCCCTGGGTGGTTTCTATCGACGCCTGTCAGCCCGGATCGGCAAGGCCAAAGCTGTTACAGCCACCGCGCGCAAGATTGCCATTCTCTTCTATAACACGCTGCGCTATGACCTGGAGTACGTCGATCCAGGCGCCGCATATTACGAGGAACGCTACCGTCAGCGTGTCCTGAACAATCTCACTCGCCGTGCGGAATCGATGGGGTATGTGTTGAAGGAAAAATCGCCTGAACACATTGAGTTTCTCAGGAAGCGGGGCTTTTGTTTGTGTCGTCCAGCGCACGGGCGAGCGCGCCACCACACGGCCTGGGTTTTACAGGCATGTCGCCGGTTGCCTGACTGCCGGCCGCGCCCGAGGCGCGGAAGCCGATCCACGAGCCCGGACCCGATCGAGCCGGGCGCACGATGGCCGCGGCGCCGGTCGGCGGCTGCTGGCCGGGAACGTACACGTTGACGGCCTAATTGTTCGCAAGCGTGTTCTGCGACACGACCTGCTGCTGCGACTTGTCGGCCCACTTCTGGGCAACGCATTGCGCAACCGCTGCAGGCGGCTTCTGGCTCGTGCCGACCTGCTGCATGGCGGGTGGCGCTTCCGCGGCGCTGGCCGAGATCGCAACGGTCAGGGCGAGAAGGGGGAAAAGTAGAAGGGGGAAAAGTTTCACGTGACCTCCTGTAGGGGCGCTCATGAGGCAAGCGGGGTTGTCAGAGTTACGCGAAAGTCTCAGATATCTGAATCTTGGCCGTGCTCCGCGTCGAGATGAAAAGCTGTCGCGGCCGGCGCCATCGTCAGTGCGCGGCGCTTGAGGCCAGCAAGGGTTTCAAGGTTGGCCAGACGTTATCCAATAGCAAGGGCTGCGCCTGCCCGGTCGGATGGATCTGGTCGGACTAGAACATGGACGCTTTGTCCGCGATACCGGCAAGCAGAAAGGGCACGAGCGGCACCTTCTTTTCCTTCGCGATGCGTTCATAGACCGCGTGGAACTTTTGCGAATAGTCGGGGCCGTAATTGGGTGGAACGTACATTCCGATGAGTAAAACCTTCGCGTGCGCGGCCTGCGATGCATCGACGATGCTGCGCAGGTTCGCCTCCGTCGTCGCGAGGGGCACGCCGCGCAGGGCTCCGCCGAGCTCGACGATCACGATCGCGGGCTTGATGCGCGCGAGCACCGCGGTGAGCCGCGCGCGTCCGCTGCTCGTGGTGTCGCCGCTGATGCTCGAATTGGCGACGTTATAATCACGCTCCTTTGCCAGCCTTTGGCGCAAGAGATTGACCCAGCCCGTGTCGCGCGGCAGGCCGTATTCGGCGGAAAGACTGTCGCCCAGCACGACGATCGCGGGCTTCGCTTGAGCGGCCGCCTGCGCGGCCGCGGCGTGCGCCGTCGCGGAACAGGCCGCATCAGCGCGATCGCGGGCACGAAGCCGCGCAAGTTCTTCTTCAAAGTGTTCATGCAAAACAATATCGAGCCGGTCATCGAAGTACGGGGATTAAGCAAGCGGGTGAAGCACGCAACGGGCGAGCTTACGATTCTCGATCAGATCGATCTGTCGATCGCCAGGGGCAGCAGTGTGGCGATCGTCGGCGCATCGGGCTCGGGCAAGTCGACGCTGCTCGGCCTGCTCGCCGAATTGGACAGCGCGAGCGAAGGCTCGGTTCGTCTGCTCGGCAAGGAACTGTCCACCTCTTGAACGAAGATGAACGCGCCGCATTGCGAAGCGGCGCCGTCGGCTTCGTGTTCCAGTCTTTTCAGCTGATGCCGCATCTCACCGCGCTCGAGAACGTGATGCTGCCGCTCGAACTGCGCGCCGAGATGCCGCACAGCGAGATCGCGGCGCACGCTCGCTGCTCGATCAGGTCGGTCTGTCACAACGCACGGGACATTATCCCAAGCTGCTGTCCGGCGGCGAGCAGCAGCGCGTGGCACTGGCGCGCGCGTTCGTCACGCATCCCGCCGTGCTCTTCGCGAACGAACCCACCGGCAGTCTCGATGCGGCCACCGGCTACGCGATCATCGATCTGATGTTCGAGATGAACCGCCGCAACGGCGCGACGCTCGTGCTCGTCACGCATGATGCCGAACTCGCCGAGCGCTGCGACGCGACGTTGACGATCGAAGCAGGGCGGCTCGTCAACGGTTTGAGCGTGTAAACAACCCGCGACGCCGAAGTGCCGCGGGCCATGAGCATGAACGCGAGCCTCAGCGCTTCAACGCACGGCGCGCACGCGCGATCAACGCCGAGGTCGACGAATCGTGCTTCGCCGGATCGGCGCTCGCGGCGGTGATATCGGCCTCGACGACCTTGCCGAGAATCTTGCCGAGCTCCACGCCCCATTGATCGAACGAGTTGACGTCCCACACCGTGCCCTGCACGAGCACCTTGTGCTCGTAGAGCGCGATGAGCACGCCCAGCGCCTGCGGCGTGAGCGCATCGAGCATGATGGTCGTGGTGGGCCGGTTGCCGGGGAAGCTCAGGTGCGTCGCGAGTTCTTCCTTGCCCGGGCCCGCGACCTTCTTCGCTTCTTCCAGCGTGCGGCCGAGCATCAGCGCTTCGCTCTGTGCGAAGCAGTTCGCTAGCAGCTTCGCGTGATGATCGACGAGCGGATGCTCGGGCGTCAGCACGGCGATGAAGTCGATCGGAATCAGCGTCGGCCCCTGATGCAGCATCTGGAAGAAAGCATGCTGGCCGTTCGTACCCGGTTTGCCCCAGATGACGGCCGCGGTCGGATAGTCCACCATCTTGCCGTCGAGCCGCGCGGACTTGCCATTGCTTTCCATCTCCAGCTGTTGCAGGTACGAAGACAGATAGTGCAGCGCTTCGGAGTACGGCGCGATCAAATTGCTCTGCGAGCCGAAGAAGTTGCGATACCAGATGCCGATCATGCCCATCAGCACCGGCAGGTTCGCGTCGAGCGGCGCGGTGCGGAAGTGCTGGTCCATCGCGTCGGCGCCTTGCAGCAGCGCGTCGAAGTTCTTCGGGCCGACCGACAGCATGATCGACAGGCCGACCGCCGACCACAGCGAATAGCGGCCGCCGACCCAGTCCCACATCTCGAAGACGTTTTCCTTCGCGATGCCGAACTTGACCACTTCAGCCGGATTTGCCGACACGCCGACGAAATGCTTCGACAACTGGTCTTCAGGGCAGCCGGACTTGAGGAACCAGTCGCGCATCGAATGCGCGTTGGTCATTGTCTCGAGCGTCGTGAAGGTCTTGGAGACGACGATCGTGAGCGTCTCCTCGGCGTCGATCTGTTGCAGCACGTTGTAGAGATCGGCGCCGTCGACATTCGATACGAAGTGCGTATCGAGCTCCTTCGACGCGAGATGATGCAGTGCGTGCACGACCATCTTGGGCCCGAGACCCGAGCCGCCGATGCCAATATTCACCACATGGCGGATGCGCTTGCCGGTGTAGCCGGTCCACGAGCCGTCGCGCACCTTGTCCGAGAAGGCGGCCATCTTGGCCTTTTCCTTCTGCACCTGCTCGTGGAAAGGCGCGTCGGCCGACTGTGCGCGCAGCGCCGTATGCAATACCGCGCGATGCTCGGTGATGTTGACGATGTCGCCCTTGAACATCGCATCGCGGCGCTTCGTGACGCCGGCTTCATCGGCGAGCTGGACCAGGAGCTTGAGCGTGGCGTCGTTGATGCGGTTCTTGGAGAAGTCGATGGTGAGGCCGCCGCCTTCGAACGTGAAGCGCTCGGCGCGCGTCGGCGCGGTGTCGTTTTGCGGCGCGAACCAGTCACGCAGGCGCTCGCCGGAAATGGCATCGTAATGCGACTGGAGCGCCGACCAGGCAGGAAGCGAATTGAGCGTCGAGGTTTGGGTCATGAGCGGTCCGATAGTCTGAGAGTGACGGAGGAATACGTTCGTGCAAATCCTGCGCGGCTTGCCTGCGTCGTGTGTTTCGTGAACGCGACTAAACCCGCCGCGGATGCCCGAATCAAAAAGAGTATAGCGACGATGCATGAACGGATGCTTGCAAAGCGTCACATAGACCTTGCAAAGCAGCGCGCGCGGAGACCGTCAGCTTCGCGCATGCTCCGCGTAAAAGCGGCGGTTGATGAGCGTGCACACCGCCGGCGCGAGTTCTCCCGCGGTCAAACCCGCGGGGCCGATGCCATCGTCCGTGAGGGTCTGCGCGGCGAGGCCGTGCAAATAGACGCCCGCGAGCGCGGCCTCGTAAGCCGGAAGTTTCTGCGCGAGCAACGCTCCGATCAATCCGCCGAGCACGTCGCCGGTGCCGCCTATCGCCAGTCCGGCGTTGCCGGTCGGATTCACGGCGACGCGACCGTCGGGCGACGCGATCACGGTGCCCGAACCTTTCAACACGGCGATCACCGCATAGTGCGCGGACAACTGGCGCGCGGCGGCGATGCGATCGGACTGAATGGCTTTCGCATCGGTTTGCAGCAGGCGCGCCGCTTCCAGCGGATGCGGCGTCAGGATGCACGGATCGTCCTGCGCGCCGCGGGCCGCGACGGCCGACGCTAACGCATCGTCGTTGGCGACGAGATTGAGCGCGTCGGCGTCGAGCAGCTTGGGGACGTCGAGCTTCAGGACGTCATCGAGCACCTTCTTCGCGCGATCGGTGGTGCCCATGCCGCAGCCGATCGCCAACGCGTCCATTTTCCCGAGCGCGAAACCGTCGACGTGATGCAGCATCAGTTCGGGATGAAGCGGATCGTATGGCGGAAAGCCCTCGCCCAAGAACGCGATATGCACCTTGCCCGCGCCCCCGTAGAGCGCCATGCGCGCGGCCAGCACCGGCGCGCCGCACATGCCCGTGTCGCCGCCGATCACCGCGAGCGAGCCGAAGGTGCCCTTGTTGGTCGCGTTGTCGCGCGGCGGCATGGCGGCGCCGAAGAGCGCGGGCGCGCTGAGCACGACCGATGGCGCCGCGCTCGTCTCGACGTCCAGCGTCGCGACGAAGAGCCGGCCGGTGAGGTCTCGTCCCCGCGACGTGAAATGCCCCGGCTTCGCGCCGATGAAGGTGATGGTGTCCGTCGCGCGCACGGCTTCGCCGCCGTTCACCGGCGCGCCCGTGTCGCTGTCGAGGCCGCTTGGCACGTCGAGCGCGAGCACCCGGCCCGACGCCCGCGCGCGGCGCGTCAGGCACGCGGCGATGTCCGCAAACACGCTCTCGAGCGGCCGCGAGAGCCCGATGCCGAACAGGCCGTCGACGAGCCAGCCGAAACCGTCGAACGAAGCGGGCGGCCGGTCGTCGATCGGCACGCCGGCCGCGCGCGCCGAATCGAGCGCCCAGCGCGCATCGTCCGGTTTGACCTCGACGGGCATGCACACGCGCACGCCGATGCCCGCCCGATGCAGGCGCTCGGCCATCACGAGCGCATCGCCGCCGTTGTTGCCGGGGCCGGCCGCGATCCATACCGGCTGGGCGCGAGTGTCGGCATCGTGCTCCATGGCGTCGACGAGGCATTGCGCGGCAGCCGCGCCCGCGCGCGCCATCAGCGTGTGCGGCGGCAGCGCGGCCGCGGCGCGCGCTTCGAGCGTGCGCAACTCGGCGAGCGTCAGCAGCGCGAGCGGATCGTCTTTGGGGGTGAAGTAGGGAGAGCGGGCAGCGGTCATGGCGGCGGACGGAAAGGCGCTTCGAAAAGCGAGTCGTTCGGAAACCCGGCGTCGTCCGCACCCATCGTGCCCGTCGCGGCCCCTTCCTGGGCGATTGTGCCGCGTGTATCGCCTGCTGCGGCTAGAAGCGTTCGAGACTGAGCGCGGCGAGGGTCTCGGCAGGAAGCTCGGGCGTGACGCCGGAGACGAGATCTGCGATCACTTTAGCAGACCCGCACGCCCCCGTATTCCAGCACCTGCTTCAGCTGCTTGGTAAAAAGCGGGCAGTTCGCGGTGCGTTCCTCGGGCAACAGCACGCCGCCGGCGAATTCGGGGTCGTCGGGCACCGAAGGCTCCTGCGACGCATTCCTCCGGCGTCAGCGCCTGATACGGCACCTTGAAGCGCTTGAGCAGCTCGATGGCCGGCTGCGCTTCCTCCATTTCGCGCGGCTGGCGGAAGACATGCAGCATGCCGCGGCGCTGCTCGAAATCCAGCTCGAGACCGCTTTCGATCTCGCCGAGCACGCACCGCGACAGTTCGACGAGCGGTTGCAGCCTTTCATACTGGACCGCGAACGCCTCGGCGTCGCGCAGCGTCCCCAGTTGCTTGACGAAATCGCGCGCGGCGGAGTCGAAGCCGGTCTTGACGACCATGCCGCATTGCTTCGCGCGACTCGATGCCATGAAAGTCGGTCCGAACCAGACGTCGAGGGGCGAGGACAGCAGCGCGCCGCCCTGACCGTAGGTGGCACCCTGGGCGACGGTCGCGTGGCGCTCGACCACGCACACCCGGTGGCCAGCCGCATGCAGCTGATACGCGGTGGCGATGCCGGCGATTCCTCCGCCGATGATGATTACATCCATGACATTTTGGTGCCCAAAGGCGCGAGATTGCGATGCTGCGTGGCGATGACGCGCGGGCTGGTCCGCCCGACGCCGCGCGTCTCCACGATTGAAACGACGGCTGCGGCGGCCAAAGCCCGATGCCCGGCGCCGCGCCCGAAGAAAGCGCGCCATGATAGCGCCAAAATCTCGTTTGCGAGGGACGGCGAACCGTGCGTGCGGCAGGCCGGCGTGGCCGCAATCCGCCGGCTCGCGCGAATCCCGGGCATTTTAGGGATGGGCGCGGGGAGCCATGCCACGGCGAGCCGTCACGGGGCGACGGCCGGAGGGACCGTCCGGGCCGATTTCGAGACGCTTCCAGGTTATAATCACGGTCTTCCTTTTCGCCTCACGCCGTTTCGTGTGCTCGAATCCGAATTTGCAAATGTTGCGAATATTGGGAAACGAGGCGCATCGCGCGAGCGGCACACAGACGTCATCGACGCATCGTCACAATGGCCCACTTCTCGTGTTTCCCCGGCGCTTCGGCCCTCTCCGATTTCCGTCAGACCCGCCTCATCGAAACGCTCGCCCGCATCGACGCGAACATCGTCGGCGTGCGCGGCCAGTTCCTGCATTTCGTCAACTCGTCCGAGCCGCTCACGGATGAGGAGAACAGCCGCATCGAGGCGCTGATGCACTACGGCGCGCCTTTCGAGGAAACGAAAGAGCGCGGCGCGACGGAGACGTTCATGGTCGTGCCGCGCTTCGGCACCGTCTCGCCCTGGGCGAGCAAGGCGACCGACATCGCGCACCACTGCGGACTCGAGAAAGTGCGGCGCATCGAGCGCGGCGTCGAGTACACCGTCATTATGAAAAGCGGCTTTCTCGGCGGCAAGAAGGCGCTGTCGGACGCCGCGCGCGCGGCCGTCGCCGATGCCCTGCACGACCGCATGACGGAAAGCGTCGCGGCCTCGCACGATCAGGCGCTGCATCTCTTCGACGAACTGCCCGCCAAACCCCTGCAGACGGTCGATATCATCGGCGCCGGACGCCGCGCGCTGGAGGCCGCGAACCTTGAGCTGGGCCTTGCGCTCGCGGAAGACGAGATCGACTATCTGGTGAACGCGTTCGAGGGCCTGAAGCGCAATCCGACCGACGTCGAACTGATGATGTTCGCGCAGGCCAACAGCGAGCACTGCCGTCACAAGATCTTCAACGGCGAATGGACCATCGACGGCGCAAGGCAGGACATGTCGCTGTTCCAGATGATCCGCAACACCGAAAAGCTGAATCACGCGGGCACGATCGTCGCGTATTCGGACAACTCGGCGATCATGCAGGGCGGCATGGCCGAGCGCTGGTTCCCGCGCGGCGCGGACGAGCAGTATCAGCGTCACGTTGAGATGACCCACACGCTGATGAAGGTCGAGACGCACAATCACCCGACCGCGATTTCCCCGTTCGCCGGCGCGGCGACGGGCTCCGGCGGCGAAATCCGCGATGAAGGCGCGACCGGCCGCGGCGCGCGTCCGAAGGCGGGCCTCGCGGGCTTTACGGTGTCGAACCTCGATCTGCCGGATGCGCGCCAGAAATGGGAAAACGACCGCGACTCCGCCGTGCCGCTCGCCTCGCGCAATCCCGGCGACAAGAACGAGCCGTATGGCCGCCCGGACCGCATCGCTTCTCCGCTGCAGATCATGATCGACGGGCCCATCGGCGCCGCCGCGTTCAACAACGAATTCGGCCGCCCGAACCTGGGCGGCTACTTCCGCACCTTCGAGCAGAACGTCTCGGGCCGCGTGCGCGGCTATCACAAGCCGATCATGATCGCGAGCGGCATCGGCAATATTTCGGATCAGCACACGCACAAGAACGATCTGCCGGCGGGCACGCTGCTGATCCAGATCGGCGGCCCGGGCATGCGCATCGGCATGGGCGGCGGCGCGGTGTCCTCGATGGCGACGGGCGCGAACACCGCCGAACTCGACTTCGATTCGGTCCAGCGCGGCAATCCGGAAATCCAGCGCCGCGCACAGGAAGTCATCAATACCTGCTGGCAGATGGGTGAGAGCAACCCGATCCTCTCGATTCACGACGTCGGCGCCGGCGGCATGTCGAACGCGTTCCCGGAACTCGTCGATGGCGCGGGCAAGGGCGCACGCTTCGAGCTGCGCAAAGTGCAGCTCGAAGAGAGCGGTCTGTCGCCGCGCGAAATCTGGTCGAACGAGGCGCAAGAGCGCTACGTGCTGGCGATTTCGCCCAACGATCTGCCCGCGTTCCAGGCCATCTGCGAACGCGAGCGCTGCCCGGTGGCGGTCGTGGGCGTGGCGACGGAAGAGTGTCAGCTGAAGCTCGTCGATGACGCCAACGACGGTCAGGAACCCGTCGACATGCCGATGGACGTGCTGCTCGGCAAGCCGCCCAAGATGCATCGCGATGTGAAGCGTGAAAGCGCACATTTCCCGCCCGTCGACGTGACCGGCCTGCCGTTGTCGGAAGTCGCGGTCGATGTGCTCAAGCATCCGACGGTCGCGAGCAAGTCGTTCCTCATCACCATTGGCGACCGCTCGGTGGGCGGCACGACCGCGCGCGACCAGTTCGTCGGTCCCTGGCAGGTTCCCGTCGCGGATTGCGCCGTGACGACGATGGACTACGCAGGCTTTCGCGGCGAAGCGATGACGATGGCCGAGCGCACGCCGCTCGCGGTCATCGACGCACCGGCTTCCGGCCGCATGGCGGTGGGCGAGGCGGTGACGAACATCGCGTCGGCGCCGATCGAATCGCTGAACCGGCTGAAGCTGTCGGCGAACTGGATGGCCGCGTGCGGCAGCACCGGCGAAGATGCGGCGCTTTACGATACCGTGAAGGCGATCGGCATGGAGCTGTGCCCGGCGCTCGGCATCAGCATTCCGGTCGGCAAGGATTCGCTGTCGATGCGCACGAAGTGGCAAGACGCACGCGGCGGCGCGCGGGAAGTGGTCTCGCCGGTATCGCTGATCATCTCGGCGTTCGCGCCGGTGGAAGACGTGCGCCGTCATCTGACGCCGCAGCTCGTGCGCGACACGAACACAGTGCTGATCGCGATCGATCTGGGCCGCGGACGCAACCGCATGGGCGGCAGCATCCTCGCGCAGGTGACGCAGCAGGTCGGAGACGCAGTGCCCGACGTCGACGATCCGGAAGATCTCAAGCGCTTCTTCGCGGCGATCCAGGCGCTCAACGCCGACGGCAAGCTGCTTGCCTATCACGACCGCTCGGACGGCGGCCTCTGGGCCACGGTCTGCGAAATGGCGTTCGCGGGGCACGTGGGCGTGTCGCTGAACGTGGACATGCTGACGCTCGACGCCGAGCACGAATCCGACTACGGCGACGCGAAGGACTGGGCGAAGCAGACGAGCGGCCGCCGCGAGGATCGCACGATCCGCGCGCTGTTCTCGGAAGAGCTTGGCGCCGTCGTGCAGGTGCGCGCGGCGGACCGCGACGCGGTGCTGGGCGCGCTGCGCGAGCATGGTCTGTCGGCGTGCTCGCATGTGATCGGCAAGCCGAACGACACTGGCGCGATCGAAATCTATCGCGACGCGAAGAAGATTTTCGATGCCCCGCGCGTCGAGCTGCATCGCGCGTGGAGCGAGGTGAGCTGGCGCATCGCGCGTCTGCGCGACAACCCGGCCTGCGCGGACGCCGAATACGACGCGCTGCTCGATGCCACCGATCCCGGCATCTCGCCCGTGCTCACGTTCGATCCGGCCGAGGATGTCGCCGTGCCGTTCATTGCGACGAAGGCGCGCCCGCGTGTGGCGATCCTGCGCGAACAGGGCGTGAACTCGCATCTCGAGACCGCCTATGCCTTCGACCGCGCCGGTTTCGACGCTCACGACGTCCACATGAGCGATCTGCTCGAAGGCCGCGCGACACTCGCCGATTTTGCGGGCGCGGTGGCGTGTGGCGGGTTCTCCTACGGCGACGTGCTGGGCGCGGGCGAGGGCTGGGCGAAGACGATCCGTTTCAACGCGCAGCTCGCCGATATGTTCGCCGCATTCTTCGGCCGTCCGGACACCTTCGCGCTTGGCATCTGCAACGGCTGCCAGATGATGTCGAGCCTCGCGTCGATGATTCCCGGCGCGGAGAACTGGCCGAAGTTCACGCGCAACAAGTCGGAGCAGTTCGAAGCGCGCTTCTCGCTGGTCGAGGTGCAAAGCTCGCCGTCGATCTTCTTCACGGGCATGGAAGGCTTCTTCACGGGCATGGAAGGCTCGCGCATCCCGGTGGCGATCGCGCACGGCGAAGGCTTCGCTGACTTCTCGCAGCAGGGCGATCAGTCGAAGGCGTTCGTCGCGATGCGTTACGTCGATCACCGAGGCAACGCGACGGAGCAGTATCCGTTCAACCCGAACGGCTCGCCGCAGGGCATCACGTCGGTGACGACGCCCGATGGCCGCTTCACCGTGCTGATGCCGCACATGGAGCGCGTGCATCGCAACGTGCAGATGAGCTGGACGCCTGAGGACTGGACCACTGACGGCAGCCCGTGGCTGCGCGTGTTTCAGAATGCGCGACGTTTCCTCGGTTGAGCGCGCATCACCCAGCAAAGACACCCCGAAGCTCACGCTTCGGGGTGTTTTGTTTTTTGGCTGACGCTTTGGATTCTCCGACGCTGCTTTTTGACAAGCATCTCAAAATAATCGGGCTGTAAGTTGCAGGTATAGTGCTTCGGCGCGCCGTATTGGCACGCGACTGACATGGAGGAGCGATGAAGCAGTTTCGATCAAAATACTTAGATATGCGTAATTTATTGGTAATAGCGACCGTTGCGACGTCGGCCTTGATGAGGGCGTGTGGCGACGGTTCCGACGCCGGTTCGGCCATTCTTTCGCCGACGGCGCGGGCGGCCATGCTCGGCGAGAACCTGATGGTGCGCGTCATGACCGACACTAACGAAGCAGCGAAGTCCGGCACGAACTGCGCAGACCTTGGCGCGGACTGGGCCAGTTGTGCGCGAGGCAAGCTGATTCTGGAGAATGCCGGCGGGCGCAGCCTCGTCGCTGGCGGCTGGACGCTATACGTCCATAGCATCCGGCGCATCCTGATGATCGAGCACCCGGCGTTCGCATGGAAGCACATCACGGGCGATCTCTACGCGCTCACGCCGCACGCAGGCGCGTTCACGCTGGGCGCGGGCGAGCGGGTCGAAGTGCCGTTCGTCGGCGAATACTGGTATCAGCGCTACAGCGACCTGTTGCCGCGCGCCTACGTCGTGGCGGACGGCAGCGCGACGCCCGCCATCCTTGCACACAACGATACCGACGACGAAACCCGCTACGTCGATCGCATTCCGCCGGTCAAGGATGATGCCGCAGCGTTTGCCGCGACGCCGGCGCAAGTGCATCGCGCCAGCGCGGAAGCCGCACTGCCGACGGCGCAACAGGTTGCCGCGGTTGCCGCGCGCGCCCTGCCCGCGGTGTTGCGTGAAACGGCGGGCGAGGGTGCAGTGCAGGTCGGCGGGATCGATTTGTCGCTGGCCGGGCTGAGCGCATCGCAGGTGGCGGCGCTCGTTGCGCGTGCGGCGGCGCTCGGCCTCAGCGGTCCGTCGGTGCGCGTGAGCGGCCGGATCGCCGCCGGCGCGCTGCCCGCCGATATCGCGAAGAGCGGCGGCTATCGCCTGACGATCGCGACGGACGGCGTGAGCATCGACGCCTTCGACGCCGCGGGACTCTTTTATGGCGTGCAGACGTTGCTGTCGCTCGCGCCGGCGGGCGGCGGCAGCGTGCCGGCGATGACGATCGAGGACGCGCCGCGCTATACACATCGCGGCATGATGGTCGACGTAGCGCGCAACTTCCGCCAGCCGGCGACGCTGCGCCGTCTGATCGACCAGATGAGCGCGTACAAGTTGAATCACCTGCACGTGCATCTGTCGGACGACGAAGGCTGGCGCATCGAGATTCCGGGACTGCCCGAACTTACCGAGATCGGCGCGAAGCGCTGTCACGATCTCACCGAAATGCGCTGTCTGCTGCCGCAGCTCGGCTCGGGTCCGGACGACCGCTCCGGCGGCGGCTATCTGAGCCGCGCCGACTATGTCGCGCTGGTGCGCTACGCGGCGGATCGCTTCATCGAGATCGTTCCGGAGATCGACATGCCCGGCCACGCGCGCGCCGCGGTGGTATCGATGGAGGCGCGCCATCAACGCCTGCACGCCCAAGGCAACGAAGCGGCCGCAAGCGCATACCGCCTGCTCGATCCCGCCGATACCTCGAACACGACCACGGTCCAGTTCTACGATCGTCGCAGCTTTCTGAATCCCTGCTCGGGCGGCGCGCAGCATTTCGCGTCGAAGGTGATCGGCGAGATCGCGTCCATGCATCGCGAGGCCGGCGCGCCGCTCTCCATCTGGCACTTCGGCGGCGACGAGGCGAAGAACATCCTGCTCGGCGCTGGCTTCCAGCCGCTCGACGGCACCGATCCCGGCAAGGGGCACGTGAATCTCGCCGCGCAGGACAAGCCGTGGGGACGCTCGCCGCAATGCGCGGCGCTGATCGCATCGGGCAAGGCGGCATCCGTGGATGAACTGCCGTCGATGTTCGCGCGCCAGGTGAGCCAGATCGTGAGGGCCAACGGCGCCGGTACGATGGCCGCGTGGCAGGACGGCATCAAGCATGCGAACGGTCCGCAGGATTTCGCGACCGCGAGCATGATGGTGACGATGTGGGACACGATGTTCTGGGGCGCATCGGACACCGTGCAGACGCTCGCCAATCAGGGCTACAAGACCGTGCTCGCGCTGCCGGACTATCTGTACTTCGACTTCCCGTATTCGTTCGATCAGCGCGAGCGCGGCTACTACTACTGGACTCGCACGCCACGGACAGCTTCAAGACGTTCTCGCTCGCGCCGGACAATCTGCCGCAGAACGCGGAGATCATGGCCGATCGCGATGGCAATCCCTTCGAGGCAACGGGCACGGGCGCGGCGCCGCGGATCGAGGGACAGGGGCAGGCATGGGCCGAGGTGATGGCACCGATCAGCAGTTCGAGTACATGGTGTATCCGCGGCTGTTGGCGCTCGCGGAACGCGCATGGCATCGGGCGGCGTGGGAGCGGCCGTATGCGCCGGGCGAGCGCTACAGGCTCGGCGACACCGACAAGGTCGACAAGGCCGCGCTCGCGCAGGACTGGGCCCGGTTCATGAGCGTGGTCCAGAACCGCGAGCTGCCGAAGCTGATGCGCGCCGGCGCGGTGGTGCGGCCGGGGCTCGGCGGTTGAGGGGGCAGTATGAAGCGACAAAGCCGCCTGGGGGCGGCTTTGTCGTCTGTCGTAAATCGAAAGGCGGTGCGCTTACTTGATCACAGCCTTGCTTCGCAGACTCTCTTCGAACGCCTGCAGCTTTTCCTGCTGGATCTGCTGCGCGATCTGGGTCTTCACCTGTTCGAGCGACGGCGGGGCGATCTCGCGCGAATCGTCCATGCGGATGATGTGCCAGCCGAACTGCGCCTTCACCGGCTCGGGCGTCACTTCGCCCTTCTTAAGCTTCCCGGCGGCCGCGCCGAATTCCGGCACGTAAGCCGATGGCGACGACCAGTCCAGATCGCCGCCGTTCTTGCCCGATCCCGGGTCCTTCGAATATTGCTTGACGAGATCCTCGAAGCTCGCGCCACCCTTGATCTTGGCGATCAGATCCCTCGCCTGCTGTTCATTGTCGACGAGAATGTGATGCAGATGCAGCTCCGTGCCGCCGCCATTCTGCTTGACCAGCTGGTCGTAGCGCGCCTTGATTTCGGCGTCGGTCGGCGTGTTCTTCTTCACGAAGTCTTCGATGAGCGCGCGTAGCACGACGGTCTGCTGCGCGACGGCGATCTGCGCCTTCACGTCCGGGCTCGACGCGATGCCTTCGCAGGCGGCTTCCTGCATCAGGATTTCACGGTTGATGAGTTCCTCGCGCACCGCCTGCTGAAGCTGCGGCGAGTCCTGCTGACCCTGCGCGACGAGCTGCTTGACGAGCGCGTCCGTGCGCGACGTGGGAATCGGCGTGCCGTTCACGACGGCAACGTTCTGCGCGAAAGCGGGCGCAGCCGCGAACGCAGCCAGCAACACCCAGACGCGGGTTTTTTTCAAAGTCATCGGAGGTTCCTAACTGAGCAAACAGACGCCTTCAAAGGCGAGATTCAAGAGGCAAGGCTTAACGGTGAAATGGGCGCGCATCTATTCGAATTGTTCTGCGAACTCCTGCGGCGTGTAAGCCCGGATCGCGAGCGCGTGCACGCCGCGCCGCATTTCCTCAGCCAGCGCATCATACACCAGTCGATGCCGCGCCACGCGCGCCCGGCCCGCGAAGCAGTCCGCGACGATGGTCACCGTGTAGTGGCTGCCCGCCGCCGCGCCCGCGTGGCCCGCGTGCGCGGCGCTGTCGTCGTCGATATGCACCGATTGCGGTTGAAGCATCGCGTTCAGACGCGCTTCGAGATGCGCGATCTTGTCCGCCGCCGATGCCGTCATGAAGTCGAATCCGCCACTTATTGTCCGTCCTCCTTCATGTACTTCGCGAGCCAGAAGCTCTGCGCGACGATGAACACGACGAGACATCCCGTTGCGCCGAAGAGCTTGAAATTCACCCATTGATCGGTGGTGAAGTTGTACGCGACGAAGAGATTCACGATGCCCAGCAGCGCGAAGAACACCGCCCACGCCACATTCAACTGGCCCCACACGCGATGCGGCAATACGATCTGCTTGCCCATCATCGCTTCGATAAGATTCTTTCGAAAACCGAGTTGCGCGGCGATCAGCGCGAGCGCGAACAGCCAGTAGAGCGCCGTGGGCTTCCATTTGATGAAAGTGTCGTTGTGTTGCACGAGCGTCGCGCCGCCGAACACGACGACCACGCCGAGACTCACCCACAGCATCGGACCGACCTTGCGGTGCCGGAACGCCACCCAGGCGATCTGCACGAGCGTCGCCGCGATCGCGACTGCTGTCGCCGTGTAGATGCCCCAGATCTTGAATGCGACGAAAAAGAGAATGATCGGAAACAGATCGAACAGAAATTTCATTGGCGTCCGGACGTGAAGGGCATCGGATGGGGGCGGGCATGCGGGAAACAAGCGCCCGCTCGGGAAAGAGCTGGCGTCGATACGGCCGAAGGCGGCGGCGCCGCAGGCTGCCGCGGGGCGCCCCGTGCCGTGCTCGCGCTTACTTGGGTTCGAATTGTAGCGCAGCCGAGTTGATGCAATACCGCAAGCCGGTCGGCACGGGGCCGTCCTCGAAGACATGGCCGAGATGCGCGCCGCAGTTCTTGCAGAGCACCTCGATGCGCAGCATGCCGTGCGAGCGGTGGGTCTTTTCCCGGATCACTTCGCCGTTGATCGGCTTGAAATAGCTCGGCCAGCCGCAGCCCGCGTCGAATTTCGTGTCCGATTCGAACAGCGGCGTGCCGCAGCACACGCAGTCGTAGACACCACGCTCCTTGTGATCCCAGTACTTGCCGGTAAACGGGCGCTCGGTCGCGGCATGGCGCGTGACCTGATATTGCATGTCGTCGAGTTCGCGGCGATAGGTGGCGTCGTCCTTTTGCAGCGGGTAGCTCGTCGGGGTGTCGTCGTGGCTCATCTGTCGTTCCTTTGATCTGGCCCGGGAAATCTGGCCCGGGAAGGGCTCGTATATGAGGGCGATCCTACGAAGAACAACTCACTTCGAGCGCGCTTGCCCAGTCGGGCGGCAGGCCGGCGTAAGCCTCGTATTCGGGCTGCTCGTCGTAGGGGCGGCGCAGCACGTCCAGCAGACGCGCCACTTCCGAAAAGTCCTTTTCGCTTGCCCGGCGGATCGCGTTTTCCGCCAGATGATTGCGCAGCACGTACTTCGGATTCACGCGGTTCATCGCGGCCGCGCGTGCGGTGTCGTCGCGCGGTTCGTGCGCGAGGCGCTCGCGATACTGCGCCGCCCACGCATCGAACGCGGCGCGGTCGAGGAACAGATCGCGCACGGGCGCATCCTGGCTCGCGTCCGATTTCGAGAGCTTCGACAGGTTCCGGAACGTGAGCGTGAAGTCCGTGCGATTCGCATGCATGATTTCGAAGAGGCCGTTGGCGAGCTTGTCATCGCCTTCGCGCTCGACTTCGAGGCCGAGCTTCGCGCGCATTTTGGCCACCAGCGCAGGCGCGAAGCGCTCCCTGTAGCGTTCGAGCACCTTCTGCGCCTCTTGGACCACGCGCTCGCCACGGCCTTCCTCGGGCAGCTCCTGCCCGAACAGCGGCACGAGCGCCTGCGCGAGGCAGAAGAGATTCCAGTACGCGACCTGCGGCTGACGGCTATACGAATAGCGGCCCTGCGTATCCGAGTGATTGCAGATGTGATGCGCGTTGAAGGCATCCATGAAGCCGAACGGACCGTAGTCGATCGTGAGGCCGATGATCGACATGTTGTCTGTGTTCATCACGCCGTGGCAGAAGCCGACGCCTTGCCACTGCGCCATCAGGTCCGCGGTGGAGCGCACGGCTTCGTCGAGCAGCGCGAGATAGGGGTCCTCGGCGTCCCCGCAATGCGGATAGAAGCGGTCGATGACGTGATCGGCGAGCTTCTTCAGATCGTCGACGCGGTCGTTCGAATAGAAATGCTCGAAGTGGCCGAGGCGCACGAAGCTCGGCGCGACGCGCGTGACGATCGCGGCGGTCTCGATGGTCTCGCGCCGCACCGGCAGATCGGAGCCGATGACGGTGAGCGCGCGCGTCGTCGGGATGCCGAGATGGTGCATCGCCTCCGAGCAGAGAAACTCGCGGATCGACGAGCGCAGCACCGCGCGGCCATCGCCCATGCGCGAATAGGGCGTGCGTCCCGCGCCCTTCAGCTGCACTTCGAGGCGTGCGCCGTCGTGTTCGACTTCGCCCAACGTGAGCGCGCGGCCGTCGCCCAGCTGACCCGCCCACACGCCGAACTGATGGCCCGAATATACGGCGGCATAGGGCAGCGCGTCACTTGGCCAATCGCGCGTCGGATTGCCCGCGAAGTACCCGGCGAACTCGTTCTTTTCCTGGCCGACGGCGACGTCCGGATCGAAGCCGAGCGATTCCGCCATCTCGCGCGACAGGCCGACGAGGTACGGATCGGGCACGGGTGCAGCGGGCAGCCGGGTGAGGAATGCGGTGCCCAGCGCGGCGAAGGAACCGGGCTCGCCGATCTCGATCGCGCTGGCGATTTCGCTCATGGAACGGGCCTCGGCAGGTGTGTCGTCGCGCGCTGCACGCGCGGCATTGCTTGGGGAAAACGACATATTGAGCGCCTCTGAGTTAAACGATATTGTAATTCCGCGTCCGCGGGCCTGCAGAAGCCCGGTCGCCTGCAGAAGCCCGGTCGTCAACGCCCGCCAAGCATTCGACTCATCCGAGGACATCGCCTATGACGTCGCCGCTGCTTCAAAGTCGTCTTCTTGGTCAGATGATGGAAATCCCGCTGCTCGCGTCGTCCCTCCTGTTCCATGCCTTCCGTCATTTCGGCCATAACGAGATCGTTTCGCGCCGCATCGAAGGCGACCTCCACCGGTACACGTACCGAGACTGCGAGAAGCGCGCGAAGCAGCTCGCGCAGGCGCTGACGTCGCTCGGCGTGGAGCAGGGCGAGCGCATCGGCACGCTCGCGTGGAACGGCTACCGGCATCTCGAGTGCTACTACGGGATCGCGGGGAGGGGCGCGGTCTGCCACACGATCAACCCGCGCCTCTTTCCCGATCAGATCGCGTTCATCATCGATCACGCCGACGATTCGTACGTCTGCTTCGACATGACCTTCGGGCCGCTCGTCGAGCTCATCGCGCCGCAGTGCCCCAACGTGAAAGGCTGGATCGCGCTCGCCGACGAGGCGTGCATCGCGGAGCACCTGTCGAACATCAGCGTGCCGGTGATGAGCTACGAGAGGCTCCTCGCCGAGCAGGACGGCAACTATGAATGGCTGCTGCTCGACGAGCGTCAGGCCTCGTTTCTCTACTACACGTCCGGCACCACGGGCAATCCGAAGGGCGCGCTCTATTCGCATCGCTCGACCGTGCTGCACGCCTACGCAGCCGCGCTGCCCGACGCAATGGGCGCCTCATCGAGCGATTCGATTCTTCCCGTCGTGCCGATGTTTCATGTCAATGCATGGGGGGCATTCCGCATGCGGCGCCGCTCGTCGGCGCGAAGCTCGTATTGCCCGGCAAGGATCTCGACGGCAAGTCGCTCTACGAATTGATGGAAGCGGAAGGCGTCACGTATTTCGCGGGCGTGCCGACCGTGTGGATGAGCCTCCGTCGCATGTGAAGGAGCAGAAGGCGTGCTTCTCGACGCTCAGGCGCACCGTGATCGGCGGTTCGGCGTGCCCGCCCACCATGCTGCGCAGCTTCGAGGAAGACTACGGCGTGCAGGTGATCCACGCATGGGGCATGACCGAAATGTCGCCGCTCGGCACCCTCGCGCGGCTGAGCTACCGGCAGAAGCAGCGACCGCTCGAGGAGCAACGACGCTCGCTCGAGAAGCAGGGTCACGCGCTGTTCGGCGTCGACATGAAAGTGGTCGGCGACGACGGCCGCGAGCTGCCGTGGGACGGCAAGTCATTCGGCGATCTGCCCGTGCGGGGCCCGTGCGTCATCGACCGCTATTTCCGTCGCGACGATTCCCCGCTCATCGACGGTTGGTTCCCAACCGGCGACGTCGCCACCATCGACGAGGACGGCTTCATGCAGATCACCGACCGTAGCAAGGACGTGATCAAGTCCGGCGGCGAATGGATCAGCTCGATCGATCTGGAAAACATCGCGGTGTCGCATCCGCAGGTGGCGGAGGCCGCGTGCATCGCGTGCGCGCATCCGAAGTGGACGGAGCGGCCGCTGATCGTCGCGGTCTTGAAACCCGGCGCTTCGCTCACGCGCGAGGAACTGCTCGCGCATTTCGAGGGCAAGGTCGCGAAGTGGTGGATGCCGGACGATGTCGTGTTCGCGGAAGAACTGCCGTACACGGCGACCGGCAAACTGCAGAAGGTGCGGCTGCGGGAGCAATATCGCGATTACGTGCTGCCGACCGCGGCCGAAAATTCCGTCTGATCCGGGTTCTTCTTCAAAGCCCCGGTCCGCTTTGCGCGGAGCCGGGGGCTTTTCCATTTTCCGGCCATGCAAACGCGCAATCGTCTTAATTGAACGATCGTGCTTTTATGTGTATTCTGCGCCCATCAGCCACCATAATTCAGAAGTATCCGGTCGACAGGAGATTCTTACAGGAGATTCTTTCATGGCAGTGGACTATTCGATCCGCGACGGCGTCGCCATAATCACGCTCGACAATCCGCCCGTCAACGGGCTCGGGCATTCCACGCGCCTGGGCATCGTCGAAGGCATCCAGCGCGCGGGCGATGGCGCGAATGTGCGCACCATCGTCCTCATCGGCGCGGGCAAGGCGTTCTCGGGCGGCGCGGACATCACCGAGTTCAACACGCCGAAGGCCACGCAGGAGCCGACGCTCATGACCGTGATCAAGGCCGTCGAGGGTAGCGCGAAGCCAGTCGTCGCAGCGATTCACGCGGTCGCGATGGGCGGCGGCCTCGAGCTTGCGCTCGGCGCGCATTACCGCATCGCCGCGCCGGGCCCGCAGATCGCGCTGCCGGAAGTGAAGCTCGGCCTGCTGCCCGGCGTGGGCGGCACGCAGCGACTGCCGCGCGCGGTCGGTCTGGAGACTGCGCTGAATATGATCGTCTCGGGCACGCCGGTGCCGTCCGAAAAGCTCGCGCAGACCGCGCTCTTCGACGAAATCGCCGAAGCCGATCTGCTGGCCGCCGCGATTTGCTTCGCAGGCCAGGCTGCGGACCGGGGCGGCCCATATCCGAAGGTGCGTGACCGCAAGATCGAGCATCCGAATGCCGAGGGCTTCATCCAGTTCGCGAGGAACAGCGTAGCGGCGGTCGCGAAGCATTTCCCGGCGCCGCACAAATGCATCGACGCGATCGAAAAAGGCGTGAAGGAAGGCTTCGAGCGCGGTCTCGCGTTGGTGCAGACGCCCGAGAGCCGTGCGTTGCGGCACGCGTTTTTCGGTGAGCGCTCGGCCGGCAAGATCGCGGATGTGCCGCCGGATACGCCCGTTAGGAAGATCGGGCACATCGGGGTGGTGGGTGCGGGCACGATGGGCGGCGGCATCGCGATGAACTTCCTCAACGCGGGCCTGCCCGTCGTGCTGCTCGAAACGAAGCAGGATGCGCTCGATCGCGGCCTCGCCACCATCCGCCGCAACTACGAGGCGCAAGTGAAGAAGGGCAAGCTCACGCAGGAGAAGGTGGAGGAGCGCGCATGGCGCTCATTCATCCGACGCTGTCCTACGCCGATCTCGCGCAGGCCGACCTGGTCGTCGAAGCCGTCTTCGAGGAGCTGAGCGTGAAGGAGCAGGTCTTCCGCCAGCTCGACGAAATCGCGAAGCCCGGCGCGATCCTCGCGTCGAACACCTCGACGCTCGATCTCAACAAGATCGCCTCCTTTACGAAGCGCCCGGGCGACGTCATCGGCATGCACTTTTTCAGCCCCGCAAACGTGATGAAGCTGCTCGAAGTGGTGCGCGGAGAGAAGACGGCAAAGGACGTGCTCACGACCGTCATGCAGCTCGCGAAGAAGATCGGCAAGACCGCCGTGGTGGCGGGCGTGTGCGACGGCTTCATCGGCAACCGCATGATCGAGCAGTACATCCGTCAGGCGCTGTTCATGCTGGAAGAGGGCGCGCTGCCCGCGCAGATCGATCGCGCGATCGAGCAGTTCGGCTTTGCGATGGGCCCGTTCCGCATGAGCGATCTCGCCGGCAACGACATCGGCTGGGCCATCCGCAAGCGCCGCTATCGCGAGCAGCCGGAGCTGCATTATTCGCGCGTCGCCGACCGTCTGTGCGAGATGGGCCGCTTCGGACAGAAGACCGGGGCGGGCTGGTACGACTATCAGCCGGGCAGGCGCGATGCGCTGCCGTCGAAGCTGGTCGATGACATGATCGTCGCGTATTCGAAGGAGCAGGGCGCCGTGCGGCGCAGGATCGGCGATGAAGAGATCGTCGAGCGCCTCGTGCTGTTGCTCGTGAACGAAGGCGCGAAGATTCTCGACGAAGGCATTGCGGCGAAGGCCTCGGACATCGACATGGTCTATCTGACGGGCTACGGCTTTCCGCTCTGGCGCGGCGGCTCGACGCTCTATGCGGACACCATCGGCCTCTACAACGTGGAACGCGCGATGCGCAAATACGCGCAGCAGCCCAACGACGCGGCGTGGCAGCCGGCCGCGCGCGTGAGCGCCCTCGCGGCATCCGGCGGGCGGTTCAACGCGTGAACGAATCGGTGAACATGATGAAACCCGTTGAAGATGTTTTCCTCGTCGTGGACGTGCAGTACGACTTCATGCCGGGCGGCGCGCTTGCCGTCGCGCGCGGCGATGAAGTCGTGCCGGTCATCAACCGGCTCGCGCCCGCGTTCTCGCATGTCGTGCTGACGCAGGACTGGCATCCGCGCTCGCACGCGTCGTTCGCGGCGAATCACGCAGGCCGCAAGCCCTTTGAGACGATGATGCTGCCCTACGGCGAGCAGGTGCTGTGGCCGATGCATTGCGTGTAGGATACGGAGGGCGCAGCCCTGCATCGCGATCTGCATGTGCCGCATGCGCGGCTCGTCGTGCGCAAGGGCCATCACGCGCGCGTCGACAGCGCTATTCCGCGTTCCTCGAAGCGGACCGCGTGACGCCGACGGGCCTCGCCGGCTATCTGCGCGAGGTCGGCGCAAAGCGCGTATGGCTCGCCGGATTGGCGACCGATTACTGCGTCGCGTGGTCGGCGCTCGATGCGCGCGCGGCTGGCTTCGAGGCGAACGTGATCGAAGACGCGTGCCGCACGATCGACCTGAACGGCTCGCTCGAACGCGCGTGGTAGGACATGAGCAACGCCGGCGTGCGGCGTCTGAAGTCGGAAGACATCGAGGCAAGGGGAACGACATGACCGATGCAGTGATCGTATCGACGGCGCGCACCGCGCTCGCCAAATCCTGGCGCGGCGCGCTGAACATGACCCACGGCGCAACGCTCGGCGGCCACGTCACGAAGGCCGCGGTCGAGCGCGCGGGCATCGATCCGGCGCGCGTCGAGGACGTCATCATGGGCTGTGTGAATCCGGAGGGCGCCACGGGCATGAATATCGCGCGGCAGATCGCCTTGCGTGCCGGGCTGCCGGTCGCCGTTCCGGGCATGACGGTGAATCGCTTCTGCTCGTCGGGTTTGCAGACGATCGCGCTCGCCGCGCAGCGCGTCATCGCCGGCGAGGGCGATGTGTATGTCGCGGGCGGCGTCGAATCGATCTCGTGCGTGCAGAACGAGATGAACCGCCACATGATCAAGGAAGGCTGGCTCGACGAGCACAAGCCGGAGATCTACTGGTCGATGCTGCAGACGGCCGAGAACGTCGCGAAGCGTTACGAGATCTCGAAGGAGCGGCAGGACGAGTACGGCGTGCGCTCCCAGCAGCGCGCGGCGGCGCAGGCAGCGGGCAGGTTCGACGACGAGATCGTGCCGATCACCGTGCTCGCCGGCATCGCCGACAAGGCCACGGGCCGCCTCTTCACGAAGGAGGTCACGCTCGACGCCGACGAAGGCATCCGCGCCAACACGACGCTCGAAGGCGTATCGAAGATTCGCACCGCGCTACCGGGCGGCGTCATCATGGCGGGCAACGCGAGCCCGTTCTCGGATGGCGCGTCCGCCTGCGTCGTGATGAACGCGGCGCGCGCGGAGAAGGAAGGACTGTAGCCGCTCGGCATCTTCCGCGGCTTCGCGGTGGCGGGTTGCGAGCCCGACGAAATGGGCATCGGTCCGGTGTTCGCGGTGCCGAAGCTCCTGAAGCGCGCGGGCCTGTCCGTGGACGATATCGATCTGTGGGAACTGAACGAGGCCTTCGCCGTTCAGGTGCTCTATTGCCGCGACAAGCTGGGCATTCCGGACGAGCGGCTGAACGTGAATGGCGGCGCGATAGCGGTCGGACATCCGTACGGCGTGTCGGGCGCGCGGCTGACGGGGCATGCGCTCATCGAAGGCAAGCGTCGCGGCGCGAAGTTCGTCGTGGTGACGATGTGCATCGGCGGGCGGGCAGGGTGCGGCGGGGCTTTTCGAAATCGTGTGACGGTTGTGCACGCTTCGGCGCACGGCGATTTTTGCTACGCTTCAGTTCTCGATCGATAACAGGAGTGGCCGGCCGTGCTACGTCACATCGTCATGTGGAAACTGAAGGAGAACGCCGAAGGTGCGAGCCGCGCGGAAAATGCGCAGAAGCTGAAGGCGAAGCTCGAGACCTGCCGCAACATCGTGAAGGGGCAGGGGCATTTCGAAGTCGGCACCGCACAGCCGGGCTTCGAATGCACCTACGACGTCGTGCTCGTGTCCGACTTCGACGACCGTGCCGCGCTCGAAGCCTATCAGGTCTATCCGAAGCATCAGGCGCTGAAGGACTTCGTCGCGGCGATCCGCGAAGACCGTCAGTGCGTCGACTACGAAGTGTGAGCACGATGTCGAGATCCGACAACACAACCTCCGACGTTTCCATCGAAAGCCCGTTCATCGACACGCTCGGCGTACAGCTCGTCAAGGCGCGCGACGGCGAAAGCGAAGTGCGCATGCCGCTTCAGAACCAGCACATGAACACCTGGGTCATCGCGCACGGCGGTGTCACGATGACCCTGCTCGATGCTTCGCTCGCCCTCGCCGTGCGCAGTGTCGCGGGCGACGGCATCGGTGTCGTCACCGTCGAGATGAAGGTGAACTTCATGCCGTTCAAGTACATGAAGCAGCTCGCGGTCGGGCGCGACATCGGTCGGGCGCGACATCGTCCGGCAGAAGCTGCGTTCCGATCCCCAGGCGACGCCCGGACCCAGCGACGCCTGACACCAGCTACACCCCCAAGGAGACACTGCGCATGGCAGACGCACAGATCAACCGCCGGATTTTGCTCGTCTCGCGCCCGCAAGGCGAGGCATCGGTGTCGAACTTCAAGCTCGTCGAAACGCCGCTCGCGCCCCTCGCGGACGGCGAAGTGCGCGTGCGCAATCACTATCTCTCGCTCGACCCGTACATGCGCGGACGCATGGATGACGCCAAGTCGTATGCCGCGCCGCAGCCGCTCAATGAAGTCATGATCGGCGGCACGGCAGGCGTCGTGACCGAGTCGCGCAATCCGGCGTTCAAGGCGGGCGACAGCGTCGTCGGCATGCTCGGCTGGCAGGAATACGGCACCTCCGACGGCCGCGGACTCAACAAGGTCGATGCCTCGCGCGTGCCGCTTTCCGCCTATCTCGGCGTGCTGGGCATGCCAAGCGTGACGGCGTGGTATGGCCTGAACGGCATCATTGAGCCGAAGGCCGGCGAGACGGTGGTCGTGTCCGCGGCGAGCGGCGCGGTGGGCAGCGTCGTCGGGCAACTGGCGAAGGCGGCCGGATGCCGCGCCGTGGGCATCGCGGGCGGCGCGGAGAAGTGCCGCTATGTCGTCGAGACGCTCGGCTTCGATACATGCGTCGACTACAAGGCGGGCAAACTCCGCGAGGACCTTGAGGCGGCGATGCCCGGCGGCATCGACGGCTACTTCGAGAACGTCGGCGGCGAAGTGCTCAATGCCGTGCTCCCGCGCATGAATGCCTTCGGGCGCATCGCGGTGTGCGGGATGATTTCCGGATACGACGGCAAGCCGCTGCCGATGGATCAGCCCCGTCTCATCCTGACCCAGCGGCTCAAGGTACAGGGCTTCATCGTCTATGAGCACCTGGATATCTGGCCGCGGGCGCTAGGGGAGCTCGGCGAGCGGGTCGCGACGAAGAAGCTGCATTTTCGCGAGAGCATCGCGCAAGGGCTCGAAAACGCGCCCGAAGCGTTTCTCGGCCTGTTGCATGGAAAGAATTTCGGCAAGCAGCTCGTGAAGCTCGTCTGATTCGGAAGAACAAAGGAAAACACGTGGATCGTTTCGAAGGGAAGGTCGCCGTCATTACCGGCGCGGGAAGCGGCTTTGGCCGTGAATTCGCGAAGAAAGGCGCGGCGCTCGGCATGAAGCTCGTGCTCGCCGATCTCGACGCCACCGGTCTTTCGGCAACGGTCGACGCCGTGCGCGTGCAGGGCGGCGAGGCGATCGGCGTGACGACGGACGTGTCGGACGGCGTTCAGGTCGAGGCGTTGGCGCAGGCCGCGCTCGATGCGTTCGGCGCGGTGCATCTGCTCTTCAACAACGCCGGCGTCGGCGCGGGCGGCTTCGTCTGGGAGAACAGCCCGAACGACTGGCAGTGGGCCTTCGGCGTGAACGTGATGGGCGTCGCGAACGGCCTGCGCGCGTTCGTGCCGATCATGATGAAGCAGGGGGAGCCTGCGCATATCGTCAACACGGCATCGGTGGCGGGTCTGCTCGCCGCGCCCGCGATGGGCGTCTACAACGCATCAAAGCATGCGGTCGTCGCGCTGACGGAGACGCTGTATCACGACTTGCGGCTCGCGGGCGCGTCGACCATCGGCGTGTCGCTGCTGTGTCCGGCATTCGTGCCGACCGGCATCGCCGATGCCGAACGCTCGCGGCCCGGGGCGCTCGCCAACGACGCGCCTCATACCGCTTCGCAAAAGCTCGCGGCGCGGCAACTGACGAGGGCGGTGCAGGGCGGCAAGCTCTCCGCGAGCGACATCGCCGAGCTGACTTTCGATGCCGTGCGCGAAGGGCGCTTCTATGTCATCACGCATCCGAACATCATGGCATCGGTGCAGTTGCGACTCGACGACATCGCGCAGCTGCGCACTCCGACCGATCCGATGTCGCTCGAACGTCCGGGTTGAAAACACGCGGTTCGTGGCATCATCGTGTCCCTTTGATGCTCTTTTCGCCGATGCCGCTCAATCCCAAGATCGCGCAAATCCTCGAGATGGTCGCGAGCGCAAATCGTCCACCGTATCACACGCTCGCGCCGCAGCAGGCGCGCGCCGCCTATGCGATGAGCGCGCAAATCCTCGATATCGCACCGCTGCCGATGTTCAGCGTCGAAGACCTGCGCATCCCGACGCGCGATGGCGATACGATCGGCGTGCGCCTGTACCAGCCGGTCGAGCCGAGCTGGGCCGAGCCGTCCGCGGCGCTGATGTATCTGCATGGCGGCGGGTTCACGGTCGGAAGCGTGTCGACGCATGATGCGCTGTGCCACAAGCTCGCGCACGATGCGGGCTGCGCGGTCGTATCGGTCGATTACCGGCTGGCGCCGGAGCACAAGTTCCCCGTAGCCGTGAACGATGCATTCGATGCGCTGCAATGGCTCGCGCGCGAGGCGCCGACATTCGGCCTCGATCCGGCGCGGCTCGCGGTCGGTGGCGACAGCGCGGGCGGGACGCTCACGATCGTCTGCGCGGTGCTCGCGCGCGACGCGGGCATCGACCTGCGGCTGCAGCTGCTGATCATCTATCCGGGCACGAGCGCGTGGCAGAAGAGCGCTTCGCATGCGCGGCTGGCGGATGGCTATCTGCTGTCAGGCGAGACGATCCAGTGGTTCTTCGCACAATATCTGTGCGACGACCGCGACGACTGGCGTTTCGCCGCTCGATGCGGCCAGCGGCGTGCCGGACTTCAGGGGCGTGGCGCCGGCGTGGATCGTGGCGGCGGATCACGATCCGCTCTATGACGAGGACATCGCGTTCGCTTCAAAACTTGAAGAGGCGGGCGTGCCGGTCACGCTCATGCGCTACGAAGGCGTGATCCACGAGTTCTTCAAGATGGGCGGGTTCGTGCCTGAAGTGGCCGACGCGCATGCGGATGCGGTGAGCGCGTTGCGCGCGGCGTTCGACTTGATGCGTTCAGCCTTCGATCTCGAACGCAAACGCCCGCTCGAATTTCCCCGGCCGCACGATGCGATGCGAGCCGTCGTCGTCGCTGCGCTCTTTTATCTCGAGCGACAATCCATGCGCCGACCGATTCACGCGCAAGGCCGTCGTGCTGCGGGTCCCGTACTCGGGCGTCTCGATTAACGCCGCCGACAGCACGCGCTCACGCTCGATCGAAATCCCCGTCGAAGGCAGGGACTCGTCATTCGCGATCCGCGGATCGCGCAAGGTCTCGATGAGCACATCGAGCGACGGGCGCTCATCGGCGTGAATCAGATCGCACAGCGCCTCGCGCTGCGCGACGAGCTTCGGCCACGGCGTGTTCAGCAGGCTGTTGGACAGGCCATGCACGCCGGCGTCCAGCAGAGCAGGCGGCGCATCGGCGCGATTGCCGTACCAGCCGAGCTCCCGCCGCGCGAAATCCCCGCACGTCAGGTCGCGGCCCGCGAGGACGCCCGGGGCATCGGGC
Source organism: Candidatus Paraburkholderia schumanniana (assembly GCA_001189335.2). GTDB lineage: Bacteria > Pseudomonadota > Gammaproteobacteria > Burkholderiales > Burkholderiaceae > Caballeronia > Caballeronia schumanniana. The sequence goes on from LFJH01000001.1 coordinate 27,838, forward strand.
CACCAGTGCATCGGTTCGGCGTCGTGGCGGAAGAACTCGTCGCGGTTGGCCGACAGCGTCAGCAACGCGCGGTCGGTTTCCTGCGGGAACGCGGGCTGCCAGTCGAAGACGATCAGACACCTGGCGTGCGTGCTCAGACGTCGGCGGGAAAGGCGTAGGGCAGCGGCAGGAAGGTGAGCGCCGGACCATCGGCTGCGCCGACATGCACGGAGCCATTGTCGAGTGCGGCGAGCTTGATTTCGACGAGGCAATCCACGCCGCCGCCTTCGGCCGGCGCCGCATTGACGACGAGCCCGCAGGGCTGGCCGGGATCGTCGGAGTGAAAGAGCTCGGCACCGGGCGTCGCGGCGTCCGTGTGGGCGAGCGCCGTACGCCGCTTGATCGTGCCGCGATACTGGCTGCGCGCAACTACTTCCTGACCCGGATAGCAGCCTTTCTTGAAGTTCACGCCGCCGAGCACGTCGAAATTCACCATTTGCGGGACGAACTGCTCGACCGTTGCGTGCGTGATGCGCGGTTCGCCGGCGTGGATGTCGAGCCAGTCCCACATTGGCTCGGGCACGCGCCTGAGTCTCTCGTCGAGCTTCGCGAACTGCGTTTCGACCTCGGCCTTCGGACCGACCCACAGAAAGCGCGGTCGATGCGCCGCATCGGGCACGCGGATCAGCGAACCATGCGGGCCTTCGACCTTCACGTGCACGCCGTCGGGCAGCGCATCGAAGATGCCGGACAGCGCCGCGCGCACGTCGCCGGCGAAGCCGACCGCGGCGATTTCGGGCGTCGCATCCGACAGCTTCGCCTTCGAGCGCAGCACAAACATCGACAGCCGTTTTTGCACGGCGGCCTGCACGTCGTGTGCGATCAGCAGACGCACCGCATCGGCCGTACTCCACATCAGGAACGAGCCGAGAAGGCGGCCCTTCGGCGAGCAATAGCCCGCCAGACGCGCGGTCGAAGCGTCGAGATGCTGGACGTCATTCGTGATCTGGTTGTGGAGGAAGGCGGCTGCCTCCTCGCCCTTGACATCGATGACGCCGAACTGCGTGAACGGCATGTACGCGCCGGCGGTCTTGACGGCGTCGAAGTCGGAGGCGGCGAGGGCTGTGGTCTGGGAATTCATGAGTCGGAGGCCTGTCAATCCTATCGGTTTGGGCGCAGGTCGGCAAATGCGACTCCGGCGCAGGCGGCAAGTTATTATATTGATCTTATCTCAATATATTGGTCTTATCTCAAGCGTGTTTCGCATGTCCCTTCTGAAGAAATGCGTCGTGGCGGCCGTGCTCGCCGCGATGCTCGCGGCGGCCGTCGCGGGAGGCGTCTGGTGGTGGGCGAATCGCCCGATGGAACTGCCAACGCCCGAACTCGACGTCACCATCAAGCCCCACGGCAGCCTGCGCAGCGTGAGCGCCCAGTTGAACCGCGGCGGCGTGCCCGTCGAGCCGGAGCTTTTCGTGCTGATGACGCGCGTGCTCGGCCTGTCCGCACAGCTGAAATCCGGCAACTACGCGTTCAAGACCGGCATCACGCCCTACGAGGTCTTGCAGAAGATCGCGCGCGGCGATGTGAACGAATATGTCGCGACCGTCATCGAAGGCTGGACGCTGCAGAAAATGCGCGCCGAACTGGACAGCAATCCCGCGCTCAAGCACGACACCGTGGGCATGACTGACACGGATCTGCTGCGGGCCATCGGCGCGGCCGAAATAGACAAGGCTTCCGCAGAAGGTCTGTTCTGCCCCGATACCTATCTCTTCGACAAGGGCACGAGCGATCTCGCCGTCTACAAGCGCGCGTACCGGCTGATGCAGGCGCGGCTCACCGAGGCGTGGAATACCCGCGCGCAGAATCTGCCTTACAAGACGCCTTACGATGCGCTCATCATGGCGTCGATCGTCGAAAAGGAGACGGGGCACGCGGCGGACCGGCCGCTCGTGGCGGCGGTGTTCGCGAACCGGTTGCGTATCGGCATGCCGCTGCAGACCGACCCGAGCGTGATCTACGGCCTCGGCCCGGCCTACGGCGGCAAGCTCAGGAAAAAGGACCTGCAGACGGACACTCCGTACAATACCTATACGCGCATGGGGCTGCCGCCGACTCCGATCGCGCTGCCCGGCGTGGCCGCGCTCACCGCCACGCTCAACCCCGCCGCGAGCAACGCGCTGTATTTCGTGTCGCGCGGTGACGGCAGCAGCATCTTTTCCGACAATCTGGGCGACCACAACAAGGCCGTCGACAAATACATCCGGGGTCAATGAATGGCGCGCGGCAAGTTCATCACGTTCGAAGGCATCGATGGTGCGGGCAAGACTACGCATCTCGACTGGTTCCGCCAGCAACTTGCGACCAAGCTCGACGCCGGCGGCCATCGGGTCGTGATGACGCGCGAACCGGGCGGCACGCCGCTCGGCGAAACGTTGCGCGGCATCCTGCTGAACCAGCAGATGGACCTCGAAACCGAGGCGTTGCTCATGTTCGCCGCGCGTCGCGAGCATCTGGCGCGGGTGATCGAGCCGGCGCTCTCGCGCGGCGACTGGGTGCTGTCGGACCGTTTCACGGACGCTACCTTCGCGTATCAGGGCGGCGGACGCGGCCTGCCGCGCGACAAGCTTGAGGCGCTGGAGCGCTGGGTGCAGGGCGGTTTCCAGCCCGATCTGACCGTGCTCTTCGACGTGCCGACCGACACGGCCAGCACGCGCCGCTCCGCCGCGCGCGCGCCGGACAAGTTCGAGAGCGAGTCGGACGCGTTTTTCGAGCGTACCCGGGGCGAATATCTGCGCCGCGCGGCGGAATCGCCGGAGCGGTTTTTCATTGTCGATTCCACCCGGTCTATCGACGAAATTCGCCAAAAACTTGAAGAAGTAGTCGCAAACCTCTGATTTTAAAAGACACCGATGATCTACCCTTGGCAATCCGACGACTGGCATCGCCTACAGCAACTGCGCGCGCACTGGCCGCATGCGCTGCTGCTGCATGGGGAGGCGGGCGTTGGCAAGCTGGATTTCGCGCAGCATCTGGCACAGAGCCTGTTGTGCGAAACGCCCGCGACGAATGGCGAAGCGTGCGGCACGTGCCCGGCCTGCCTTTGGTTTCAGCACGGCAATCATCCGGATTACCGCGTCGTGCTGCCCGAAGCTCTGGCGGGACTGGTCTCGACGGCGGCCGATGCATCGCCGGACGGCTCCGCCGACAAGTCCGATGGCGACGAAGGGAAGAAATCCCGCACGCCGAGCAAGGAAATCAAGATCGATCAGGTACGCGCGCTGCTGGATTTCTGCGCGCTCGGCTCGCATCGCGGCGGCATGCGCGTCGTGCTGATCTATCCGGCCGAAATGCTCAACGCCGCGGCGGCCAATGTATTGCTGAAAACGCTCGAGGAGCCGCCGCTGGGCGTGGTGTTCCTGTTGGTGTCGGCGCGGGTCGACCGGTTGCTGCCGACCATCATCAGCCGCTGCCGCCGCTGGCCGATGCGCGTACCGAGTCCGCAGGAAGCGAGCACCTGGCTCGCGGCCCAAGGTGTCGACGACCCGGCCGGGCTGCTCGCGCAGGCGGGCGGCGCGCCGCTTGCGGCGCTGGCCCTCGCGAGCGACGAAAACCGCGCCATGCGCGACTTCCTGCTCGCGCAACTCGCCGCCGGACCGGACTGCGACGCCTTCGCCTGCGGCGAAAACCTGCAGAAGGTGCCCGTGCCGCTGGTGCTGGGCTGGCTGCAGCGCTGGCTGTACGATCTGCTCGCGCAAAGCACGACAGGCCGCCCGCGCTACTTCCCCGGCGCGGCCAAGGTGCTCGCCCGATGCGCGCAGAGTGCCGATTCCGCCGCGCTTGCGCATTACATGAAGACCGTCACGCGGCAGCGCGCGGTGGAGAATCACCCGCTCAATGCGCGGCTCGTGTTCGAAGAGCTGTTCATGGGCTATCGCGGGATCTACACGGCATGACGCCATCCATCGGCGCGGGAAATGCCGCAGGAAAGTATCAAGGAGCACCGGATGTTCGTCGATTCACACTGCCACATTAACTTCGAGGGCCTCGCCGACCGCCTGCCCGACGTGCTAGACAATATGCGCTCGCATTCGGTCACGCATGCGCTGTGCGTGTCCGTCGATCTGGAGACGCTGCCGTCGGTCCTTGAAATCGCGGAGAAGCACGAGAACGTGTACGCGTCCGTGGGCGTGCATCCCGATCACGAGGATGCGAAGGAGCCGAGCGTCGCCGATCTCGTCGAATTGGCGAAGCATCCGAAAGTCTGCGCGATCGGCGAGACCGGGCTCGACTACTATCGTCTGGAAGGGCGAAGCATCGCCGACATGGAATGGCAGCGCGAACGCTTTCGCACGCACATCCGCGCCGCGCATGCAACGGCCAAGCCGCTCATCATCCACACGCGCTCCTCGTCGGGAGACACGCTGCGCATCATGGAGGCGGAGCGCGCCGGCGTGCCGGGCGGCGTCATGCATTGCTTCACCGAGCCCTGGGAGGTCGCCGAGCAAGCGCTCGCGCAGAACTTCCATATCTCGCTGTCGGGCATCGTCACCTTCAAGAAGGCGACGGACGTGCAGGACGTCGCGCGGCGCGTGCCGATCGAGCGCTTGCTGATCGAGACCGATTCACCGTACCTGGCGCCCGTGCCGTATCGCGGCAAGCCGAATGAACCCGCGTACGTGAGTTATGTCGGACGTTTCATCGCGCAGTTGCGCGAGCAGCCGGAGGAGGCCGTCGCGCAGGCGACCACCGACAACTTCTTCCGGCTCTTCAAGATCGCACAGCCGGCCTGAGGGCGGCCGGACCGTGTGCACGAAAACCCGTTTCAAGGCAATCCGAAGGCAAACATGAACAATTCGTCGATAGTTTCCCCTTTCTCAGTGGCGAGCGCGCCAGACGTTTTCTCGACGGGCGCGAAAGGCTCGACGGCGCGGCAGCTCGTCGCCGGGGCGCTCATTGCGGCCTGCGCCATCGCGCAGCCGGTCTGGGCCGCCTCCGTGGACTCGCTCATCAAGGCGGTCAAGTTCGACGATATCTCGGCGGTCAAGAAGCAGCTCGCGCAGGGCGCGGACCCGAACACGGTCGACAACACCGGCACGCCGATCCTCGTGATCGCCGCGCGCGAGAAATCCGACAAGGTCGGCCAGCTGCTCGCCGACAATCCGAAGACCGATCTGGAGAAGACGGACCCCGCCGGCGAGAACGCGATGATGCTCGCCGCGCTCAACGGCGACGCCACCTTCGTGAATCTGCTGATCGCCAAGGATGCCGAAGTGAACAAGAAAGGCTGGACGCCGCTGCACTACGCGGCGACCAACGGGCACGACGACATCGTGAAGCTCCTGCTCGACCATTCAGCCTATATCGACGCCGGCTCGCCGAACGGCACGACGCCGCTCATGATGGCGGCGCGCGGCGGTCATCTTTCGACCTGCAAGCTGCTGCTCGACGAAGGCGCGGATCTGCGCGTGAAAAACCAGATCGGCATGACGGCCGTGGACTTCGCCCGCAAGTACAACGAGAAGGATGTCGCCGAAGGTCTGCAGGCACGTCTGGATTCGATGCAACAAGGCGGCGCTGCGCAAAGCGGCTCAAACGGTGCAAAATAGCGCAGCGCGATATTCAAATCCTGGGGCAACGGCGGTCAGGCGCGGCCATCGCTTGTCCCGAACCCATCGCCCCAATCGAGCCGCCGCTCAACATAAAAGGAAGATCATGCTGCGGGAATTCGTCATCGCCTGTGCTCTCGCGACGCCCGTGTGCGCGTTCGCGTTTACCGGCAACGATCTGAACAAGCTCTGCACCAAAACGGATCCCAGCTCTCGCACCGCCTGCGCGGCCTATATCGAAGGCGCAGCGGACGGCATCTACAACACGATCGAGGCGATCGGCGGAACCTCCGGGCCGCAGGTCGGGCAATACTTCTGCCTGCCTGCCGAGGTGAAGCCGCAGCAGCTCACGGACGCGGTGCGCAAGTACATCGCCAACAATCCCGACAAGGCCGACTACAACACGACGACGATGGTCTCGCTCGGTCTCGGCAAGGCGTTTCCCTGCAAGGCGGAGCGCTGAGCGTGCTGCCGGACGCCCTCGCGCGTTCGGGCGCCGCGGTTGCCGACGCCGCCGCTGATACACGACCTGCGATGGCCGCGCCCGGACGGCCATCGAAACAGCATTGCGCATTCGCACGATGCCTTCCGCCGTATCCACCTCGCATTTTCATCACCACGAGGCTGATCCCGCGACGCTCATGCTTTCATTCGATCACTTCCTGGACCTGGCCGAACGGCCGCTCGGCACCTGGCCCGGCGCGTTGGTCGTCGCCGCCATCGCCGTGGCCGTCGCGGTGGGCGTGCATCGCATCGGCGCACGCATCCTCACGCGCATCGCGCGGCCTTATCCGCTGATGAGCGTGGTGCTGCGCTACATCGACAACCCCGCGCTCGTTCTGCTCATCATCCTCGGGATCGGCTTCATGATCTTCGAGGCACCCGACACGCTGCCGTTCATCGGCGTGCTGCGCGATGTCGAGACCGTCGCGCTGATCTGCGCGCTCACCTTCCTCGCGGCACGCTCGGCGGGCGCGGTGGGCGAGGCCATCGTGCAGGCGCATCCGCTCGACACCGACGACAACCTCAACGCGCGCCGCATCCATACGCAGGCGCGCGTGCTCGCGCGCTCGGTGATGGTCGTGATCGTCATCATCGGCTTCGGCGCGGCGCTGATGGCGTTTCCGAGCGTGCGGCAAATCGGCGCGAGCCTGCTGGCGTCGGCGGGCGTCGCCGGACTCGTCGCCGGTATCGCGGCACGGCCCGTACTCGGCAATCTGATCGCCGGCCTGCAGATCGCGCTGTCACAGCCGATCCGCCTCGACGATGTCGTCGTCATTCAGGGCGAGTGGGGGCGCGTCGAGGAGATCACCGGCACGTATGTGTCGATCCGCATCTGGGACCAGCGGCGGCTCATCGTGCCGCTGCAGTGGTTCATCGAGAATCCGTTCACGAACTGGACACGCAACAGCTCGCAGATCATCGGCACGGTGTTTCTCTACGTCGATTACCGCATGCCGGTCGCGCCGCTGCGCGAGGAGCTGCTCCGCATTCTCGAGCACGCGCCGGAATGGGATGGCCGCGTGCAGGTCCTGCAGGTCACCGACGCCACCGATCGCGCGGTGCAGCTGCGCGTGCTCGTCAGTTCCTTCGATTCGGCGCTGAACTGGGATTTGCGTTGCCGCGTACGCGAAGGCCTCGTGAATTTCGTGCAGGCGACTTATCCGCAGTATCTGCCGCGCGTGCGGGCGGATCTGTCGACGGACAAGGACCATCATCACGTCGATTTCGCGCCGCCGCTCGAACGCACCGGCGCGCAGGCGGCGAACACCGCGAATACCCCCGCGGATCCGGTCGCGAGCCGGGGCGAACAGACCGGGCCGGACCTTCGCGCGCACTCGGCCGCGTCAACCGCGCCGGCGCCGGCCGAAAGGACGTGACGAACCCGGACGAAACCCGCGCAGCGTTTTTCCAGTCGAAAATTTCGGGACTATCCTGAAGCACTGAAGCAGACACCATTCGAAGAGGAAAAGGAACGCATATGAGCCGACTCGTCGTCGTATCCAACCGGGTCGCCACGCCGACCGAAACCAAGGGCTCCGCGGGCGGCTCGCCGTCGGCGTCTTCGGCGCGCTGAAGGACAGCGGCGGCGTCTGGTTCGGCTGGAGCGGCGACATGGTAAGCGAGGCCGTGGCAAACCAGGGGCCGAAGCTCGAACAGGACGGCGCGGTGACCTTCGCGACCGTCGGCCTGCCGAAAAAGGATTACGACCAGTATTACCGCGGCTTTTCCAACGCGATGCTGTGGCCGGTTTTCCACTATCGCAACGATCTCGCCGTTTACGATCGCGACGAATACGCGGGCTATCGGCGCGTGAACGCCTGGCTTGCGCACAAGCTCATCAAGCTGCTCGGACCCGACGACATCATCTGGGTGCACGACTACCACCTGATTCCGTTCGCGGAGGCGCTGCGCGCGGCGGGCGTCAACAATCGTATCGGCTTCTTCCTGCATATTCCGTTTCCGTCGCCGCAGATTCTTCTCTTGAACATTCCGCCGCACGAGGAACTGGTCAAGTCGCTGTGCTGCTACGACGTCGTCGGTTTTCAGACCGAGGGTGACCGCATCGCGTTTCACGACTACATCATCCGGCACGAGCACGGCACCGCGACGCCGGACGGTCAGGTTGAAGCCTTCGGCCGGAAACTGAAGACCAACGTGTACCGCATCGGCGTGTTTCCCGACGAGATCGCCGAGCAGGCCGAGCGCGGCGAGGCGCGTCAGGACGTGATGGATCTGAAGCAGAGCCTCGAAGGCCGCAGCTCATCATGAGCAGCGTGGACCGGCTGGATTATTCGAAGGGTCTCGTGGAGCGCTTTCGCGCGTTCGAGTATTTCCTCGAGAAATCGCCGGAGTGGCGCGGCAATGTCACGCTCGTCCAGATCGCGCCGCCCACGCGCTCGGACGTCGAGACCTATCAGCAGATCTGCCAGAACCTGGAGTACGAAGCAGGGCGCATCAACGGGCGTTACTCCGGCCTCGATTACAAGCCGATCCGCTATCTCAACCAGCGTTACGACCGGTGGAAGCTGATGTCGCTTTTCCGCGAATCGCAGATCGGGCTCGTCACGCCGCTGCGCGACGGCATGAATCTCGTCGCGAAGGAATATGTGGCCGCGCAGAATCCGGACGATCCGGGCGTGCTCGTGCTCTCGCAGTTCGCGGGAGCGACCTATGAGATGACGGGCGCAGTGATGGTCAATCCGCACGATATCGTCGGCACCAGCGAGGCGATCGCGCGTGCCCTCGCGATGCCGCTCGCCGAGCGCAAGCAGCGCTACGAAACCAACATGAACGCGCTGCGCAAGCACGATCTGGGCGTGTGGCGCGACGATTTTCTCGCGGACCTGCGCGGCGACGCAAAGGCGTAACGTGCGGCCGAGACGAATGTTTCGATGCTGTAACAGAGCGATGAAAGTGCAATAAACCGCCTGACCGACGGCTTTGTCGCTCGATAATGCGGCTTTCGTGCGGGCGGAGCGCCGCGCACGGCATCCATCGACAGGTTTGCGCGAGCAAAGCGCGTAAGGGCAAACCTCGTTGGCCGGGCTCACGGCCCGCTGTCATACTCGATGCGCGCGCCGCGCGCGGCTTCAGGCGACAGGCCCGCGCCGGGACTGCGCCACACGTCGAAATCCGCATGGAGATGAGAACGATGAGAATTGCCCAGATTGCCCCGCTCACCGAATCGGTCCCGCCGAAGCTCTATGGCGGCACAGAGCGTGTCGTGTCCTACCTCACCGAGGCGCTGGTCGAGCTCGGTCATGAGGTGACGCTGTTCGCAACCGGCGATTCGCAAACCACGGCGAATCTCGAAGCCGTGTGGCCGCGCGCACTGCGGCTCGACCCCGCGATCCGCGACCGTATCGCGCCTCATATGCTGCTGATGGAACTGGTGCGGCGACGCGCCGAGGACTTCGACGTCCTGCACTTCCACATGGACTACTACTCGTTCTCGCTCTTCAAGCGCCAGGACACGCCGTTTGTCACGACCTGGTACGGCCGTCTCGACCTGCCCGAGCAGCAGCCCGTGTTCGACACGTTCAATACAGCGCCCGTCATTTCGATTTCCGATTCCCAGCGGCATCCGTTGCCGCTGGCGAAATGGGTTACGACGGTCTATCACGGCCTGCCGGAGGCGCTCTACGTGCTGCAGCCGGTAGAGCAGAAGTATCTGGCGTTCCTCGGCCGCATCTCGCAGGAGAAGCGCGTCGACACGGCGATTCGCATCGCGGGCCGCTGCGGCCTGCCGATCAAGATCGCCGCGAACGTCGACTTCGCCGACCACGAATACTTCGAGCGCGAGATCGCGCCGCTGCTCGAATTGCCCTACGTCGAATACGTCGGCGAGATCAACGACAGTCAGAAAGGACCGAATTTCTGTCGGGCGCGCATGCGCTCGTATTTCCGATTGACTGGCCCGAGCCCTTCGGCCTCGTCATGATCGAGGCGATGGCGTACGGCACGCCCGTGATCGCATTCAATCGCGGCGCGGTGCCGGAAGTGGTGGACGAGGGCGTGTCGGGCTTCATCGTCGAGGATGAGATCGGCGCGGTGGCCGCGGTGAATCGCCTGCACACGCTGTCGCGCGCAGGCGCACGCAAGCGCTTCGAAGAGCGCTTCACGTCATCGCATGGCGCGGCATTAATGCGGGCGCAGAAGCGCTCGCGCTTCAAGTTGATCGATCGCGCGACGACGAACTGACGCGGCGCCCGCCCGGAAATGCAGAAAAAACCGCCGTGCGACGCGATCCGGTCCGGAGATCGCGCCACACACGGTGGTCATGTCCTTGCCGTCCGTAAGGACAGGCTGCTTACTCCTTGAGGCGCGAAACCTTCGTGCCCTGGAGCGAGACGTCGGCCATCAGCCCAGCGTTGGTCAGCACGATTGCCTCGACCGGCTTGGTCACGGTGGTCGTGTCGATCATGCCGTTCGCGCCCATCTTGACCAGCGCCACCGAAGCGTCCGCGCCCGCCGACCAGCCGTCGGAGTTGCGGAATTTGTCGAGCGCGTCCTGCGTCATGAACAGGAAGATCAGGGCTTTCGACTGCGCGCCGGCCTGCAGGCCGAAGGAGCCCGAGGTCGTGCTGTAGTAGCCTACGGTGCTGCCGCCCACCCGCAGCGAGCCCTTGCCATATTGCGCGCCGACGATGAAGCCTGCCTGAATCACCGACGGGAACACGAGAATGCCGCGCGACTTCGCGACCAGTTCGCGCGAACCGCCCACGGTTGCGTAAAGACGCTGGATGGTGCTGTCGACGTCGGTATCGATGGAACGGCGCTCATCGGCGGCGCCCGCGGCCTGTTCCTTGCCGGCGTTGCGGTTTGCCGTGCAGCCGGCAAGCGCGAGGCCTCCCAGCGCCAGAACGGCGGTCGACTTGAGAATGAAGTTTCGTCTTTGCATCATTGTTCTCCATCGTGGAATTTAGGAAACCCCATAGAGCTGGAGGGTGAGGCACGCCAAGTTTAGCAAAGCAACATGAAACATGAGCCTCGACCCATACGCCCAAAGCCTTGTCACGCTTGGGTTTGCAGCTCCGCAACATGCGAGTGAAACTATCGGCCCTAGCTTACTCCGAATCCGGCCCCATTACCGCCGGTGGATACATCAAATTACACAAAACTTACGACGGCAACGTCCTGCCAGATACAAGGGTAGACGAAGCTTCGGCCAAACCGAAATGCAAACGGAGTTTTCGCCCGGGACCCGGTCCGCGCGGCAAGCAGAATTTTCGTGACGCCGCCCTCATGGAGCCGGAAAAGCCGCAACAGCAGGTAGCAATGGCCGTACCCGGCTCGCATTCAGGAATGGGTTGTCGTTTTTACTTCGACCGTCGCGGCAGACGGCGCGCGGCGGGCGACGCAGTGCGCGCCTGATTCCGCCAATCAGCATGCCGACCACCAGCAGGAAGGCCGCCGGCACGATCCAGTAGCCAACGAACGCATGCCATAGGTAATCGGCGAGCGTCGCCTTGCGATGCGCATATTCGTCGAGCGCTTCCCGGTGCTTTGCGGCGTTGGCCGCGAGGACATCGGCTGGGCAGCCGGCGGCCCGCGCCTCGTCGGGCGCGCCGTGACAGCGCGCCGCGGCACCGGCGGCGTGTTGCGCATCGGTCAGCTCCCATGTGGAGAGCGACTTCTGGAGATCGACGTTGTTGTACGCCATCTCGTCGCGCACTTCATTCACCGCAACGATCAGGACGGGGACGAACCAGAAGGTGATCGTCATCAGCCACCGCATGAACCAGCGGTTCTTGTGTTTCCATGCCATCCGATGCCTCCATGTGGGGCTTCTCGCCTCGCTCGAAATGGCGGCGGCCGATGGCGTATTTTCTGTATTCGTGAGGGGGCCGCCTTCGCGCCATCTTATGAGAAAAAGACGACGGTGCGAATCACTAGCTTGGTTGCAGTGCAATAACGGCCGGTAGGCAGCGTAATAAGGTAATACGGAAGTGGAAGACGCGCCGCGCACGAACGGCGCGGCGCTGGCCGGATTTCGGCTGGATCAGCCCTTGTTGCTGAGGTAGCTCTTCATGAATGTCTTGCGATCGTCGCCTTTCTTGTCGCCCGCCTGCTTGTTGCAGTCGGTCATCTTGCTCTGCTGGCTGTTGGCGGCGAAGCATGCATTTGCGTCGAGCGTCAGGCTCAGCACGGCGATGAGGGCAGTGGTTCGAATATTCATGTGACGCTCCCTGGTTTGGATGGTGGTTGTTTTTCGATGGCGCGTTGCTTCGGCGGCGCGTATCACGGCCGCCCCGCGCATTATGGCAAACCGAATATGAATGGTGTGTGGGATCGGGGAAAATCGCGAGGCATGCGTACGACACGTCGCATCGGCACGGGAACGAGCCTTTCAACGTGCTTTCATGGTGAAGCCGCGATTCGGTTGATCGTAAACATTTGCGCGGCATACGCGCGCCAGGCAGCCGAAGTATGATCGTCCGATGGAGGTCCAACGCAAAGGAGACGTTTCATGTCCACGCCGCTGTCCGACCATTACAAGGGCTTCGAAATCAAGGTTCAGGCGTTGCGGCGCGCGAAGGAGCGCGATGAACCGGACGATAGTCCGCGTCACTTCGACATCGTGGTGACGATCGCGCGCAGCGCGCATGGCGAAAGCGGCCGCTCGGTCATGTTCGGCGTGCCCGAGCAGGAACCCTTCGAGAGCCCGATCGACGCGACGCGCACGGGGATCGACTACGCACACCAGATCATCGACAACAAGATAGAAGGGCAGTCAGTCGAGGATCTTTGAGGCCGGCACGCCGGCGGGCATAAGTACGCGTGCCCGCCGCTTTCGTGATCCACCGAGCAGAAGTCGCGAGAATCATGCCGTCGACGCCTCGCTCGACGGTTTGCGCGCGCACGGCCTACACGTAAGCCCGATTGACCCCATGCGCCTCTGCAACGAGAATCGACGGCGAGCAAACGTTGAAACTGCGCGGCAAGGGCGCGAAAGGCATTGCGGCGCGTGAAGCGGGCGCGGGCGCGACAGGGCGCCCGCTCCTCTCCCTCACTCGCCCCGCGCGGATCGAAACGTCCTGCTCGCGTTCGCTGCAGCACGCATGACTAGACATACCAACCAAAACAAGGCACTGGAGATCCGCATGAACCGAACCATCCGCCGACGCGTCCTTTCGGCCGCCGTCGCGCTCGCCGCCTGCACCGCATTGCCGTTCGCATCGACGTCCGCCTTCGCGCAGGCCGCGGGCAAGCCGAAGGTCGCGCTCGTCATGAAGTCGCTTGCCAACGAGTTCTTTCTGACGATGGAAAACGGCGCGAAGGACTATCAGGCGCACAACGCCAGCCAGTTCGACCTCGTCACCAACGGCATCAAGGACGAGACCGACACCGCCGCGCAGATCCGCATCGTCGAGCAGATGATCGTGTCGAAGGTCGACGCGCTCGTCATCGCCCCCGCCGATTCGAAGGCGCTCGTGCCGGTGATCAAGAAGGCGGCGGACGCCGGCATCATCGTCGTGAACATCGACAACCGGCTCGATCCGGACGTGCTCAAGTCCAAGGACCTGAACGTGCCGTTCGTCGGACCCGACAACAAGAAGGGTGCGCGCAAGGTCGGCGACTATCTCGCCCCGCGTCTCAAGAAGGGCGATGAAGTCGCGATCATCGAAGGTGTGACGACCACCACGAACTCGCAGGCGCGCAGCGCGGGCTTCAAGGAGGCGATGGACGCGGCCGGCATGAAGGTCCTGACGCTGCAGTCGGGCGAATGGGAAATCGACAAGGGCAACGCGGTCGCCTCGCAGATCCTGAACGCCAATCCGAACGTGAAGGCGCTGCTCTGCGACAACGACAACATGGCGATCGGCGCAGTCTCGGCGATCCGCGCGGCCGGGAAGGCCGGCAAGGTGCAGGTGGTCGGCTTCGACAACATCGGCGCGATCAAGCCGATGCTCAAGGACGGTCGCGTGCTGGCGACCGCCGACCAGTACGCCGCGAAGCAGGCGGTGTTCGGCATCGACGTGGCGCTGAAGGCGATTGCGGGCCACAAGAAGCAGTCGGAGCTTTCGCAGGTCGTGGAGACGCCGGTGGATCTTGTGACGAAGTAGGCACGGGCGCGATACGGCACCGTCCGGCGTCGTATCGCGCGACAAGAATCAGGCCTCAAGTTCGTGGCCGTCGTGCCGATAAGATACTGACGAGCGCGGAAGGCAGACTGCGCGGGTGCGCCCCGCGGCCTTTGGCAAGCTTCCGCGCCCAGGCTTGGCGAAACGCGCCGGGCCGCGCCGGCGTGAGCGCGGGTCGTTTCGAGAAGCCATGCGGGACAACGCGGGGGACACCCAGCGAGGATGCACAGCGAAGCCTTGAAGCGCCCCATGACCGGATCGAACGATGCGAACGTCCTGACGGTGACGGGCATCGGCAAGACCTATGTCGAGCCGGTGCTGGCCGACGTGTCGCTGGAACTCGTCCCCGGCGAGGTGCTGGCCCTGACCGGCGAGAACGGCGCGGGCAAGAGCACGCTGTCGAAGATCATCGGCGGGCTCACGGACCCGAGCACGGGAACGATGACGCTCGCGGGCCAGCCGTACGCGCCGCAGAGCCACTCGCAGGCCGAAGCGCTCGGCGTGCGCATGGTGATGCAGGAGCTGAACCTGTTGCCGACCCTGTCGGTGGCGGAGAATCTGTTTCTGAACCGATTGCCGCGCAAGGCTGCACTGGGGCAGCTGGGCTGGATCGACCGCAAGCGGCTTGCGGAAGACGCGCGTCACGCGATGGCGCAGGTCGGGCTCAATGCGATCGACCCGGACACGCTCGTCGGCAGCCTGGGCATCGGGCATCAGCAGATGGTGGAGATCGCGCGCAATCTGATCGGCGACTGCCGCGTGCTGATCCTCGACGAGCCGCCCGCGATGCTCACCGCCCGCGAAGTCGATCTGCTGTTCGAGCAGGTGGAGCGGCTGAAGGCGCGCGGCGTCGCGCTCGTGTACATCTCGCACCGGCTGGAGGAATTGTGCCGCATCGCCGAGCGCGCCGCCGTGCTGCGCGACGGGCGGCTCGTGCACCTCGGTCCGATGGACGAGCTGACGAGCGACCGGCTCGTCACGTTGATGGTCGGGCGCGAAATCGGCGAGCGCATCGATCTGGGCGAGCGCAAGCTGGGCGACATCGCGCTGAGGGTGGAAGGCATGACGCGCCAGCCCGTGGTGCGCGACGTGTCGTTCGATGTGCGCGCGGGCGAGATTTTCGGCGTGAGCGGGCTGATCGGCGCGGGCCGCACTGAATTGATGCGCCTCATCTATGGCGCGGACGCGGACGCGGGCGCGGTGTCGGTGGCGCGCGCGGGCCGGCCGCTGCGCCGCCTGACGGTGGAGTCGCTGTCCGATGCGGTGAAGGAAGGCATCACGCTCATCACGGAAGACCGCAAGGGCAAGGGATTGCTGCTTTCGCTGCCCATTGCCGCGAACGTTTCACTGGGCAATCTGGACGCGGTGGCGCGTCACGGCGTGGTCGACACGCGCCGGGAAGCGGCGCTGGCACAACGCCAGATCGACGCGATGCGCATCCGCACGTCGGGACCGGCGCAGGCGGTGTCGGAGCTGTCGGGCGGCAATCAACAGAAGGTCGTGATCGGCCGCTGGCTCGCGCGCGACTGCTCGGTGCTCCTGTTCGACGAGCCGACGCGCGGCATCGACGTCGGCGCCAAGTTCGACATTTACGGGCTGATGGACGCACTGGCTCGCGAAGGGCGCGCGCTGGTCGTCGTGTCGAGCGATCTGCGCGAGCTAATGCTGATCTGCGACCGCATCGGCGTGATGTCGGCGGGACGCATGACGGGCGTGTTCGAGCGCGCCAGCTGGACGCAGGACGGGCTGCTCGCGGCGGCGTTCTCGGGCTATGCGAAGCGCGAGGCGATCCTGCACGAGCCCATCGAGCCCGATGCGAAGGCGCCCGAAGACAACGTGGAGCATTGAATGAGCGAAGCGAACCTGCCCGCCGATGCGCCGAAGAGCACGAAAGGCATCGGCACGCGCCTGGGGCTATCGAACTACCTGGGTCTCGCGGGTGCGCTCGCCGCGATGATCGCGCTGTTTTCCGTGCTGAGCTCGCACTTTCTGACGTACGACACGTTCAGCACGATCGCGAACCAGATCCCGGATCTCGTCGTGATGTCGGTCGGCATGACCTTCGTGCTGATCATCGCGAGCATCGATCTGTCGGTGGGCTCGGTGCTGGCGCTGGGCGCATCGGTGGTGAGCGTGGCGGCGCTTAAGTGGCACTGGCCGGCGTTTCCCGCCGCGCTGATCGGGCTCTGGCTGCCGCGGCGCTGACGGGCACAGTGACGGGCCTCGTGACGGTCGCGAGGCGTATTCCGTCGTTCATCGTGTCGCTCGGCGTGCTAGGGAACATCTGCACAACTCGATTTCAGAGCGCTGGACGTTTTACGCTTCGCATCGTATCGATCGCGACGATGGCCTGCGGGTGATTAGTCAACTTTTGAACCGTGGCGGCCTCGTTTTCTGAGTCTCGCGTTTCGATCCTCAAGCGCTTCAAGCATTTCAAGCGCTTCGCAAGGCCTTGCGTGCCATCCACAAATTGCCCAGCGCAAACAGCGTTGTGATCTGCGCAGTATTTTTCATCACCCCCCTATACCGGGTCTTCGTGTAGCCAAATTGCCGCTTGAGCACGCGAAACGGGTGTTCGACCTTCGCGCGGATGCCCGCCTTCAGACGTTCGATCCGATCGTAGATCGCGTCCAGTTGATCACT
>LFJH01000053.1 GCA_001189335.2 Candidatus Paraburkholderia schumanniana
TCGAACCCCGCACCTTGATCCGCGGCCATCGCGAGCGTCTGCTGCTTCATTGTCTTTTGCCTTTCTCGTTGCTTGTGCGCTCTATAACGCTTGACGCGCACAAGCGGTAGACTTAATCAGCATTGCCTTAACGCGTGATCGGCAGGGGCCGCTCGATCATCGCCGTTAGCGGCGCGCTCGGGCACGGTCGCATCGAGTCCGCGCGTCGCACCTTCGGCGCCGTCGTCGTACGCCTCGCCGTGATGCGCGACGCACCGCCACGCGAAACCGAGCGTGTCGGCAAGCAGCGCGACATGGCCGAGCCCCAGCGCGCACGCCGCTGCGCCCAGCCGGTGCGACGCATTCGCCGCCGGCAGCGCCGCTGCTTCATCCACCGTGCCGGTTTCGCTCGCCTGCGTGCCGCGCTCGACGAGCGCATCGATCGACGTTTCCGCGCTCTGCAGAAAATCCTCGTAGGCGAGCGCGTTTACGCGCAGCACGCCGAGGTCGCGCGTCGCGGCATCGCGCGGACTTCTTCGCTCGCCTCTGCCGCGCGCGCTTCCCAGGCCGCTTCCGAGGCTGGCGTCGCGGCCGCGTGCCAGGCAACCGTCAGGCCGTAGTCGCGCAGCACGTCGACGTGCTCGGTGTCTTCAGGCGCCGCGCCGTACAGTGCGAAATCGCGCCACAGAAGTGCGAGCGTTGCGCGCACCAGCGAGCGCGGCGCGTACGACAGCGCATGCGCCTGGTCCGCCAGCACCAGATTGAAGCGGGCGTAGAGGCGCTTCGCGTCGGCATCGTAGGCGGCGGTCTGGTCGAAGTCGCCGGCCTGCGCGGCATGTCGTCGCGCGCGTTCGCGAAGCGCCCGCACCGTGGAGGAGGCAAGACGCCAGAAATCGTAAGGATCTTGGCCGCGGAGCTCGGCGAGACGCGAGACAGACGTCAAGGCGCGTGCAGGCATCCGCGAATTGCTCTGCCGGCCCACGCAATAGTCCGAGCAGGGTTTCCTCGTAGTGCGCCCGCACCCGCGCGAGCCTTCCGGGCGCGACGCCGCGCAGCGTCGCCGGGGCGATCGCGCGGCCGGCGAGCGCCAGGTCATCGTACGAGACGGGCGCGAGGCGCGTGTGTGACGCAAGCAACGCGTGCAGGCCGCGATAGCGGTCGAAGAGCACGGTCGAACACGACAGTTCGCGCAGATTGCGACGCTCCACTGCGCCGCCGAAGACGGCGATCGCATCGACGATGCGCGCGCGGTTGCCATCCGATTCGTCACCGAGCGGCGCCACAAGCGCGAGCGTCTCCGCGAAGCGTTGCGCGGGCAGCCATCCGGCCGAATGCAGCGCGGCGATTGCGCGCTTCAATGCGGCCACGGTTTCGCCCTGACGCTGGAATGCGTGCAGTGCATCCGTGAGCGCCATTTCGGCGAGTCGCGCCGATCCGCCGCGCGGATTGGGCAAGGCTTCGAACGGAACGTGCAGATCGGGACGTGATGTCATGTCGGGCGCTCACAAACCGTTGCGCGGGTGCGGCGCTGGGACACCGCCGCACGCGGTTGAAATACGTCATCGGTGGGCGCGACGCCGGGCGCCGCTCGCTTCTGCCTGCCGCCGATCACGTCTGCTTCCAGGGGTAAGCCTTAAGCGTAGGCCTTGAGAGGCCGGCACGGAAATCGAATCTGCCGGGGCGCGCGATGCGGCCGCCGTCGCCGCAACGATCACGCCGCGCGGTGCGTAACGAGAAAAAATGCGCAGGCTACACGAGAGCGGCCCGATGCGCCCCACAAAAAAACGCGCGCCGCATTGACGCGAATTATGCGGCGCGACAGAGCGTGAGGATCAGATCTGGACCATCTCGAAATCTTCCTTGCGGGCTCCGCATTCGGGACAGGTCCAGTTGATCGGAACGTCCTCCCAGCGTATGCCCGGCGCGATGCCCTCTTCGGGCAATCCCGCCTCCTCGTCGTAGATCCAGCCGCAGATCAGGCACATCCAGCTTCTGTATTCCATACTTATGCCGCGTCGATTGATCGATTGAAATTAGGACAAGATGGTACCGTGTTGCCGTGTCGATGCCTAGCGAACGGTCCGCCCGGCGCCTGGCGTCGCCGCCCCGGAGCCGGTTTGCGAAGGCTGGCGCGCCCGAAAACAGTGCGCAAAGAGAACAGTCGGACGGCATTAGGCCGCATAATCGGACCGAGACCCGGGCGGCATTTGCTCTCGCGCTCACGCGCGGAGCAGTCCGCCGCGAGGCGAAACGTCCATCCAAGCAATCCAACACCATAATGTCCGCTTTTGCCATGACCGGCGACTCCCCTCCGATCGTACTCACCTTCGGCCTCTCGGACTCCACTGGCGGCTCGGGCCTGCAGGCCGACCTGCTGACGCTCGCGAGCATGGGCTGCCACGGCGCGACCGTGCCCACCGGTTACGCGGTGCGCGACTCCGCGACCTACGACGAAGTGACCGGCCTCGACCCGGATACCGTCGCGACCCAGACGCGCATGTTGCTGGAGGACATGCCGATCTCCGCGTTCAAGATCGGCGCGGCGACCCGGGCCGAGGTCGTATCGGCGATCGCGGAGGTGGTGTCCGACTACGACGACGTCCCGCTGATCCTCGTCCCTGATTTCACGCTCGACGACGAACACGCCCTGTCCGCCGACGGGTTGCGCGAATCGCTCGCCGATCTGCTCGTGCCGCAAACCACCATGCTGATTGCAGATCACGCCACGCTGCTGCAACTCGCCCAGCCGGATAGCGACGCCGAGTCGCCCACGCTCGACTCCGCGATTTCCCACATCCTGTCCCAAGGCTGCGAGTACGTGCTCACGATGGAAAGCGGCACGCATCGCCACGTCATCACGCTCTTCAGCGAGGAAGGCCAGGTCCGGCAGGATACCTGGGGCCGCGGCGTGCACCGCATCATGGGCCTGACCGATACGCGGGGCGCGGCCGTCGCCGCCCTGCTCTCGAACGGCCAGGAGCCTGCCGAGGCCGCGTGCGAGGCGCAGGAGTACGTGTTCCAGGCTGCGCGCGCCGCGTTTCGTCCGGGAATGGGCCTATCTGCCGGACAGGTTCTTCTGGGCGCGCTCGAACGACGCCGACGAGGATGACGACGCATCCTCACTGTCCGACAACGATTCCACGGGACGGCCCGGAGAAGCGCGGCACTGACATCGACAAGGGAGGCTTCGCGAACGCATGCCGTATCGACGACTGCCCCATCTGCACAAGCCCGGCCCGCAAGGCGCGATCCGCATCGGCTGCGCGGGCTGTGGGGTCTGTCGAGCGCCGTTGCCGCCAGCTTCCCCGGCGAAGGCACGCATCTCGAGCGTTACGCGCATGTGCTGACGTGCGTCGAAATCAATTCCAGCTTCTACAAGCCGCATCGCGAACAAACTACGCGCATTGGGCGGAAAGCGTGCCCGAGTCGTTCCGCTTCTCGGTGAAGCTGCCAAAGGCAATCACTCACAATGCGCGCCTCATCGACACCGAAGCCCTGCTCGACGAATTTCTCCATGCCGCCGGACAGCTTAGCGACAAGCTCGGCTGCTGGCTCGTGCAGCTGCCCGCGAGCCTGCCCTTCGCGCCCGACACCGCCCACGCCCTTCTTCAAGGCGCTGCGCGAGCGCACCAGGCTGCCGATCGCGTGCGAGGCGCGCGAACCCGGCTGGTTCACGACGCACGCGGCGGCCTTGCTGAAGACGCATCACATCTCCTATGTCGACGCCGATCCGATTCCCGACGACTGCGAGATCAAGCACCGGGCGGACGCATCGCTCGTCTATGTCCGGCTGCACGGCGCGCCCGAGATCTACAAGTCTTCGTACAACTACACCTATCTCGACGATCTCGCCCGCACGCTGCACGCGCGCGCAAAGAAGACGGCCGAGGTCTGGTGCATCTTCGACAACACGGCTGAAGGCCACGCGCAGCCCAATGCGCTGCATCTGATGGAGCGGCTGCGGACACATCACAAGTAAGCGTTTTTCTCATCCGACTATCCGAGGAGAAATCCCGATGCGCAAGCCGGCAGGACGAATCGCACGCTCGACTCATGCCCTGATGGTCGCCTCGACGCTGATCCTCGCCGCGCCGGCATGCGCGCAGACCGCCTCGGCGCCCGGCGCCGCGCCCGCCGGAGACGGCACCTTCCTGCTGACGATCTTCCTGAAGCACGACGAATCAAAGACCCTGCCGCAGATCAATCAGCAACTGAACGAGCAAGGCTACTTCAAGGCATTTCCGCCACCGGGCATCGAAGTGGTGTCGTGGTACGTGATGATGGGCATCGGTCAGGTGGTGACGTTGCGCGTGCCGGCCGATCGGCTGCGCGAGGTGAATTCGCGCGATCGAGACCACGGCGTGGGGCGGCTATCGCACGGAGTTCTATCCGACGTACGACTACAAGGCCGCCGCGCAGAAGCTGCGCGAGGAGATGGAACAAGTAACGCCTTCGCGCGTTTCTTTGACGCGAATGGACGAAAAAAAACCCGCATCGCTGCGAGTTTTCTTTTGGCTGGGCGGGCTTCGCTTCGTGAGAAGCGAGACCCGCCCCGGCCGGGGTGAAACCTGTAATTGGCCGAGGCCGAATTACATGTCCATGCCCATGCCGCCCATGCCGCCGGGCATGCCGCCAGGCATCGGAGCCTCTTCCTTCGGCAGTTCGGCGACGGCCGCGTCGGTCGTCAGCAGCAGGCCTGCCACCGATGCCGCGTTTTGCAGCGCCGTGCGCGTGACCTTCGTCGGGTCCACGACGCCGGCTTCGACCAGGTCACCGTACTCGCCGGTTGCCGCGTTGTAGCCGTAGTTGCCCGAACCTTGAGCAACAGCCGCCACGACGACGGAAGCTTCTTCGCCGCCGTTCGTGACGATCTGGCGCAGCGGCTCTTCCATCGCACGCAGGACGATGCAGATGCCCGCGTCCTGGTCGGCGTTTGCGCCCTTCAGGCCGTCGATTGCCTTGCGG
The DNA here is from genome assembly GCA_001189335.2 of Candidatus Paraburkholderia schumanniana. GTDB lineage: Bacteria > Pseudomonadota > Gammaproteobacteria > Burkholderiales > Burkholderiaceae > Caballeronia > Caballeronia schumanniana. The sequence continues at coordinate 4,945 of LFJH01000053.1, forward strand.
GCACGGATCAGCGCAACGCCGCCACCCGCCATGATGCCTTCTTCCACAGCAGCACGCGTGGCGTGCAGGGCGTCTTCGACACGTGCCTTCTTTTCCTTCATTTCGACTTCGGTCGCAGCACCGACCTTGATCACTGCAACGCCGCCAGCCAGCTTGGCCACGCGCTCTTGCAGCTTTTCACGGTCGTAGTCCGAGGTCGCTTCTTCGATCTGCTTGCGCACTTGCTTCACGCGCGCTTCGATGTTCACGGCTTCGCCAGCGCCGTCGATGATCGTCGTGTTTTCCTTGCCCACTTCGATGCGCTTCGCCTGGCCCAGCTCAGCCAGCGTCGCCTTTTCGAGCGTGAGGCCGGTTTCTTCCGCAATCACTTGACCGCCAGTCAGGATCGCGATGTCTTCCAGCATGGCCTTGCGACGGTCGCCGAAGCCCGGCGCCTTCACGGCAACGGTCTTCAGGATGCCGCGGATGTTGTTGACGACCAGCGTTGCGAGCGCTTCGCCTTCGACGTCTTCAGCAATGGTGAGCAGCGGACGGCCAGCCTTCGCGACTTGTTCCAGCACCGGCAGCAGATCGCGGATGTTCGACACCTTCTTGTCGTGCAGCAGCACGTACGGGTTTTCGAGAACGGCGACTTGCTTGTCCGGGTTGTTGATGAAGTACGGCGACAGGTAGCCGCGGTCGAACTGCATGCCTTCCACGACGTCGAGTTCGTCTTGCAGCGACTTGCCGTCTTCGACGGTGATGACGCCTTCCTTGCCGACCTTGTCCATCGCTTCAGCGATGCGCTCGCCGATCGACGTGTCGCTGTTCGCCGAGATCGAGCCGACTTGCGCGATTTCCTTGTTGGTCGTGCAGGGCTTGCTGATCTTGCGCAGTTCTTCGATGGCGGCTGCAACGGCCTTGTCGATGCCGCGCTTCAGATCCATCGGGTTCATGCCCGATGCGACGTACTTCATGCCTTCGCGGACGATCGATTGCGCCAGAACCGTAGCGGTCGTGGTGCCATCGCCTGCGTAGTCGCTGGTCTTGGAAGCCACTTCCTTGACCATTTGCGCGCCCATGTTCTGGAGCTTGTCCTTCAGCTCGATTTCCTTCGCGACCGAGACACCGTCCTTGGTGACCGTCGGGCCGCCGAAGCTGCGCTCGAGCACGACATTGCGGCCCTTCGGACCCAGCGTGACCTTGACCGCGTTGGCCAGGATGTTCACGCCTTCGACCATCTTGGCGCGTGCGGAATCGCCAAAAGTAACTTCTTTAGCTGCCATATCCAGACTCCTTGATTCGATTCAGTTTGCCGGCATGTCGCGGGCGGCGCTTCAACGAGCGCGGCACGACGCGAACAGCCGGACGTGCAGGAAGGATGCTTACTTGACCAGAACGGCCATGATGTCTTCTTCGCGCATGACGAGCAGTTCCTGCCCGTCGACCTTGACGGTCTGGCCGGCGTACTTGCCGAAGAGCACACGGTCGCCGACCTTCACGTCGAGGGCGATTTGCGCGCCCTTGTCATCGCGCTTGCCCGGACCGATGGCCAGGACTTCGCCTTGATCCGGCTTTTCGGCGGCTGCCTCAGGGATCACGATGCCTGATGCGGTCTTGGTTTCCTGGTCCAGACGCTTGACGATGACGCGATCGTGCAAAGGACGAAGGTTCATACACACTCCTCTCTTGATTGAGACTGAAACGCGGGAAAACCCGTCCTATGAGAAGAATCTCTTCGGACGGAAATCTTGTTAGCACTCTCGTGCAGTGAGTGCCAATTATATGGACCGTGTTTGACAATTTCAAGGAGGGGGACGAGCGGGGGAAGGGGACGAGCGGGAAATCCCGTAGGACAAGGCGGGCGCACGGCTGGCCATGAACCTGGCAATGACCGACGCAAAACCCATTGACCAGATTAATGTCAATCCGTGAATTCTGATTTCTTCGAATCAGGGTTTTTACCTAGACGACTGCGACTTAGGCTGCGACTTACACTGCCCGTCAACGACGAAGCAGTGGAGAGACACCTCGCCACAGCCAACGTTCCCCAAATAAATTCGGAGGATCACATGTTCAAGTCCATCGTTCCCGCCATCGCCATCGCAGCGGTTCTCGCGGTTCCCGGATTCGCCCAGGCGCGCGAAAACGGTCCGGTCACCCGTGCGCAAGTGCGCGCCGAGCTAGTTCAACTGGAACGCGCCGGCTACAACCCGGCCAGCGACGATATCACCTACCCGGCCAACATCCAGTCCGCGCAGGCGCGTGTCGATGCTCAGCAAGGCGTCGCTGCGACATCGTTCGGCGGCGCGAGCGAAGGCGCTTCCGCTTCGGGTCATGCGAACCGCGTGAGCGTACTGGACCGCATCGTGCGTCCGGAGGCGGCCAGCCCCGTCGACCTCGATCGCCCCCGATCGGGTTGCGTCAGAACGGAAGCCCGGCCGCGCGCCGGGCTTCCGGCTTTTTCGAATGATGAATTGACGACCAGAGAGCCGTTCATCACACTGTCAGTTACGGATTCGACGATGATTCCAGACTGCGCTTTTTCATCGGCCAGTCCGGCGGCACTACAATTTGGGGCTGCCGTTGTCACACATTCCGGATCCGCCGCCTCATGTCCATGCCGTCGCTGCGCCTAGCCTTCGTTTCCCTCAGATTGATCGCCCTCGCTGCTTGCGCAGGCCGCTCCGCGGTCGCGCCAAGCTATCAGCAGGAACTCTTCAGTACCGGCGCGAGCCCGTTCGCGCGCACCTACGACGCCACCGTGAACGAAACCTGCGAAGCGCGCGCGTCGCGCGCTGCTCTCCCAGGGCTTTCTCACGACGATGGGTCAGCCCGACACCGTCGACGCGACCAAGAACTTCCAGCCGAACGCCGATACGCACGTCGTCGTGTCGTTCCATGTGGTCTGCACGCCGGGCGAGAATGCGACGAATCAGAGCATCGTCTATGTGAACGCCGTGCAGGACGGCTATGCGCTCAAGAAGAGCGATACGTCGGCGAGCGTCGGCCTCTCCGTGCTCGGCTCGTTGTCGCTGCCAATCCGCTCGAACAGCGACGCGATGGTGAAGATCTCGAGCGAGACCGTGCCCGCAGGCAAGTTCTACGACCGCTTCTTCAACCTGATGAGCCATTACCTGAACACGGTGCCGCGCAGCGCGCCTGTCGCGGCCGACGAGGTGAAGAGCAAGCCGCTCACGCCGTCGCTGATCGTCAATTCGCCCGAACTCACGCCGACGCCCATCGTCGTGCAGACGCCCGCCGCCGCAACCGCGATCCAGGCATCGGATGCGGTTGCGGCGGGCGCGTCGGAAGCTTCGGCGGCGGCGGCTGCCGCGCCGCGGCCGCCACACAGCACGGCCACCCAGTAGACGCAGTAGACCGTAAAACGCGCGGCCGCTTAGTTCGGCACGTTCACCGCGCCGCCCGACACCGCAATCGCGTTCGAACCGGGATCGGAGGCGATCGGCGGCAGATTGGCCGTGGTGAGCGAGGGCGCGGAGCCCGCCGTGCCGCCACGCGCGACCGTGCGCACCACCTGCGACGGCGGCAGCGGCGCGTTGTTCTTCGGGTGATTCTACATCAGGTTGAGTGCCTGGATGTTGTTGTAGTAGTGCAGCGGAATGAAGCGCGTGTCGAAGCCCGCCACGCTCAGGAACGCGTCGAAATGCTGACCGTTCGTGACCTCATAGAGGGAGAACTGGCTCTTGCTGCCCTCCACCACCCGATTAGCGCCGAGATACGGACGGGACGTGTGATTGATCGGCACGAGCGCATCCGCGCGTCCTTGCACGATGATCGCCGGTTTGCCGCGCAGGTTCGCGTTCACGCTGCCGACCATCGTCGCGTTGCCATTGGCCCACAGCGAGCGCAGGTAGGCCGCGCCCGCGTAGCTGGCGTCGGGCGTCGCGAGCCGATGATCCGCCGCGCCCGTCGAGCCGTTGTTGTAGACCAGATTGATGCCGTTGGTCGGCGGCACGCCGTTGCCGTTGCCGAAGATGGTCGGCATCGGTGAGACGACCGGCGCCACGCCCGCCGCGCCCGTCACGGCGTTGGTCGTGCCGAAGCTGAAGTTGCACAGGTTATCGAGCACGCTTGCCTTCATGTAGGCATCGCCATAGGCGGCAACGGCTGGCACCGCCTGTGAATCCCACATCGGCGTGTGGAGCGTGTCGGAGTCTGTCTCGTAGCCTGCCTGATGAAGCTGGTTGAGCGCGTCGGTGGCCTGGGCAACCGTGTTGCTGCCCGCGACCTGCCCGGCGGCGGCGAGTGTCGCGCAGCGCGCCGTACGGATCGCGTTCGTCGTCGCCACAGGCAGCGCCGTCAGATACGGTGCGCCAGCCGCGGCGGGCGCCAGCGCAGCACACGGCTCCAGCAGGTTGGCGAGCGTCATGTAATCCGCGAGCGGCCGTCCAAACGAGCCGACCGGCACGCCCCCTGCCGCACCGAAACCTGCGACGGCAGGTTCAGGTTGATCTGCGGCTCCCCGACGACGACCGCGGTGATCCAGCCGTCGGTGTCCTGCTCCGCCGCCGCCAGCGACGCGCCGCCACCGTTGCTCACCGATGCCGCGATCGTCGTGATGCCGCCCTTGTTGTAGCGCACCTGATGCGTCGAGCCGCTGACCGGGCCGAACATGTCGTTGAGCGCCTAGTACGCGAACTGGATCGCCTGCAGGGTGTTCTTGCCCCAGTCCTTCTCCGGATTCTGTTGCGAATGCGCGTGCTTGTAGGCGTAGCGGTTCGGGAAGGCCGAATGAACGACGCCAGCGCCGATGCATCCACGTTCGCCTTGAAGATCGCCTTGGTTCCCGCGACGCTGGTGCTCGCGAGCGTGCCGTCGATCAACGTGACGAGGCCCGTCGCGAGCTGCTCTGCGCCGTTGCCGCCGCCCTTGTCGGTGTACGCGACCGCGCAGCCGCGCTTGAGGCCCCACTCGCCGGCCGCCGAGATCGCACCGTAGACGCCGCGCGACCCCGATGACGTCGCCGTGACGATACACGGCATCCGGATTGAAGCTCGTCGGAATCTGCACGAGCAGGCTGACGTTCTGCGTGCCGCTGCCGTCGTCGGCATAGGCGATGTACTCCTTGCCCGCGATCTTGCCCTCGCCGAGCGTGTCGTTGCCGTTCAGGTCGATGTTCGGCCCCCAGAACCGGCCATAGCCGCCGTTCGCCGACATGTCGACGAGCGCGCGGTAATTCGAGTAGATGGCGAGCCGGCGCAATTCCGCGGCCGTCGGCGCCGCCGGATTGGCGATCGAGAGCGAGCTCGCCGAGGCGAGGCCCGTCTGCCTAGACCCGCCGTCAGCAGATCGTCGGACTGGCCGTCATAGGTCTGGGTATTGACCGAGCCGGAAATGAAGCTCGGCAGCGTGTTGGTCGGCGTGCTGCTGCCGTTGTCGTCATCGTCGCCGTGGCAGGCGGCGAGCGTTACTGCGGTGAGCGCCGCCAGCGCGCCGAGCACGGCCGCGCCCGGCAAAGTCTGCAATCTCTGGAATCGCGCGAATCTTTTCATTGTGTGTCTCCGCCATCCGTTCCGATTGAGTGGTGCAACCTGATGAGTCCAACACGCCCGCGGGCCCGGTACGCGCCGCGCGGCCGATAGCCCAAGTATCGCGCCTTATCGAAGATCAGTCGCTGCTGAATTTCCCTGTCAGCCTCTTTCACGAGTCCCGGACGCTACGAACGACAACGGGCTCCGGCCTTGCAGCCGGAGCCCGTTCGAATAGCCCGCAGCGCGGCTTATTGCCCGCCGCCACCTTGCCCGCCGAGCGTGATCTTGTTGGTCACGGATTTCACGCCCTGCGCGCCTTTCGCCACTTCTTCCGCCTGGGCGATCTGGCCGCTTTCCGGCACCGTGCCGGTCAATGTGATCGCGCCGCTGCGCGCGCGGACGTAGACCATTGGAGACGTCGAAGCCCTGCGCCTTCGACAGGGCGTGGCGCACGGAGTAGCCGAGCTTGCGGTCTTCCTTCTTGACCGCCGATTTCTGCGCCTTGGTCGGTGCCGCCGACTCGGTGGTCGTGGCCGCCGCGTCGCTCGACTGAGCATAGGCGCTCGAGGCCAGGGCAACCGTCACCGCCACGCCCAGGACCTTCTTCAGAAGATGAACTGCTTTCATGGTTTCTCCTTTTGTTTCGCTTGTTGACTTCTCACAGTTTGCTACTTCGCTCGTTTTGCACTTCTAAACCGGACCGCATTCCAAGCGGCGGCTGGCTACGACATCGAGCGGCTGCCCGTGGCCACGCGCGTAACCCAGGCCTGCGAAGGCCGCGAGGGCATGGCGGCGGCAAGCCGGCGGATGCGGCTCACGGTGCTGCGAGAGACTGGCGAACGAAACATTCAGTGGCCGACTGGTCGGGCGGCAAGCCCGCCGGCTCGAATGCTCGAATATGTCTTGACGCACGGCGCGTACTGCTGCGCGCCCTTTCATCACGCCTGGTGGCGTGGCGCGCGGCTCGCGGACCCACATTACGGGCTGCGGCGCGCAAGGGTCCTGTCATGCGGCGGCGAACGTCAATTTAGCCCAGCGCGGCAATTAGCACAAAGCATTTAACGACGCGGCCGCCCGCGGGCCGCGCGCACGCAACAGCCTGCAGGCGGCTACACATGACTGTCACACGGCGAGGCCGTCCGGCCGCCGAGCGATCTCATGTACCATCCACGCCATGCAGCCCGCCACAGACGCGCCCATTCAGGCGTGGCCGCACCGCGATCGGGTAAGCTCGCGTGCACAAAGCTTCACGATCAGACACGAGATGACCCAGCCTTCAGGACCCCATCCGGGCAGCGATCCGGAAACTCCTCCGCGACGCAAGCCGCAGCCCAGAATCGTCGCCCGCTTCGTCGCGATCTCCTGGCGCGATCTGGCGCTCACCTTCGGCCCGATCCTGCTCGTCTGCGCGGCCGCGCTCTATCTGGCCGTGCGGCTGATCCAGCCCGCGCCGCCGAACACGCTGACCATCGCGGCGGGGCCCAGGGGCAGCTCGTTCTGGAACAGCGCGCAGAAATACAAGAATACAAGACGATCCTCGCACGCAACCGAATCACGCTCAACGTGCTCGAGACGCAGGGCTCGCTCGACAACCTCACGCGGCTCGAAGATCCCAGATCGAACGTCGACGTCGGCTTCGTGCAGGGCGGCCTGAGCAAGCCAGGCGCGACACATGAGGATCTGGAGTCGCTCGGCAGCGTGTCCTACGTGCCGCTCGCCGTGTTCTACCGCGGCGCGAACATCGTGAACCGGCTGTCGGAGCTGAAGGGCAAGCGGCTCGCAAGCGGCGCGGAAGGCAGCGGCTCGCGCGTGCTCGCGCTCACGCTCCTGAAGGCGAACGGCATCGATCCGGGCGGCGACACCGAACTGCTGCCGCTCGCCGGCGACGAAGCCGCGCAGGCGCTCGAAGCTGGACGGGTCGACGCCGTGTTCCTCGCGGGCGACTCCGCGCAGCCGCCGACGATGGCGAAGCTCCTGCGCACGCCGGGCATCCGCTTCATGGACTTCGCCCAGGCCGACCGCCTACGCGCGCCGCTTCCCGTACCTCACCGAAATCGAGCTGCCGATGGGCGCGTTCGATTTCGCCCGCAACCTTCCGCCGCGCCCGGTCCACATACATGATTGCGCCGACCGCGGAGCTGGTCGCGCGCGACAGCCTGCATCCCGCGCTCTCCGACCTGCTGATCGAAGCCGCGCGCGAAGTGCACGGCCGCGCGAATCTGCTGCAGCGGGCGAACGAGTTCCCGGCGCCGCTGGTCCACGAATTCCGCATGAGCGACGACGCCGAGCGATATTACAAATCCGGCAAGAGCTTCCTTTACCGCCCGCTGCCCTTCTGGGTCGCGAGTCTCGCGGACCGCGTGCTCGTCGTGCTGGTGCCGCTCATCGTGGTGCTGATTCCGGGCCTGCGGCTGGTGCCGGGACTGTACCGCTGGCGCGTGAAATCGCGGATCTATCGCTGGTATGGCGCGCTCATTGCGATAGAGCGGGAAGCGATCAGCGGCCCGGACAGCGTGCAGCGCGACGCCCTGCTCGACCGTATCGACGGAATCGAGACAGCCGTCAACCGCATGAAGATGCCGCTCGCGTTCGCCGACCAGTTCTACGTGCTGCGCGAGCACATCGGTTTCGTGCGGGAGCGGCTCGCGCATGCGCCGGTGACGCCCGCCGCGCCGGGCGACCACGACGCCGGCGCGCGCGATGCGGCGTGCACGGGCGCATCGCGCGTCGCTTCGCGGGCAGACACGGAACCACGCAGCACATAATATCTATTGGAAGAGACGATGCGGCGCGCCGGTGCCGCATCCGCCGATGCAGGACACGGTCGCACCGCCAGAACGAACAACAGATGACGCCCGGGCGCCCGCGACACGGAGCAGCCAAGGAAAATCAGGGAGAAGCGAACATGAATGCCTTGCATTCGACCAGCCCCGGTCAGCCGTACTTTTTCTTCGACTTCATATCGCCGTTTTCGTATTTGCTGCTGGAGCAGCACGAGAAATGGCCGGCCATGCCGTTCGAGCTCGTCCCCGTCCAGCTGATGAAACTGCTCGAACGCTGGGGCCAGCCGCACGCCGCGACGATTCCCTCCAAGCGCGTGTTCACTTACCGGCACGCACTATTCCGCGCAGAGCAGCTGGGCATTCCGTTCAAGATGCCGCTCGTGCATCCTTTCGATCCGGGCAAGGCCCTGCGACTGGCCGTGCTGGCGAAGGGCGAGCTCGGCTGCGTGCGGGCAATCTTCCGCTACATCTGGCCCGAGGGGCACGATCCCGCGACGCCGGAAGGCTTTCGCGCGCTGTGCGAGCATGTCGGCATGCCGGAGGCCGTGACGCGCGTGGAAGACGAAGACATCAAGGCGAAACTGCGCGACAACAACGACCGCGCCGTCGCGATGGGCGTGTTCGGCGTGCCGACGTTTCTCGTCAACGAGCAGATCTTCTGGGGCGAGGACACGCTGCCGATGGTCCTTTATGTCGCGCGCTCGCCGAACTGGCTCGAGGGCGCGGAAGTGAAGCGCATCAGCGCGCTGCCGACCGCGCCGAGAGACGCGGATTTCGCGTGAGGACGGATTGGGGCGATTCGGGCGGCGCGCCTATGCCGCACATAGCATGTTCGCTATGGCGTCAAAATCGAATAAGCGCTTAAGGCAATGCTGATTAAGTCCACCGCTTGTGCGCGTCAAGCGTTATAGAGCGCACAAGCAACGAGAAAGGCAAAAGACAATGAAGCAGCAGACGCTCGCGATGGCCGCGGATCAAGGTGCGGG
>LFJH01000002.1 GCA_001189335.2 Candidatus Paraburkholderia schumanniana
AATCGCCTTGCCGCATACGGACAAGGACTTGGCGGTACTCGAACAACTCGAACCTCCTGTTGGCCATGGACGCTCCGTTCAAATAGAACGGAGCGTCCCGACTTGGAAAATTCGAATCGCGTTCTAGCCCCGATGCTGCTGGCGCCTATGTGCCGCCCTTCGGGTGGCTCCTTTACGCCGCACGTGGGGTGGCGCCATTACGCCGCCTCTCAGGTGGCGCCTTTATGCCGCCCTCGAAATGGCTCCATAGTGCCGCACAGTGACAGGCGGGCTTGTCGTCGACCTTCGAATAGATGACGTGCGCCGGAATCACCGATGCCACCGACATGCCGAGCCAGTCGTAGGGGCGCACGTCGGCGGCGAGGATTTCGTCGAGCGTGCGGTCGTCGGTCGGCAGCGCCACGTGCGAATCCGCCTCCGCAAAACCGTGTCCTGGAAAGTGCTTGCCGCAATTCGCCATGCCCGCAAGCGCGAGACCGTAATTCAGGCTCTTCGCCAGCATCGTCACGACGCGCGGATCGCCGTGCAGCGCGCGATCGCCGATCACTTTCGACTGCCCGTAGTCCAGATCGAGCACGGGCGTGAAGCTCATGTCGATGCCGCACGCCCGCAGCTCCGCCGCCAGCACATAGCCGAACGCCGTCGCGGCCTTGGTCGCGGCGAGGACGTCGCGGTCCCACAGCTCGCCCAGCCTGCCCGGCGCGGGCAGCACCGTGAAGCCGTCGGTGCGGAAACGCTGCACGCGCCCGCCTTCGTGATCGACGGCGATCAGGATGTCGTCCCGCACCGCGCGAATCGCATCCGTCAGCGCGACGAGCTGCGCGCGGTCCTTGAAATGGCGCGCGAAAAGAATGATGCCGCCCGCCATCGGATGCGTGAGGCGCTCGATATCCGCGTCGGTGAGCGTCGTGCCGGCGACGTCGAACATGACGGGGCCAGGAGTGCGTTTCATCGGGTTCAATGGGCTTTTGCGTTGATTGGATTGAAGTCAAACCTTATCAGGCACTTCCGCGATCACGAACGACACCGCATAGTCGCGCTCGTCGCTCACGGTGACCTGCGAGATGATATGGCGTTGCGCGAGCCATTCGGCGAGTTCGCCCGACGCGACGCATACCGGCTTGCCGCTCGGCTCGTTGAGCGTCTGCAGCGCGCGCCAGGTCATCGGCCAGCGCATGCCGAGGTCGATCGCTTTCGAAAAAGCTTCTTTCGCGGAAAAGCGCGTCGCGAGAAACGCGAGGCCGCGCACTTCCGAACGCGCGCGCCGCGCGTGATAGACGCGCAACTCGTCCGGCCCGAGCACCTTTTCGGCGAAGCGGCCCTTGGTGCGCTCCATCACCGCCGCGACGCGGCTCACCTGCACGAGGTCCGTGCCGATTCCGTAGATGGCCATGGCCCGCCCAGTCAGCGCGCGTTGTTCGCGGCGAGGCGCGAGGCGACCATGATCGCCTTCATCTCGCGCACGGCGTTGTCCCAGCCGGCGAAGATCGAATGCGCGACGATCGCATGCCCGATGTTCAGTTCGACGATGCCCGGCAGCGCCGCGATCGCCTGCACGTTGGTGTAGTGCAGGCCGTGGCCCGCATTGACCTTGAGGCCGAGCGAGTTGCCGAAATCGACGCTCGCCGCGACGCGCTCGAACTCGCGCCGCTGCTCGGTTTCCTCGTGCGCTTCGGCATAGCGGCCCGTATGCAGTTCGATGACGGGCGCGCCCGCTTCCTGCGCGGCGCGAATCTGCGTCTCGTCCGGATCGGTGAACAGCGACACGCGCACGCCCACATCGGCGAGCTGCTTGCATGCGGCCTTCACTTCTTCGAACTGACCCGCGACATCGAGGCCGCCTTCCGTCGTCACTTCCTGGCGTTTTTCCGGCACGAGGCAGACATCGTGCGGCTCGATCTCACAGGCGATGTCGAGCATCTCCCGCATCACGGCGCATTCCAGGTTCATGCGGGTCTTGAGGAGCGGACGCAGCGTGCGCACATCGGCATCGACGATATGGCGCCGGTCCTCACGCAGATGCAGTGTGATGGCGTCGGCGCCCGCTTCCTCGGCGGCGAGCGCCGCGCGAATCGGATCGGGATACGACGTGCCGCGCGCGTTGCGCAACGTGGCGACGTGATCGATGTTCACGCCCAGATCGATCACGCTCGCAGGCGATGAGAGAAAGAAGCTCATAGTTTTTGCAGGTCGATCAGTATCTGACGGGTAGCGAGCGGCGTGCCGCCCAGGTAATGATTCAGCAGGAAGCGCATCAGCGTCTTGCTTTGCGCGGCGGTCTGCGAGCTAGTGTAATCGTCCCGCTCCATGTCGATGAGCGTCTGGCCCGAGATCACCGGCCATTGCGCTGCGAGATCGTCGGAGGCGTCGCGCACGCCGCGGTCGGGATCGAAGACGTAGCGGCCTTCGGGCACGACCTGCTGGCGCGTGACGGTGCGCATCAGGTTCATCGCGTAGCCGGTTTCGCGCAGCAGCACGCGCTCGAACGAGCGCAGCACCTGCACGGCGGGCTCATCGTGCGCTAGGCGCGAAAGCGTTAGGACATAGTGATTGAAGAGCGCCGGATGCGCGTCCTCGCGCGCGCAGAACTTCACGAGCAGCTCGTTGACGTAGAAGCCGCAAAGCAGCGCGTCGCCGGTCAGAGGCAGCATGCCGCCGACCCATTCGGCGCTCGTCAGCGTGCGGACTTCACCCTTGCCGGACCATGACAGCCCGAGCGGCTGAAACGTCTGCAACACGCCGCGCAGCGCGGAATGCGGCCGTTTGGCGCCCTTCGCGACCAGCGCGACGCGCCCGTAGTCGCGCGAGAAGACATCGATGATGAGACTCGTCTCGCGATACGGATAACTGTGCAGCACGAAGCCCGGCTGCTCGGCGATACGGAAATCGGAGCGCGGCCGCGTCGCCGCGCCTTCGCTGGCGGACGGCGCCGCCGCTCGCGCGCGCTTCTTCGCGACGCGCGCCGCAGGACGCTCGCTCGCCTCGAAATCGTCATCGGGACGATCGTCGGCGGGGGGGATCATCCGCGCGTCGTTCGTGCCGTCGTCCATGAGTGCGGTCCGTGCCTCATTCGTAGCCGTATGCGCGCAGGCCCGCTTCGTTGTCGGCCCAGCCGCTCTTCACCTTGACGAAGGTTTCGAGATACACGGGGCCGTCGAAGAACTTCTCCATGTCGAGGCGCGCCTCGGTGCTGATCTGCTTAAGCTTCGCGCCCTTCTGGCCGATGATCATCGCCTTGTGGCCGTCGCGGTCGACGAGGATCGTCGCGAAGACGCGGCGCAGCCTGCCTTCGGTCTCGAACTTGTCGATGAGCACGGTGCTCGTGTACGGCAGTTCGTCACTGGTCCAGCGGAACACTTTCTCGCGCAGGATTTCGGCCGCGAGGAAACGTTCGCTGCGATCGGTCAGATCGTCCTCGCCGTAGATCGGCTCGCCTTCCGGCAGATACGGCCTGACGATTTGCAGCAGGCGCTTGATGTCATCCGGGTTCTTCGCCGACAGCGGCACGATCTCACGAAAATCGCGCAGGGCGGACATCTGCTGCATGAACGGAAAGAGCGAGTCCTTGTCGCCCACGCGATCGAGCTTGTTGGCGATGAGCAGCGTCGGCGTGCCGGTCGGTATCAGATCGAGCACCTTCTGATCGTCGGGGCCGAAGCGGCCGGCTTCGATCACGAACAGAATGGCATCGACGGACATCAGCGTCGAGCTCACCGCGCGGTTCAGCGAGCGATTAAGCGCGCCGCTGTGGCGAGTCTGGAAGCCGGGCGTGTCGACGAAGATGTACTGCGTATCGTCGATCGTATTGATGCCGGTGATGCAGTGGCGCGTCGTCTGCGCCTTGCGCGACGTGATGCTCACCTTCTGGCCGACGAGCGCGTTCATGAGCGTCGACTTGCCGACATTCGGCCTGCCGACGATCGCGACCATGCCGCAGCGGAAACCGGAAAAAGTAGGAGCGTTCATAGATGTGTGCGGCGAGGTTTCGTTGGGGCGCGCGGGTGCGAGATGGGCTTCGGCGCGCGTCAGTGACCGGCGTCGGCGGCGCGCACGACGCGGCCTGCGGGCGCGTCCGGGCTCGCCCCGCTGCGGGTTTCCGTGCCGGACGCAAGGTCGTCGTGGCCGCCGGAAGGCGCCGGCTTCACCGCTGCGGCGGCAGCATTCCCGCCGCGCTCTGCGGCCTGCGCCGGTTCGCTTTTTGGCGCTTTCTCCGGCTTGTGGATGACGGCGCGTTCAGGCTTGTCGGCGGCCGCATAGGCGCCTACCGTCGGCTCGACATGCGTCGCCCGAATCACGGCGAGCGGCGTCGTGGCCGGGCGCTCTTCGACTGGATGCTGCACGCCGTGCGGCCCGTGATGACGCTCTCGCCGATCGGGCGAGCGCAGATCGAGCGTTACCTGGATGCCTGTGACACCGGGCACGACTTCCTGCCCGGCCTGCTTCGCCGAACGCGCGCCCTTGCGCTTCGGTTTCACGCCGAGCGTCGGCGCGGCGGCCATGACCTCGTCGAGCGCCTTCTTCGCTGCGGCCTGTTCGGCGGCACGGCGGCTCGCGCCGGAGCCCGATACCTTGACGTCGAGCTTCGGGACCGTGCATTCGACCTCGAATTGCTGGTTATGTGCGGCGCCGTGCGTCGCGACGACGGTGTAAGTCGGCAGCGCGATCTTGTGGCCTTGCAGATATTCCTGCAGCAGCGTCTTGGCGTCCTTGCCAATGGTGCGCGGATCGATATGATCCAGCACCGGCGTGTAGAGCCGCTTGATGACAGTGAACGCGGCGTCGAACCCGCCGTCGAGGAAGATGGCGCCGAAGATGGCTTCGAGCGTGTCGGCGAGAATCGATGGACGGCGGAACCCGCCGTTGCGCAATTCGCCCTCCCCGAGCCTCAAACCTTCGGACACATTGAGCGCCTGCGCGATTTCGTAAAGCGACTGCTGCTTGACCAGATTCGCGCGCACGCGGGACAGGTCGCCTTCGTCGAGTTTTCCGAATCGTTGGAACAAAAGCGCGGCCATCACGCAATTTAGAACGGAATCGCCGAGAAACTCGAGCCGTTCATTGTGCGTGGCGCTGTGACTGCGGTGGGTCATCGCCTGGCGCAGCAATTCCGCATTGCGAAATTCGTACCGCAGCCGGCTTTCCAACGGAGAAGATGGCATGGAGAGAGTATAACGCGGGCGCGCGGACGGACGATTCCGCCAGCCATCGCCGGAAAACGCGTGCCGAGACGGTGTTAGCCGCGCTTCTTCACGCCGTTTCGAAGCTTGTCTTGATGATCGGGAACGCCGGCTGTCGGAGCGTGACGAGCCGGCGCGCTGCTCGTCACTGGAACGAGCCGATGCGCTTCAGATTGCTGAAGTTCATCCAGATGAAGAACGCACGACCCACGATGTTCTTGTCCGGCACGAAACCCCAGTAGCGGCTGTCCGCGCTGTTGTCACGGTTGTCGCCCATCATGAAGTAGTGGCCCGGCGGCACCTTGCACGTGACGCCCTGCGCGTTGTAGTTGCAGTTGTCACGGAACGTGAAATCGTCCGCGCCGACGACGAAAGGCGGCACTTGCGGATTGTTGAGGATGTTGTTCTTGCGGCCGTCGAGGTCTTCGGTGAACTGCTTCGCGTAGCCGATGCGCTCGTCGTCGAAATAATCGGGCTGCGCCGTTTCGGGCACGGGCTTGCCGTTGATCGTGAGCTTCTTGTCCTCGTAGGCGACGGTGTCGCCCGGCAGGCCGATGACACGCTTGATGTAGTCGACCGACTCGTCCTTCGGATAGCGGAACACGACCACGTCGCCTCGCTGCAGGGGACGGCCTTCCGTCATCTTCGTGTTGGTGATCGGCAGGCGCAGGCCGTAGTCGTACTTGTTGACGAGGATGAAGTCGCCGACGAGCAGTGTCGGGACCATCGAGCCGGACGGAATCTTGAACGGCTCGATGATGAACGAGCGCACCACGAACACCGCGAGAATCACCGGGAAGAAGCTCGCCGTATATTCGAGCCACCACGGCTGACGCAGCTTGTCTTCGCGCAGACGCGCGCGGGTCTGGTCGGCGTTCTCGTCGGCGAAGCGCTCGCCCACGCGCGCCTGCTGGCGGTCGAACTCGGCCACCGCTGCTTCCGCGGCGCGGCGCCGTTGCGGCAGGAACACCAGTTTGTCGAGGACCCAGGCAATACCCGTCAGGACGACGAGAATCAAAAGAATCAGTGCGAAATTCATCAATCGCTTCCGGTTGTTATCGTTGTTTGGCTCGCGGCGAGCCCGACGTGCGGGATGACGGCAGCGTCATTCGTCCACACGCAGAATCGCGAGGAAAGCCTCTTGCGGGATCTCGACCGAGCCGACCTGCTTCATGCGCTTCTTGCCGGCCTTCTGCTTTTCGAGCAGCTTCTTCTTGCGCGTGATGTCGCCGCCGTAGCATTTCGCGAGCACGTTCTTGCGCAGCGCCTTGATGTTTTCGCGCGCGATGATGTTCGAGCCGATGGTCGCCTGAATCGCCACGTCGTACATCTGGCGCGGAATCAGCTCCCGCATCTTCGACGCCACTTCACGGCCGCGATGCTGGCTCTGCGAACGGTGCACGATGACCGACAGCGCATCGATCTTGTCGCCGTTGATGAGCATATCCACCTTGACCACGTCGGCCGCGCGATATTCCTTGAACTCGTAGTCCATCGACGCATAGCCGCGCGAAGTGGACTTCAGGCGATCGAAGAAGTCGAGCACGATCTCCGCCATCGGGATTTCGTAGGTGAGCTGCACCTGACGGCCGTGATATTGCATGTTGATCTGCGAGCCGCGCTTGGCCGTGCACAGTGTGATGACGGAGCCCACATATTCCTGCGGCATGTACAGGTTCACCGTGACGATCGGCTCGCGCACTTCCTCGATCTTCGACGGCTCCGGCATCTTCGCGGGGTTCTCCACCATGATGGTGGTGCCGTCGCGCTGCACGACCTCGTAGATCACCGTCGGCGCGGTGGTGATGAGGTCCATGTCGAACTCGCGCTCGAGACGTTCCTGCACGATTTCCATGTGCAGAAGCCCGAGGAAACCGCAACGGAAGCCGAAACCCAGCGCTTGCGACACTTCCGGCTCGAACTGCAGCGACGCGTCGTTGAGCTTGAGCTTTTCCAGCGATTCGCGCAGCGCGTCGTACTGGTTCGCTTCGACGGGATACAGACCCGCGAACACCTGCGGCTTCACTTCCTTGAAACCCGGCAGCGGCTCCGTGGCCGAACGGTTCGCGACGGTGACGGTGTCGCCGACTTTCGCGGCCGTCAGTTCCTTGATGCCGGCAATCACGAAGCCCACCTGCCCCGCGGACAATTCCGACAGGTTCGTCGACTTCGGCGCGAAGACGCCGACGTGCTCGACCGAGTATTGCGCGCCGGTCGCCATCATCTTGATCTTGTCCTTCGGCTTCAGCGTGCCGTTGACGATGCGCACGAGCATCACGACGCCGACATAGTTGTCGAACCACGAATCGATGATGAGCGCCTGCAGCGGCACGTCCGGATCGCCCTTGGGCGGCGGCACTTTCGCGATCAGCGATTCGAGCACGTCCTCGACGCCCAGGCCCGTCTTCGCGCTGCAATGCACGGCGTCGGTCGCGTCGATGCCGATTACGTCTTCGATTTCGGCGATCGCGTTTTCGGGATTCGCCGCCGGCAGGTCGATCTTGTTGAGCACCGGCACGACTTCGACGCCCAGTTCGATGGCCGTGTAGCAGTTCGCAACCGTCTGCGCCTCGACGCCCTGGCTCGCGTCGACGACGAGCAGCGCGCCCTCGCATGCGGACAGCGAGCGGCTGACTTCGTAGGAGAAGTCGACGTGCCCCGGCGTGTCGATCAGGTTCAGGTTGTAGACCCGGCCGTCGCGCGCCTTGTAGGTCAGCGCCGCCGTCTGGGCCTTGATCGTGATGCCGCGCTCGCGCTCCAGGTCCATCGAATCGAGCACCTGCGCTTCCATCTCCCGGTCAGACAGGCCGCCGCACAACTGGATGATGCGGTCGGCGAACGTCGACTTTCCGTGGTCGATGTGCGCAATGATCGAGAAGTTACGAATATGATCCATTCAGTGCCGCAAGCCAGAAAAAGCGAAAAGGCGCGCCCTCACCAACGCGGAGCACGCCTTGAAAATTTGGGGAAAACTTCTGCATTTTAGCTGAAAACGGGTTTGCCCCGTCGGTTTTCGCCGCTCGGTGGGCGGAAGCGGCGCTTCACGGCCGATGGACTTCCAACGCGGCGAGAACGGCGCGCGCGGCGAGCCAGTAACGGCATAGCTCCACGCCGTCCAGCGTCAGCACGAGCACAAGCTCGTTGTAATGCGCCTCGAGCGCCGGGTCTTCGTCGATATCGATCCATTCGATCGCCACGCCGTGCCGCGCGGCGATCGGCTCCAGCTCGACCCCATGTCCTCGCACAGATGACACCAGGCGCGCCCGTAGAGGACGAAAGCCGCGCCCGGTTTCGAGGTCATCGCGCCCTTACTTCTGTGCCGGCACGCGCGGGCGCAGCGGCACGAACTGCGTGTTGTCGCCGCGGCGCACGAGGATCGCGACCATCTTGCTGGCATCGAGATTCTGCGCGACCGCCTCGAACTGCTTCGCGCTCGTGATGTCCGTGTCGCCGACGCGCATGATGATGTCGCCCTTCTGGAAGCCCGCGCGCGCCGCGGGACCTTCGACCGCGTCCACCTGCACGCCGCTCGTGAGCTTCAGCGCCTTCTTCTGGTCGGCCGGAATGTCGCTGACGGCCAGGCCGAGCGAATTGCTCGCGCGCTCCTTGGGCTGCGGCGTCTTCTTCTGCTCGGTCTTCGCGACCTTGTCCGGCAGCATTTCGGCGACGGTGATCGGCCGATCGCGCGTCTGGCCCTTGCGCCAGATCGTGAGCGTGGTCTTCGTGCTCGGCTTGGTGTCGCCCACCATGCGAGGCAGATCCGTCGCCGTATCGACGTTCTGGCCGTTGAACCTCACGATGATGTCCCCCGGCTGCACGCCCGCCTTGTCAGCCGGACCGCCAGACTCGACGCTCGACACGAGCGCGCCCTGCGCCTTCGGCAACCCGAGCGAATCGGCGACGTCCTTCGTCACCTCGCCGATCGCCACCGCGATACGCCCGCGTACCACCTTGCCCGAGGTCTTCAGCTGATCGGCCACGCGCATGGCTTCGTCGATCGGAATCGCGAACGAAATGCCCATGAAACCGCCCGTGCGGCTGTAGATCTGCGAATTGATGCCGATTACCTCGCCCGCCATGTTGATGAGCGGTCCACCCGAGTTGCCGGGATTTACCGCGACATCGGTCTGGATGAACGGCAGGTAATCGCCCGTATCGCGGCCCTTCGCGCTGACGATGCCCGCGGTCACGGTGTTGTCGAGGCCGAACGGCGAGCCGATCGCGAGCACCCATTCGCCGACGCGCACCTTGTTCGAATTGCCGATGGTGATCGCCGGCAGGTTGGTCGCGCTGATCTTCACCACGGCCCCGTCCGTGCGCTCGTCGACGCCGACGAGCCGCGCCTTGAATTCGCGCTTGTCGGTGAGCGTGACGTAGATGGTGTCCGCATCGTCCACGACGTGGGCATTGGTCATCACATAGCCGTCCGTCGACAGGATGAAGCCCGAACCCACGCCGCTGCTCTGCTCGGAGTTGTCTTGGTTGTCGTCCGGCGCGCTGCGGCTGCCGCCCTTGCCCTGGTCGCCGCCGCCACCGCCATTGTTGCCGCCGCCTCCGCCGCCTCCTCCGCCACCGCGAGGCAGCTGGCCGGGCATCGGAATACCGAAGAAGCGGCGGAAGAACTCGGACATGTCGCCGTCGTCGAGGCCGGGCGGGAGGCTGCGCAACTCGCTGCCAGAACCGACTCGCGAGGTCGTGCGAATGTTCACGACCGAGGGCCCCACCTTGTCGACGAGCGTCGTGAAGTCCGGCAGGCTCACCGTGGGCACCGCCGCCACAGTTTGCGAGACGAACGGCAGGCACACGGCGAGCGCCGCGGCCACGATGAACTTGCGCAGCGAGAAGTTGCTCATACTCATATTGGAGGCCGGAAACGGGATTACTTGGAAGCCTTGTATTCTATGGTAGAGGCAAATTGCTGCAATGTGGCTTGCGGCACTTCACCCAGCAAGGTAATCCAGAAATCCCCGCGCCGCTTCACCAGTACGTGCGTGGCGCCGCTGTTTCCCGCCCCTTCCTTGCGCGTATTCTTTTCCACTGGCTCGACGAACACGGAGATCGTCGCGAGACCATCCGAAAACACGGCCTGATCGACTGGAATCGGCGGCTCGCCCTGCTGGCTCGACTGCATCGGACGGCGCAATTCGCGAATCTTGCGAAAACCCGCGATGTTCGGCGTCAGCTGCCAGCCCTGCGCTTCCATGTCCACCGGCTGCACCGGCGGCCGGACGATGGTCCAGCCCGACGTGCTGCGGATGCAATTGTCGATCGGCGTCTTGTCGATCGGCCCGCCGAGGCGCACCTGCGAGAACGAGAGTTGCTCGAGCACCTGGCCGTCCGCATCGAGCGTCTGCGCGCGCAGCAGCAGGCCGGTTTTAGCGTCGGCCCACAGCTTGTAGGCGAATCGGTACGAATCTTTGGGATCGAGCTCGATCACCTGGCTCTCCACGCCCGCGACGCGGTCGGTGCCCAGCAGCTTCGGCTCGTAGACGGACAATACCTGATCGCCCGTCGTGGCGAGCAATGCCGGGAACGAATCCCGGTTCTGCCGATGCTCGACCACCAGCAGATGCCGCTCGGGGACGAACGTGAACATGTCGTCGTCGTGGCGCAGCATCTTGCGTGGCGCGCCGTCCAGGCTTTCGAGCGATTCGTATTTGCCGTCGCCGCGCGCGGCGACATGCGTGATGCGCGAGGACTGGACCGTGGTGCCACGCTGATAGACGAACGTGCCCTCGTAGTTCTGCTGCTGGGCCGCTTCGTGAATGCGGTTGAGCAGAGTGGCGGCTGTCTTGCGTGCAGCGGCGGGATCGTCTCCCTGGGCGAATACGCCCGATGCCGCCGTCAACAACGCGGCTGCGCAGAGCATCAATGCCGGCAGCCGTCCCCAGTAGTTCGTTTTATTCAACCACACACTCAGTATCAAATTATTGACCCTGCGATGTAGCGGCCGCGCGAATCAAGGGCATGGAGCCGGGCATCACAGGCTGTTGGGAAAACTGCTGATGCGCTTCGAGGTATTGGTCGAGATCGGCGTCGCGGATGATGTTCGCTTCGACGATCGGCGTGCGGGTGGTCGCCGCCGGCACCGACGCGAGCGCCACGCGCTGTACCGAATCAGCCTGTGCGACGCTCGCCACCTGCGCACCGGGGCGGCTGTCCACGCCTTGCAGCTGCGGCACCACGATCCAGGTCAATGTCGCTGCTGCCGCCGCCACCGCGAAAGCGGGCATCACGCGCCGGCTCAGCATTCCGCCACGCGCCTTCGCCGCCGCAGGCGCGAGCACGTGCGCTTCAGCCTCGAAACGTTTGGAGAATACGGCCATGAACGCGCCACTGCGCGCTGGGCTGACCGCAAGATCGTCGGAGCGCAGTGCGTCACCGATCAGGTGATAGTCCGACCACGCCGCGCGCTCGTCGTTTTTCAGTTCCGCGAGGAACTGGCCGATGCTGCCAATCTCGTCGAGCGATTCACCGTCGACGAATGCCGACATGCGCTCGCCGCGCGAACCCGCTTGTGTCTGATTCTGCATCGAGACCGACCCCATGATGCGCCCCATCTTTGACCCCACCCCGTAGTGACACCAACTGCCAGATATCGCGTCCTTGCCCCGTGGTCTGCCGACTACCAGCGTTTGCCTTCGAGAGTGTCCAACAATGGACGTAATTTTGCCGCAATGGCTTCGCGAGCACGGAAAATTCTTGATCTGACGGTGCCGATGGGGCAATCCATCATTTCCGCGATTTCCTCGTAACTCAGTCCTTCAATTTCCCGAAGCGTGATGGCGGTGCGCAGTTCCTCCGGCAGCAATGCCATTGCGGCGTTGACCGTCTGAGCAATCTGCTTGCTCATCAACATCGACTCGGGCGTGTTGATATCTCTTAGTTGGTCGGCGTCGGAGAAAGTTTCCGCTTCTTCTGCATCGGCTTCGGTAGAAGTGGGAGCGCGGCGGCCCTGCGTCGCAAGGTAATTCTTTGCCGTGTTGACGGCAATCCGGTACAGCCATGTATAGAACGCCGATTCGCCCCGAAATTGCGGCAGCGCGCGATATGCTTTGATGAACGCGTCCTGAGCGACGTCCTCGACCTCGGCGGGGTCGCGCACGAGGCGCGAGATCAGTCGAATGATCTTGCGGTGGTATTTGGCGACCAGCAGTTCAAACGCGGCCTTGTCACCCTTCTGGACACGCTCGACCAGCAATTGGTCGATTTCTTTTTCACTCACCTGGGAAATCCGTTTAACTTGGGGGTGTTGCGCGGAGGGCTATTGTAGCGTTCCCGCCTGTAAGGCAACTGGAACACTCATGAGCCGTTACAGTCGTTACAGGTGAGAAGCGGCCGCGCGACAGGCCTGGACGGCAAGCTGGCGGAAGGTGTCGGCGTCCACGGAATCGGCCGCGACGAGGAGCGTTTCGCGGCGCCCGCGGGCGCCGAAAAGCGTCAGCGCAAGCAACCAGCCGCTCCACTGCGCGCATCCCGCGATGCGCGTGTGCCGCATGTCGCCGGTTCGGCTCCAGAGCGTGAGGCCGCTCGAATGCAGGCCGATGACCGTCGGCTGAACCCGCATCCATCGATACGACGCGAGCCCGAGTGCCCGACGCGAGCCCGAGTGCCGCGAGCGTCGCTGCACATGCCACCGCCGCGTGTCCGGCGTGTTCCGTATGCGCGAACATGCACTGGAACACCGAGCCGACCGCTACGCTCACGAATCCGAGCAGCGCGGTCCGCAAGAAACGCGATGGCCGCATCGCGACGCCCGGCGTGAAGCCGGTTTCCCGATGCGGCCGATCCACGCGCGCGCCCGTCATGTCGATCCCCATGATGACGAGCGCGCCGTGCTCAGTGGCGCTTGAAGACGAGTGAGCCGTTCGTGCCGCCGAAGCCGAACGAGTTCTTCACCGCCACGTCGATCTTCATTTCCCGCGCCGTGTTCGCGCAGTGGTCCAGGTCGCACTTCGGATCCTGGTTGAAGATGTTGATGGTCGGCGGCGACACCTGATTGTGGATGGCGAGCACGGTGAACACCGACTCCAGGCCGCCCGCGCCGCCGAGGAGGTGGCCCGTCATCGACTTGGTGGAGTTCACGACGACCTTCTTCGCCTGATCGCCGAGCGCGCGCGTAATGCCGATCGTCTCCGCGATGTCGCCGAGCGGCGTGGATGTGCCGTGCGCGTTGACGTAATTCACTTCGTCCGGGTTGACGCGCGCGTTCTTCATCGCGTTGACCATCGCGCGGCGTCCGCCGTCGCCGTCTTCCGGCGGTGCGGTCATGTGGAAGGCGTCGCCGCTCATGCCGTAGCCGAGCACTTCAGCGTAGATCTTCGCGCCACGCTTCTTCGCATGCTCGTACTCTTCGAGCACCATCACGCCCGCGCCTTCGCCGAGCACGAAGCCGTCGCGGTCGGTGTCCCACGGACGGCTGGCCGTGGCCGGATCGTCGTTGCGCTGCGAAAGCGCGTGCGCCGCCGCGAAGCCGCCGATGCCGAGCGGAGAGACGGTCGCTTCCGCGCCGCCCGCGACCATCACGTCGGCGTCACCGTATTCGATCAGGCGCGAGGCCTCGCCGATGCAGTGCAGGCCGGTGGTACAGGCCGTGACCATCGACAGGTTCGGGCCCTTGAGGCCGAAGCGGATCGACAAATGGCCCGAGATCATGTTGATGATCGATGCCGGCACGAAGAACGGCGAGATGCGGCGCGGACCGCGGTTCAGCAGTTCGGTCTGCGTGACTTCGATCATCGGCAGCCCGCCGATGCCCGAACCAACCACGACGCCCACGCGCTCCGCGTTTTCATCGGTGATCTCGAGGCCACTGTCCTGCATGGCCTGAACGCCCGCCGCGAAGCCGTAATGGATGAATGTATCCATATGACGCGCTTCCTTGGCGGGCATGTACTCCTCGATGTTGAAGCCCTTCACTTCCCCCGCGAAACGCGTGGAGAAGTTCGTGGCGTCGAACTTCGTGATATTGGCGATGCCCGACTTGCCTGCGACCAGGTTGGCCCAGCCGTCGGCAACGGTATTGCCGACAGGCGACACGAGCCCCAGGCCTGTAACAACAACTCGACGACGGTTCACGGTAACCCCTTATCCATAGAATGACGAAAAACAAAAGCCACAGCGGCCACAGGAAACCGCCCTGTGTGCCCTGTGGCTGTGATATCGGTCAACAGCGCGGTCCTTGCAGCGACGCTTCATCAACGCTCGGGAGCGATGTGTCGCTGGCGCGTCCGGCGTTAAGTCTTGACGTTCGCGCGAGCGTAGTCGATCGCTTGCTGAACCGTCGTGATCTTTTCGGCCTCTTCGTCGGGAATTTCCATGCCGAATTCATCTTCGAGCGCCATCACGAGTTCGACGGTATCGAGCGAGTCAGCGCCCAGATCGTTCACGAACGAAGCCTCGTTCTTGATTTCGGCTTCCGCCACGCCCAGTTGTTCGGCGACGATCTTCTTCACGCGCTGTTCGATGTTGTCCATGCAGCCCTCCGAGGGGAAAAAAGTTCAAAAATACGAGTGCGCGCATTTTATCAGGTTTGGACCCGCAAAATACGGCGCGTCAGTTCCATGCTCCGCCGGCCGGTGCGCTTCAGGAAGAACGCTGCCGGGGCGTCGCGATGATTCCTTGCCGCCGCGCGAATACGGTGCGCACGATGCCGCGTCGAGCATTTTGCGCGCCCGTCCGGCGCGGATATTAAGCGAAAAACGGCGAAATGCCTATTACGCGTTACATGTACATGCCGCCGTTCACATGCAGCGTCGTGCCGGTGATGTAACCGGCGAACGGCGATGCCAGGAACGCCACAGCATGCGCGATATCTTCGGGGCTGCCCAGTCGGCCAAGTGGTATCTGCGCGGTGAGTGCGGTGCGCTGCTCTTCGGGCAAAACCTTGGTCATGTCCGTGTCGATGAAACCCGGTGCGATGCAGTTCACGGTGATGCCGCGGCTGCCGATTTCCCGCGCGAGCGCGCGCGTCATGCCCGCGACGCCGGCCTTCGCCGCCGCGTAGTTCGCCTGGCCGGGATTGCCCGATGATCCGACCACCGACGTGATGTTGATGATGCGGCCGCCGCGCGTCTTCATCATCGGGCGCAGGACGGCGCGCGACAGGCGGAATACAGCGCGCAGATTGGTGTCGATGACGGCGTCGAATTCGTCGTCCTTCATGCGCATCGCGAGCTGGTCCTTCGTGATGCCCGCGTTGTTCACGAGCACGTTCAGGCCGCCGAACTCCTTGACGGTCGCATCGATGAACGCGTCGGCCGCGGCCGCGTCGTTCACGTTCAGCACGGCGCCGCGGCCCTTGCTGCCCGCCTGCTGAAGCGCTTCCGTGATGCCGGCCGCGCCGCTCTCGCTCGTCGCCGTGCCGATGACCGTCGCGCCCTGCTTCGCGAGCTCGAGCGCGATCGCGCGTCCGATGCCGCGCGACGCGCCCGTGACGATTGCTACTTGGTTTTCCAGATTCATTTGTCGTTCCCTAATCCAACGGTCACGCAGCTATCAGCTTGCGCGTTTCCTCGAGCGAGGCCGGATCGAAGACCGCGCCGCCGACGAGATTGCCGTCGATGCGCTTCGTCAGGCCCGCGAGGACCTTGCCCGGACCGCATTCGATGACGTGCGTGACGCCGTCCTTCGCCATCGCCTGCACGCACTCGACCCAGCGCACCGGACCGGCTGCCTGGCGCACGAGCGCATCCTTGATAGCGGCGGGATCCGAGACGATCGCGACATCGACGTTATTGATCAGCGGAATCTGCGGCGCCTGGATCTCGACACGGGCGAGATAGTCGCACAACTGTTCCGACGCGGGCTTGAGCAGCGACGAATGGAACGGCGCCGACACCGGCAGCGGCAGCGCACGCTTCGCCCCCTTCGCCTTGGCCACTTCGCAGGCTTTTTCGACAGCGGCCTTAGAGCCGGCGATCACCACCTGCGCCGGCGCATTGAAGTTCACCGCCTCGACGACACCCGCCGAAGATGCCTCCGCGCAGACTGCGCGCACGGTGTCGTCGTCGAGGCCGAGAATCGCGGCCATGCCGCCTTCGCCCACCGGCACGGCGCCTTGCATGGCCTGCGCGCGGAAGCGCACGAGCGGCACGGCGTCCGCGAACGCGAGCGCGCCTGCCGCGACGAGCGCGGTGTATTCGCCGAGGCTGTGGCCCGCGACGATCGCAGGCTTCAGGCCGCTTTCCTTTTCCCACAAGCGGTAGATCGCGTACGCCGCCGTCAGCATGACGGGCTGCGTGTTCGTCGTCAGATTCAGCTCTTCTGCCGGACCTTCGGCGATCAGCTTGCCGAGATCCTGACCGAGCGAGTCGGAAGCCTGCTGAACGATCTCGCGCACGATGTCGTGGTCGGCGAATGCATTCAGCATGCCGATCGACTGCGAGCCCTGTCCGGGGAAAACGAACGCAAATTTCATATCGTCCTCGTTGATTGGAATGACCCGCGATGTCGCCGGAGACTGCACGCGCGCCGCGCGCCCGTGCGGCGCGCTGGCGTTTATCGTGGCGACGGGATCAGTTGCGAATAGGGTGAGGGAATCGATGAACCGATCAGCAGATCAGTAGCGGATGACCGACGCGCCCCACGTGAAACCGCCGCCCACGCCTTCGATCAGCACGTTGTCGCCGCGCTTGATGCGGCCGTCGCGCACTACGACGTCGAGCGCGAGCGGAATCGACGCCGCCGACGTATTGCCGTGCTCGCCGACCGTCACGACCATGCGCTCGGGCGGCAGATGCAGCTTGCGGGCCGTGCTCTGCATGATGCGGATATTGGCCTGATGGGGAATCAGCCAGTCGATGTCTTGCGGCGTAAGCTTCGCCTTGTCGAGCGCTTCGAGCGCGACTTTTTCCAGCACGTTGACCGCGAGCTTGAACACTGCCTGGCCATCCATGTGCAGGAACGCACGGCCTTCCACCACGCCGCCGTTCACATTGCCCGGCGTACAAAGAATGTCGGCATAGCTGCCGTCCGCGTGCAACGCGCTCGAGAGCACGCCCGGTTCCTCGGACGCCTGCAGGATGACCGCGCCCGCGCCGTCGCCGAACAGCACGCAAGTGGTGCGGTCGTTGAAATCGAGGATGCGCGAGAACGTTTCCGCGCCGACGATGAGCGCCGTGCGGTTCATCCCGCTGCGAATGAAGCTGTCCGCGGTAGCGACGCCATATGCGAAGCCGGAGCACACGGCCTGCACGTCGAACGCCGCGCCGTTGTTCTTGATACCCAGCTTGTTCTGCAGCAGGCAGGCCGTGCTCGGGAACACGAAGTCCGGCGTGGAAGTCGCGACGATGATCAGATCGATCGACTGCGGATCGATGCCTGCGGCCTCGATCGCCTTCTGCGAGGCGACGAGCGCGAGATCGCTGGTCGTTTGATTGGGCGCTGCGAAGTGGCGCGCGTGAATGCCGGTGCGCGCGACGATCCATTCGTCGCTTGTCTCGACGCCCTGCTTCGCGAGACGATCCGCCAAGTCCCGATTCGTGACGCGCTCGGCCGGCAGATAGCTGCCCGTGCCCAGCACGCGAGAGTAAAGGTTGGATTGAGCCATTATGCCTTCGAATGTAGCGCAGTACCGGACTCGTCCGGCGGGTTCGGCTGCGAGTTGGGCGATGAAGCGTTAGGCGATGAAGCGGGCTGCGGATTCGCCGGACTCGCGACAGCGGCACTAGGCGCACCTTCGCCACCGGACGCAACCGGCGCATCGGGCGGAGAGGCATTCGCATCGGCCTCCCGCGCGGCCGGCGCGTTCTCCGGTGCGTTCTCTTCCATCGCGCGCACCAGGCGTTCGAGCACGCCATTTTTGACGGCATCATACCCGCGTTTGATAGCCCACTCAAACCCGAAGACCTCGGCCGAACCGTGGCTTTTGATGACGAGTCCACGCAGGCCGAGCAATGCCGCTCCATTATATTGCGCCGGATCGACGCGCTTTTTGAGACGCCTGAGAACGGGCAGCGCGACGAGCGCCATCAGCTTGGAGGCGAAGTTGCGGCTGAACTCTTCCTTGATCATGTCAGCGAGCATCTTCGCAAGACCTTCGGAGGTCTTCAGCGCGACATTGCCGACGAAGCCGTCGCACACGACGACATCCGTCGTGCCCTTGTAGATGTCGTTGCCTTCCACGTTGCCGTAGAAGTTGAGCGTGCTCGCGCGCAAGAGCTCACCCGCGCGCTTGATCGTTTCGTTGCCCTTGATGACTTCTTCGCCGATGTTGAGCAGGCCGATGGTGGGCCGCTCGCGGCCTTCGATCGCCGACACGAGCGCATGGCCCATCTCGGCGAACTGCAGCAGGTGCTCCGGCTCGCAATCGACGTTGGCGCCGAGATCGAGCACGGTGGTGTAGCCCTTCTGGCTCGGCATGGCGAAAGCGATGGCGGGACGCTCGATGCCGGCGAGCGTCTTAAGCACGTAGCGGGACACCGCCATGAGCGCGCCGGTATTGCCGGCGGAAATGCAGGTCTGCGCCTCGCCGTCCTTCACGAGGTTGAGCGCGACGCGCATGGACGAGTCTTTTTTCCTGCGCAGCGCGACTTCGACCGGGTCGTCCATCGCGACGACCTTGGTCGCGGGAACGACGCTCAGGCGAGGCTCGTCGAGGGCCTTCGACTTCTTGAGCTGTGCGCGAATTGGCTGCTCGAGACCGACGAGCATCAGGTGTGCGTCGGGATGCGAGCGCACGAAATTGACGGCAGCGGGAACGGTCACGGCCGGACCGTGGTCGCCTCCCATGCAGTCGATGGTGATCTTTACAGTCATGGAACGCGACGAATTTCGGGCACAAAAAAGCGGCAGTGAAATGCCGCCTTCTCGTCGTACCGGGAAAGTGTCAAGAGCGAATGGCGCCCGCCTGCCCGCAAAAGGCTTTCAACGGGCGCTTCGGGCGTCGAGGAACGCTTAGTCGTTCTTCGTCTTGACGACTTTCTTGCCACGATAGTAGCCGTTCGGGCTCACGTGGTGGCGCAGATGCACTTCCCCCGTGCTCGGATCGACAGCCAGCGGAGCCGTCGTGAGGAAGTCGTGGGAACGGTGCATGCCGCGCTTCGACGGCGACTTCTTGTTTTGCTGAACTGCCATGATTATTCCAGAAAAATTTTGCGAATTAATTCTAACACAGCCCGATCCGCCGACAGCCCTCGGCCGTTCGGCCATCGGGTGCGCACATCGCGCTACCAGCTTGTTGCGTGCTACAAAACTATTTCAGTGCTTCTTGTCGTCGGAGCCGCCCTGCTTGAGCTTCTCCAGAACGGCAAAAGGATTCGGCTTTTCGTCCTCTTCCGCCGCACCGTGCTCGCCGCTTTCATCGGACTCGTCGTCCGCATCGCCCGGGAGCAGGCTTTCGTGGACCTCGGGACACACTGTGCTTGGGCACGAGCGGCAAGGACAACAACAACTCCTCTTCGATCAAGTCGACGATATCGAACTGGCGGGAGCCCACGATCACTTCGACTTCATCGTCGTCGAGCGGATATTCGTCCGCCCCTTCCTCCGTCGCCACGATCCGATACGTCGCGTCGACATCGAGATGCTGCGAATACGGCGAAAGACAGCGCTGGCACATGAGCCACACCGAACCGTGCACCGCGAGACGCAGATACGGCTGCGGCGCCTCCGTGCCGTCGTCCTGCAGTTCCGGCTGGGTCGAGCCCTCGGCTTGCCAGGTAAAAACCGTGTCGCGGTCTGGCACATCCGCCGGCACTTCAGCTAACATGCCTAACATGCGGGGGCATCTGCGACACGCGCAGCGCGCCGGCCGCCTGCCTACCGCTCTTGGCGAATTCGTAAATGTCGAGCGCGCGCAGATCGGCGGGGCTCGCAGGTTTGCCAGGATTCTGAGTCATGTGCGCTCCTGCTTGGCCTTGCTTGGGTTAGTGCTTCCTTCCGGTGAGCGTTCAGTATGCACTGCGATGGCGTCTTCAGGCAGGCGCGGCTCGCCCGAATTTGCACCGGGGCGGGCATTCGTGCTTCCTGACCCTTTCAGCTCGTTTTGCGCTCGAAGGCGCCTTCACCGGCGCTTCTACCGCGCATCTACCGCGCATCTACCGCGCATCTACCGAATTCATCGGCTCGGAACGGACCAGACAGCCACGCACTTGCCGATGAAAACCCAAAATTATATCGGCTTTATTCTTTCGAGTCAAATACTTAAGCGTACGGCCGCGCGCCATCGTTTTTTCATCCATTTTTGCTGATTTCGCGTTATGCCCGAGGCTCAAAACACGCCAACCCGTCACACGCCACCGCATTCGCTACCGCGCCTGATTCTGGCCCACCCACCGGCGCGAGTTGCTGAGGCGCCTGCGCATCCCTTTCGACGTCACCACGCCCGATATCGACGAAATGCCGCTCGCCGGCGAGACGCCCGAGGCGACGGCCGTGTAGCGGACGATGCGCCCGTGCTCGTGATTGGCTCCGATCAGGTCGCAACCTTCGATGGCCGGCAGATCAGCAAGCCCGGCACGCACGAAAACGCCATCGCGCAGCTTCAGGCGATGCGCGGCCGCAGTGTCGAATTCCACAGCGCGCTGTGCCTGTTCGACAGCCGCACGGGCGACGCACAATCCGCCGATATCGTCACGCGCGTACGGTTTCGCGACTATTCCGACGCGCAGATCGAAGCCTATCTGCGCGCCGAGACGCCTTACGACTGCGCGGGCAGTGCGAAATCCGAGGGGCTGGGCATCGCGCTCCTGGACGCGATCGAATCCGACGACCCGACGGCGCTGATCGGTCTGCCGCTGATCGCGCTGACCGGCATGCTCATGAAGGCCGGGTATCCCGTTCTGGGGGCGGCATGAGCGGCGTTCTCTATCTGATTCCCAACACGCTCGGTGAAGGCGACGCCGCCGCGCTGACCCACGTCCTGCCGGAGCCGGTGCGGGCGCAGGCGCAGACGGCCGCGCTCGCGTATTACATCGGCGAAAACGCGAAAACGACGCGCGCCTTCCTGAAGAAAGTAGGTACGCTACGGCCGATCCAGGAAATCGAGGTGCGCGAGCTGAACGTGAACACGCCGCCGGGCGAGATCGACAAATTGCTCGCGCCGATTCTCGCCGGCACCGACGCCGGCCTGGTTTCCGAAGCGGGCTGCCTTGCCGTCGCCGATCCCGGCGCGCTGCTCGTGCGGCGCGCGCACGAGCGCGGTGTGAAGGTGGTGCCGTTCGTCGGCCCGAGCTCGATCCTGCTCGCGTTGATCGCATCGGGCATGAATGGCCAGAGCTTCGCCTTCAACGGCTATCTGCCCGTCGATGCCGCCGAGCGCGGCAAGCGACTGCGCGAACTGGAGCAATTGTCGTGCAAGGCCAATCAGACGCAGATTTTCATCGAGACGCCCTATCGCAACCGCGCGATGCTCGACACGCTCGTCGCGAGCTGCGCGCCTTCGACGCTGATCTGCGTTGCGGTCGATCTGACGCTGCCGGGCGAAACCATCGTCACGCGCACAGCGGCGGACTGGAAGAAGAAGACACCGCCGGACCTGCACAAGCGCCCGGCGATCTTTCTATTGCTGGCGTCGTAGCGCTCAGCGCAACTGGAGCTTGTCGCCGAGCGTGAGTGCGCGCATGGCGGCATCCCCGACGGACGCGCCGAAGCGCTTCACGACTCGCTCGCTGATGCTTTCTTTCTGGGTGTAGTCGACGATATCCGGCTGCTTGATGATCTCGCGCGCGACATAGCCGGCGTCGCCGAAATCGTCGGCGAGACCGAGCTCGACGCTCCTCTCGCCCGTCCAGAACATGCCGGTGAACATCTGCTGATCATCCTTCAGACGTTTGCCGCGCCCTTGCTTGACTGCGTCGATGAACTGCGTATGGATCTGGTCGAGCATGTCCTGCGCGTGCGCGACCATCTGCGGCGTCTCGGGCGAGAATGGGTCGAACGCGCCCTTGTTCGCGCCCGACATGTGCATGCGGCGCTGCACGCCGAGCTTGTCCATCAGGCCGGTGAAGCCGAAGCCGTCCATCAGCACGCCGATCGAGCCGACGATGCTCGCCTTGTTGACGAAGATCTTGTCCGCCGCCGCCGCGACGTAATAGCCGCCCGACGCGCACATGTCGCCGACGACGACGTAGAGCGGCGTCTTCGGATACTTCGCGCGCAAGCGTCTGATTTCGCCGTAAATGATGCCCGCCTGAACCGGACTGCCGCCCGGGCTGTTGATGCGCAGGATCACGCCCGCCGTGTTGTCATCCTCGAAGGCGCGCTGCAGAGCGCCTTCGACGTTGTCGGCGCTCGCGTCGCTGTTCGCGGAGATTTCGCCCTGCAGGTCGATCAGCGCCGTGTGCTTGCCCGCCTTCACGACGCGATCGCCGGTGAAATCGAACACGCCCCACGCGATCAGCGCGATCACCGCGAGAAACAGGAAGCGGAAAAAGATGCGCCAGCGCCGCGCGGCGGGCTGCTCGCGGATCGCCGCCAGCGCGATGCGCTCGAGGGCATCGCGCTCCCAGTTCTCGCTGCCGCCCGCGGGCGGACGGGAGCCGGCCCCGTAGGACGAATCGGGCGGAAGATTGTCGGACATGCGTCGTCTTTTTGTGAATGGAAGGTAAACGGCGAATCAGGCGGGGCGCATTGCGTCGTCGGGTAGCCAGAACACCGCACGACCCTCCGGCGTGTCGCGCTCCTCGACCGCGACGGGCCGCAGGCGCGCGCCGCAGCACGGACCGCCCACGCATTTGCCGGTATCGGGCTCGTGGATGGCTCCGTGCGTCGCGCACATCAAGTAGTATAGGCCCGAGCTCTCGAAGAACTGGCCCTCGTTCCAGTCGAGCTCCATCGGCACGTGCGCGCAGCGGTTCAGGTAGCCGTATGGCTTGCCGTCGTAGCGTACGAAGAACACGACCGCGTCGCCGCTCGCTTCGGCCGCGGGCATGCGCACGCCGGCGCCGCCATCGACGAGTTCATCCGATGCGCATACGCGCACCGCGTCCTGCCCGCCCCCGCTCATGCGTGCTCCCGCAGCCAGCCGGCGAGCGACGCGACGCTGTCCGCGCAGAACTGCGGCCCGAGCGCCGCGAGCGAATCCGCCGGATGGGCGCCGTAGGCGACGCCCACGCCCGCCGCGCCCGCATTGATGCCCATTTGCAGGTCGTGCGTGGTATCGCCG
The DNA here is from genome assembly GCA_001189335.2 of Candidatus Paraburkholderia schumanniana. Lineage (GTDB taxonomy): Bacteria > Pseudomonadota > Gammaproteobacteria > Burkholderiales > Burkholderiaceae > Caballeronia > Caballeronia schumanniana. The sequence goes on from LFJH01000002.1 coordinate 23,284, forward strand.
ATCATGACCGTGCGCGCCAATGACCGTGCGCGCCAGATCCTGCCCGAGCTCGCGCGTCAGCTCCTGGAGCATCGCGGGGTGCGGTTTCGAGAAGGTCTCGTCCGCGCAGCGCGTGCTGTCGAAGAGGCTCGTGAGCCGCGATTCATCGAGCGCGCGATTCAGTCCGACGCGGCTCTTGCCCGTCGCGACCGCCCGAAAATAGCCCGGCTCGCGCAATTCCTGCAGCAGTTCGCGCACGCCATCGAAGAGTTCGGTCTTCTGGCCCATCGTCAGGAAATGGAAGCGGTAGCGCTCGGCAAGGCGCGGGTAGTCGGACTGATCGAGCGTCGGCGCGCAGATCTGCAGCGCGTCCTTCAGACCGGGGCCGATCACGTAGCTCGCGGATTCATCGGCGGGCACCGGCAGCCCGAGGTCGCGGCAAGCGGCCTGAATGCTGCGCGTGATGTGTACGGTCGAATCCATCAGCGTGCCGTCCCAGTCGAAAACGATCAGATCGAATTGCTTGCGCGCCATTTACTTTTACTCTGTCTCTCGTTGGTCCTGTTTCAGCTGCTCGATGAAACGTCGGCACTCCGCGGGCAGCGGCGCTTCGAGCTGCAGGGGCTCGCCGGTCGCCGGATGCGTGATCTTCAGCCGATATGCATGCAAAAACATGCGCTTGAGCGATGGTTTCGCGCTCGGCCGCGCCAGTTCCTTGTTCAGGGCGAAGTCGCCGTACTTGGCGTCACCGGCGATCGGCAGGCCGAGGCTCGCCATATGGACGCGGATCTGGTGGGTGCGGCCGGTTTTCAGCTCCGCCTCGACCCACGCGTAATCGCGCCAGCGCTCGATCAGATTGAACACCGTGTGTGACGGCAGCCCGTTTTCCTGGATGCGCCCGCGCCGCTCGCCGTCCGCCACCACATACTTGTGCAGCGGCGCCTTCACGATGCGCCGGCGGCCCCAGTCGGCGTGCCAGTCGCCGTGCCCGACCGCGTAGTAGCGCTTGTCGATGCGATTCTCACGGATCTGCTTATGTAGATCGACCAGCGCGGCGCGCTTTTTCGCGAGCATCAGCACGCCGGAGGTCTCGCGGTCTAGCCGGTGCACCAGTTCGAGGAATTTCGCGTGCGGACGTGCGTTGCGCAACTGCTCGATCACGCCGAACGCGACGCCGCTGCCGCCATGCACCGCGACGCCCGAGGGCTTGTCGATAACGATCAGATGGTCGTCCTCGAAGAGAATCGGGAATTCAGCGGCGGGCGCGTTCGACGAAACCGGCGCCTCGTCCGGCTGCGCCACACGGATGGGCGGCACGCGCACGAGGTCGCCCTGCTCCAGCCGGTACGCGGCATCAATGCGGCCCTTGTTCACGCGCACTTCGCCGCTGCGGAGAATCCGGTAAATATGGCTCTTGGGAACACCCTTGCAGACGCGCAGCAGAAAATTATCTATACGCTGACCGGCCGCCGTTTCATCGACTTCGATCATCGATATCTGCTCGCTCGCGACCTGTTTATGGGATGTTTTGCCTAACTCATTCATTCTGAATATAATTTGCGAGCAGTCTGAAAAGGTTGATGCTTTGGATCAAGCAGCGGTCTCGATTGATCAGACTGTATCGGCGCAAGCGATAAACCATCATTTTACTTGCGCCCGAGGTCGGTTGCTCACCCGGAAAATCGAGAGCAACGAGTTGCACGCACGGCGATATCACCGGCGGGGACGGAGCCCACAGGCGCGTTCGGTCGAGTCGATCGCCGGTCGGTAACGGATTTTTGGTCAAAAAGAATTTTATCGGCGAGACGCGACGGCGCCCGGGCGTAAATGCCCGCCGCCAGCCTGCATCGGACCCGCTGTCGAGCGGGAGAAAAGGCAAATCGATGCTCGCCGGTTTTGCGAACAACTCACGGCGAAAGTTGCTGCTGCGCTGATTTCTGCGAAGCGCGACGCCGCCGCAAAGAGGCGAGACACCTGGCCGCCAGCCGACGGGAGCAATCCGAGCACGCGGCGGTGCCGGCGCGGCATGGCAGCACAGAGGATCGGTCACGAAGCATCGCGCCGGTTTGCGCGAGACCGCTCTTCCTTGCGGCCATCGTTGGAGGAATCAGGCTCTGTTGCTAAGAGCGCGGGTCGGTTCGGCGCGTCCATTTTGAGACGCGGAGCCGCCGCGCCGCCGTTCATCCTCGCCGCACGGCTCCCCGGCGCCTCGCCGTTGCTTCGCATGCGCCCCACGGCACGGCTGCCCGTTCGGCAGCCTGCGCCTGCTTTCGGCAATTCTCCCGCCAGAAGTCCCGCTCCAGCGCGCTTTGTGACAACACACAATAAAGCGTGGCACGCCCACCTTCCCGCTTCGCGCGCGTGACCTTTGCGGTCACTGACGCCGATTCGCCTGACGAGGGAGGACGGAGCCGCTCTGGAGCCGTTTCATGAAACGCATGCTGTTTAACGCGACACAGCAAGAGGAATTGCGCGTCGCCATCGTGGATGGGCAGAAGCTCATCGACATCGACATCGAAACCGCCGGGCGCGAACAGCGCAAAGGCAACATCTACAAAGGAGTCGTCACCCGCATCGAGCCGTCGCTCGAAGCCTGCTTCGTCAACTACGGCGAAGACCGCCACGGCTTTCTGCCGTTCAAGGAAGTCGCGCGCCAGTATTTCCGCGACGGCGTCGAGATGCGCTCCGCGCGCATCCAGGATGCGCTGCGCGAAGGCCAGGAACTCATCGTTCAGGTCGAGAAGGAAGAGCGCGGCAACAAGGGCGCGGCGCTCACTACGTTCATATCGCTCGCGGGACGCTATCTCGTCCTGATGCCGAACAACCCGCGCGGCGGCGGCGTCTCCCGCCGCATCGAGGGCGACGAGCGGCAGGAACTGCGCGAAACCATGGCGCAGCTCGAACTGCCGGATGGCATGAGCATCATCGCGCGCACGGCCGGCATCGGCCGCTCCGCCGAAGAGCTCCAGTGGGACCTCAACTACCTGATGCAACTCTGGCGCGCGATCGAAGCCGCGTCGCAGAGCGGCGGCGCCGGCCAGCCGATGCTCATTTATCTCGAATCGAGCCTCGTGATCCGCGCGATCCGCGACTACTTCCAGCCGGACATCGGCGAAATCCTCACCGATACGACCGAAATCCATGATCAGGCGCGTGCCTTCATGGATATCGTGATGCCCGACAACCTGCAAAAGGTGAAGCGCTATCACGACGACGTGCCGCTCTTCTCGCGCTTCCAGATCGAGCATCAGATCGAAACCGCGTACTCGCGCACGGTGCCGCTGCCCTCCGGCGGCGCAATCGTGATCGACCACACCGAGGCGCTCGTCGCCATCGACGTGAACTCGGCGCGCGCGACCAAGGGCGCGGACATCGAGGAAACCGCCACGCGCACCAATCTCGAAGCCGCCGACGAAGTAGCGCGTCAGCTTCGTCTGCGCGATCTGGGCGGCCTGATCGTGATCGACTTCATCGACATGGAGTCGGCCAAGAGTCAGCGCGAAGTCGAGCAGCGCCTGAAAGACGCGCTCAAGCACGACCGCGCCCGCGTACAAATGGGCAAGATTTCTCGCTTCGGCCTGATGGAACTGTCGCGTCAGCGTCTGCGTCCCGCGCTCTCCGAAGGCAGCTACGTGACGTGCCCGCGCTGCAACGGCACCGGCCATATCCGCGATACCGAATCGTCCGCGCTGCAAGTGCTGCGGATCATTCAGGAAGAAGCGATGAAGGAGAACACCGCGGCGATCCACTGCCAGGTGCCGGTCGAGGTGACCGCCTTCCTGCTCAACGAAAAGCGCTCGGAAATCAACAAGATCGAGTCGCGCTTCAAGGTCAACGTCGTTCTAATCCCGAACAAGCATCTAGAGACGCCGCACTACAAGCTGGAGCGCCTGCGTCACGACGATGCACGCCTCGACGACCCGCGCGCATCGTGGAAGATGGCCGTGGAAGCGGCAAGCGAGCTGGAGTCGGAAACCGGCTACAGCAAGCGCACCGAGGAAGTGAAGCCGAAACAGGAAGCCGCCGTGAAGGGCATCACGCCCGAGAAGCCGGCGCCGAGCGCGCCGGTCAAGCCCGCGCCAGCCGAGGTCGCGCCCGCGCAGGCAGCAGCGCCGGCGAGCGGCGGCTTCATCACCTGGATCAAGAACCTGTTCGGCATTCAGCCGCAAGTGCAGCCCGCTCCGGCTCCGGTCGAAGTGCAACCGGCCACGCGCCCGCAGCGTGAGCGCGGCGAGCGCACCGGCGGCGGCGAGCGCAACCGCAACCGTCGTGGCGGCGCCACCGGGCGTGAAGGCGCCGCGGCAGGCGCGGCCGCCGGTGGCAACGGCGCGGGCCGCCAGGGCGCGCGCCGCGAGGATCGCGAAGCGCGTGGCGGACGCGAGGGTCGCGAACTGCGCGAAGTCCGTGAACCGCGTGAAGGCCGGGATCGCAGCGCAGAGCGCGCACCGCGTCCGGAAGCAGGCGAGCGCCAGGAACGCCGCGAGCGTTCCGACCGTGGCGAACGCGCGGAGCGCGGTGATCGCGCAGAACGTGGCGAACGCCGCAAGCCGCAGCCGGAAGCCGCCGTCGAGGCGCTGACGCAAGGCGAAACGGTGGCATCGGAAATCGTCGAAAGGACGCAGACGAGCGTCGAAACCGCGGGCATCGAAGCGGCATCTGCCGATCAGGCCAGCGCGCGTGATGGCGAAGAGCGCCGTCGCCGTCGCCGTGGCCGTCGTGGCGGCCGCCGGGAGCGCGACGAGGAAGGCATGACGGTGAATCACGCCGCCAATGTCGCGGAAGCGGAAGGCGCCGCGGAAAGCACATCCGCCCAGGCCGGCGTGTTCGACGCCGAAGCCGCGCAGGAAGCGGCGGCGCGGCGCGAAGCGCGTCCGGCCGTTGCACAGCCGGTTGAATCGCCGGCTGAACCGCGCGTCGAGCAGCCGACCGAAACCAGGCCGGAGGAGCCTGCTCCCGCCGCCGGGCAAGCGCCGGCTGCCAGGACGCAGGAAGCCGAGCCGCTCGAAGTGAAGGCGCAAACGCCCGAAGCGGCGGCCTTCGATGTCTTCGCGAAGCCGGCTCCGGCGCCCGCGGTCGAGAATCCGTTCGGTCCGGCGCCCAAGGCTGTCGAAACGAAGCCTGCCGATCCATTCGCGCCAGCCGCAAGCGAAGAGGCCAAGCCGGTGGAAACGGCCAAGCCTGTCGAAACGGCACCCGTGCAGTCCGAACCGGCCGCGCCTGCCGTGGCCGCGGCGGCTCCTGCAGCAGCTCCCGAAGCCGCTGCGGAACCCGCCGAAGCAGCCGAACCGGTGAAGACCGCCGCGGTCGCGCCGACGCCCGAAGCGACCGCCGTCGAGCCGGTGAAGCCGGTCGAAAGCGTGCAAGCGCCGGCGCCCGTCGCAGTCGCTGTGGAACCGGTGAAGAGCGCCGCGCCCGCAGCCCCGGCGACTTCGACGCCGATCGCTGTCGACGCCCTCCAGCCGATGCTGGAGCGTGCGGGTCTCGTCTGGATCAACACGGACGAGGGCAAGCTGCGCGAGGCGAATGCCGCAGCGGCGCGCGAGCCGGCGCCGGTACGCGTGCCGCGCGAGCGCAAACCGCTCCCGCCGGCCGACACCAAGCCGATGCAGCAAGTGGAAACGAGCAAGAGCCTCCACTAAAAGCACTGCGCACGGCACGTGCTGAAGAAGCGCCATCGATTCACGTCGATGGCTTTTTTTTGCGCGCTCATCCGCGGACTGCGGGAAAACCGGGACGCCGCGCCGACGCGCCTGTGCCGGCCGGGTTCCGTTAAAATGGACCAGTCATCCGATCCTTCGAAAAGGGCCCGAGCGGCCGAGCTCAACCCGAGTCACCATGTCCCGACGCGTCATCCCTGTAGCCGACATCAGCGCGATCCCGGAATTTTCCGGAGCGGCCGCGTCGCCGTCCGGGCTGCTGACGGACACGCTGGCGCGCCCGCTGCGCGATCTGCGCGTCTCGGTCACGGTCCGCTGCAACTTCCGCTGCGTGGCGTGTACTGCATGCCGCGCGAAGTGTTCGACAAAAACTATCAGTTTCTCCCGCACGCGGCCCTGCTCTCGTTCGAGGAAATCGAGCGGCTCGCGCGCGTGTTCGTCGCGCATGGCGTGGAGAAGATCCGCCTGACGGGCGGCGAGCCGCTCCTGCGCAAGAACATCGAATACCTGATCGAGCGCCTCGCGCTGCTGCGCACACCCGAAGGCCGTCCGCTCGATCTGACGCTGACGACCAACGGCTCGCTGTTCGCGCGCAAGGCCCGCTCGCTAGGACGCGGGCCTGTCGCGCGTCACGGTCAGTCTGGACGCGCTCGACGATGCGCTCTTTCGCCGCATGAACGACGCCGACTTCGCCGCCGCTGATGTGCTCGAAGGCATCGAAGCCACGCAGGCGGTCGGGCTGACGCCGCTCAAGGTGAACATGATCGTGAAGCGCGGCACGAACAACCAGGAAATCGTGCCGATGGCCCGGCACTTCAAGAACAGCGGCGCGGTGCTGCGCTTCATCGAATATATGGACGTGGGCACGTCGAACGGCTGGAACATGAGCGAAGTGCTGCCGTCGGCACAGGTCGTGGATCTCATCGACGCACATTTCCCGCTCGAACCGCTCGAGGCGCATACCGCCGCCGAAACCGCGCAGCGCTGGGGCTATCGCGACGGCAGCGGCGAAATCGGCGTGATTTCCAGCGTCACGCGGGCGTTCTGCGGATCGTGCACGCAGGCCCGGCTCTCGACGGAAGGCAAGCTCTATCTCTGTCTCTTCGCGATGGCCGGCCATGACCTGCGCGGCCTGATCCGCGGCGGCGCTAGCGACGAGGAAGTCGCGACCGCCATCGCGCGAATCTGGGAAGCGCGCGGCGACCGCTACTCGCAGCTGCGCGGCAGCGCGTCGAGATGTCGTATATCGGCGGCTGACGGCGGCGGTTCGCTCGTGCAGGCCACGCTCAACGCTCATTCATCGTCAGACGTCACGGCGCTCGTGCTCGCGGGTGGCCGCGGCTCGCGCATGGGCGGCATCGACAAAGGCATGCAGCCCTTTCGCGGCGAGCCGCTCGCGCTGCACGTGATGCGGCGCCTCGCGCCTCAGGCCGGCGCGATGCTCATCAGCGCCAACCGGTCCATCGACGATTACACGTGCCTGGGCGCGCCATTCGGCGCGAGCGTGATCGCGGACACGCGCGCGGACTATCCCGGCCCGCTCGCCGGCATCGCGGCCGCACTGCACACCGCGGCCACGGAATTCGTCCTGACCGCGCCCTGCGATGCCCCTTTCGTCGACGAACATCTCGGCGCGGCGCTGATGCAGGCAGTCGATGCCTCCGGCGATGTCATGGCGCATCCGGTTTTCGCGCTCGTGCGCACTGCGCTCGCCGACAATCTCGACGCCTGGCTGAACGCCGGAGAGCGCAAGGTCCGCGCGTGGTACGCGTGCCACAAGGCGGCGGAAGTGCAATTTCACGAGGAACGCGCGTTTTACAATATCAACGATTTACAGCAGCTGGCCGAGCTGGAGCGCAGCTGACCGCCCAACCGGCCATTCGTCCGCGCTCGCAGTTGCGCCCTGACGATGCACCGGCCACCGGCGCTCGATCATCGCGCGGCCGCGAGGCTGCTTCCCCGCGCAACCGGCGCGCGACCCACTCCGATTCATGACCACGTCCAAGGAATTCTCCGCCTGCGTCGCTCAGTACGATCCGAATGCGCTGCCTGTCGAGGCGGCGCAGGAAATCGTGTGTCAGTGGGCGATGCCGCGCGCGTCCGACGCGCGAATCGAACGCGTGGGCCTGCACGACGCGCTCGGCCGCGTGCTCGCGGAAGACGTGATCTCGCCCATCAACGTTCCCGCCTTCGACAATTCCGCGATGGACGGCTACGCGTTCGCCGGCGCGTCGCTCGCAGGCAGTGGCGACACGGTCGATCTCGCCGTCGCGGGCACGGCGCTGGCCGGCCGGCCTTTCCCGGCTGTGCCGGATGCGGGCCAATGCGTGCGCATCATGACAGGCGCGTCGATGCCGCCCGGTTGCGACACCGTCGTGCCGCAGGAGCTTGTCACACGCGACGGCGACATGATTCGCTTCGATCGCGCAAAAATCCGCGCGGGCCAGAACCGCCGCCTCTCCGGCGAGGATCTCGCGAAGGACAAGCCCGCACTCCTCGCCGGGCGCATCTTGCGCACCTCAGATCTCGCGGTCTGCTCGCGTCGCTCGGCATCGGCGAAGTGCCGGTGCGCAAGCGTCTCACCGTGGCGTTCTTTTCCACCGGCGACGAATTGCGTTCGGTCGGCGAAACACTGATTCCCGGCAGCCTTTACGACAGCAACCGCTACATCCTCTTCGCCATGCTTACGCGACTGGGCGTGGAGACGATCGATCTCGGCATCGTGCGCGACGACCGCGCGTCGCTCGAAAAGGCGCTGCGCCATGCGACCGAATGCGCGGATGTCGTCATCAGCTCGGGCGGCGTGTCGGTAGGCGATGCGGACTTCACGCGCGGGCTGATGAACTCGCTCGGCGACGTCGCCTTCTGGAAGATCGCGATGCGCCCGGGCCGGCCGCTCGCCTTCGGCCGGCTTTGGTCGGACGCGCGCGGGCGCGGGCGAGTCCGCGCTCTTCTTCGGCTTGCCCGGCAATCCGGTCGCCGTGATGGCGACCTTCTACTTCATCGTGCGGGGACGCTGCTGGCGATGTCCGGCGCGACGCGCCAGCCGCTCACGGTCATCCGCGCAGTCGCCGCCGAGCCGATCAAAAGCGCGCGGGCCGCACGGAGTTCCAGCGCGGCATCGCAACACGTGACGCCGAGGGCCGATGGACTGTCGTGACGACCGGTTCGCAAGGCTCGGGGGTACTCAGTTCGATGAGCGAAGCAAACTGCTTCATCATGCTCGAGCACGCGCGCGGCGACATAGATGCCGGCGACGAAGTCGAGATCGTGTCGTTCGACGGCCTCATCTGACGGGCGCTGCACGCGGCGTCGCCACGACAAACATTCCTACATCGATAGACGGGGCTACCTTCCATGAAAAAGCAGATCTCATCCATCGCACCGGGCCAGACCGCCAAAGCGCTGATCCTCGTGTACCTGACCTTCAGCGTGCCTATCGTGCTGCTCGGCGTGGTGGTCGCGTTCGTGCGATACGGCTCGGTGGAAGTGAGCACCGTCACGAGCGCGCTGCTGCTCAACGCGATTCTCGGCTTCATCCTGCTGTGGATCGTCTGCCACGCGTACAACTGGGTGGCGTCGCGGTTCGGCGGCATCGAGATCGTATTGTCCGACGCGCCGGAGGAAGCATGAGCGCCGCGAACGAAGGTGCCGCGATTCGCGCGGCCACGCCCGCCGACGTCGCCGCGATCTTCGCGCTGATGTACGAACTGGCGGAGTTCGAGAAGCTCACGCATCTGTTCATCGCGACGGAGCAAGGCGTGCACGATGCGCTCTTCGGTGCGCGGCCCGCCACCGAAGCGCTGGTCGCCGAGCAGGATGGCGAGATCGTGGACTATACGCTCTTCTTCCAGAACTTCTCGACCTTCCTCGGCAAGCGCGGCCTGTATCTGGAAGATCTCTACGTGCGTCCGTCGATGCGCGGCAGCGGTCTCGGCACGCAAATGCTCAGGAAGCTCGCCGCGCTCGCGGTCGAGCGCCAGTATGGCCGCTTCGAGTGGTCGGTGCTGGACTGGAACCAGAACGCCATCGACTTCTATGAAAAGATGGGCGCGACCGTGCTGCCCGACTGGCGCATCGTGCGCGTCACGGGCGAGCCGCTCGAGCGCTTCGCCTCGTAATTCAGAGCTCGTCGTCGCCTTCGCGCGATGACGACGCATCGCCAAGCAACCCCGCCGCCTGTTCTCCCGGCAGCGCTTCGACATCGCGCAGGCGTTTGTTCATCTGCCGGGTGCGCGTCTGCGCCGCCTCGATCGAGCGCGTGACCGTTTCGAGCTGCGACTTCGTCCGCGCCAGCACTTCGCCGAACCTGCCGAACTCGGTCTTCACCGCGCCGAGCACCTGCCACACCTCGCTCGAACGCTTTTCGATGGCAAGCGTGCGAAAGCCCATCTGCAGGCTGTTGAGCAGCGCAGTGAGCGTGCTCGGTCCGGCGACGCTCACGCGATACTCGCGCTGCAGCGTATCGCTCAGGCCCGGGCGACGCAGCACTTCGGCGTAAAGCCCTTCGGTCGGCAGGAAGAGCAGCGCGAAGTCCGTGGTATGCGGCGGCGCGACGTACTTCTGCGCGATCGACTTCGCCTCTGCGCGCAAACGGCCTTCGAGCGCGCGGGACGCATCCTCCACCGCGGCAGGATCCGCCCGCTCCTGAGCGTCGATCAGACGCTCGTAGTCCTCGCGGGGAAACTTCGCGTCGATGGGCAGCCAGACCGGCGTGGCGACGTCGCCGGGCAAACCGGGCGCATCGTGGCGGCCGGGCAGCTTGATCGCAAACTCGACGAGCTCGTTTCTATTCGGAATCGTCGCGACGTTCTTCGCATACTGGTCGGGCGTGAGCAACTGTTCCAGCAGCGATTCCAGCTGCACTTCGCCCCAGATGCCGCGCGTCTTGACGTTGGTCAGCACCTTCTTCAAATCGCCGACGCCCGCCGCGAGCGTCTGCATCTCGCCGAGCCCGCGATGCACCTGCTCCAGTCGGTCCGACACCAGCTTGAACGACTCACCGAGCCGCTGCTCGAGCGTCGCGTGCAGCTTTTCGTCGACGGTACAGCGCATTTCTTCGAGCTTCGCCGCGTTGTTCGCCTCAATGTCCTTGAGGCGCGCCTCAAGCGTCGCGCGCACTTCGCCGAGCCGCCGCTCATTGGCCTCCGATAGCTGCGCGAGATGCAGCGACATCGAATCGGCGAAGCGCTTCAGCGCATTGCCCTGATCCTCGCGCGCCTGCTGGCTCTGTTGCGCGAGCTGCTGCGCGAACGCGTCGAACTGCGCGTTCTGCACATTCGACGTGCTCGCCAGTTGCGTCGACAGCGTTTGATGAAACTGCGCGAAGCCGCTCTGCGATTCCATGCGCGACACGCGCGCGCTCTCCGCGATATCGCCGCGCAGCCCGCGTTCGAGGCGTTCCTGCGCGCGCGCGTGCGCCTCGCCCATGTCGTTGAGGCGATCGGTGAGCGCTTCGAACTCGTCGTAGATGCCTGCGTTCGAGGCGCGCCGCATCGTCATGAGGAGCGCGGTGAGCGATACCACCAGCGCGATAGCCAGTACGGCGACCGCGCCAACCAGCAGTTCCGTCATTTCTTGAGCACGTCCGGATTGATCGGGTTCGGCGGATTGCCCGCGCGCGGACCTTCGCCGAGTGCAGCGATGAGATTGTCGGCGGCGAGATTGGCCATCGCGCGGCGCGTGCCTTCGGTGGCGCTCGCGATGTGCGGCGTCAGCACGACGTTGTCGAGCAGCAGGAAATCCGGGTTGAAGTCCGACTCGCCCTCGAACACGTCGATGCCCGCCGCCGTGATGCGCTTCTCGCGCAACGCGACGATCAGCGCCGCGTCATCGACGATGCCGCCGCGCGCGATGTTCGTGAGCGTCGCCGTCGGCTTCATCAGCGCGAGCTCGGCCGCGCCGATCGTGTGATGGCTTTCCTTCGAGTAAGGCACGACGAGCACGACGTGATCCGCGCGCCTGAGCAGATCTTCCTTCGATGCGTATTCGGCGTTCAGCTCCGACTCGATCGCCGGCGCCACGCGCGAGCGGTTGTGATAGATCACGCGCATATTGAAGCCGCGCGCGCGCCGCGCAAGCGCCTGGCCGATGCGCCCCATGCAGATCACGCCGAGCGGCGAGCCGTACACGTCCGTGCCGAGGAAGGAATCGAAGGACCACTTCTGCCACTTGCCCGCGCGCAGATAGTGTTCGGATTCGGTGACGCGGCGCGACGCCGCCATCATCAGCGCCCAGCCGAAGTCGGCCGTGGTCTCGTTCAGCACGTTCGGCGTATTGGTGGCGAGCACCTTGTGCGCGTCGAACGCCTGCATGTCGAATTTGTTGTAGCCGACCGCCATGTTCGCCACGACCTTCAGATTCGGCGCGCCCGCCAGCTCCTTCTCGCCGACCCACTCGCCCGCGGTGAACGCGCCGTCGCGGTCCGCGATTGAAAAACACGAGATAGGTCGGCGCGTTGTCCAGAAACGACGACAGCAGGCCCGTCGCCCAGAAATAGGCGATGTCGATCGGCTTGCCGTGCGCATCCGACACCGCATGCACGATGCCCGCGAACGTGCCCGCCCGCGCCCGCCCGCGCGCAGGATCATGATGACCGGCGCGATCGTGATGAAGATCGCGGCGAAGAGCTTGGCTACTTCCTCGATGGGCGCCCAGTCGAACGCGTTGCCGGCGCGCGCGCTTTTGGGCGTGAGCGCGAGCGACGCCAGCAGCACCGCGACGAGCAGCACATCGCGCACGAGATTCTGCAATTGCACCTGCGTGCCGAACACATCGAACGCGATGCCCGGCTTCCAGATGCCGCTCAGCAGCACGAGCCCGACGATCGCCGCGAGGAGCGCGAAGTTGACCTTGCCGTCGATGCCGAGCGGCGGTGTGTCGGGCGTCGGATCGAGAAACGCGGATCGCGCGTCGTGTCTGCGCCAGTACCAGACGTCGAGCAGATAGAACGCCGCCAGCAGAACGGCGCAGACGAAGAGCATCGGCAGCGCGAGATGCACTGTCGTCCAGAAGAAGCCGACGCCGTTCAGAAAGCCGAGGAACAGCGGCGGATCGCCGAGCGGCGTGAGCGAGCCGCCCGCGTTCGCGACCAGAAAGATGAAAAACACGACGACATGCACGACATGCTTGCGGTTGTCGTTCGCGCGCAAAAGCGGCCGAATCAGCAGCATGGCCGCGCCCGTCGTGCCCATGATGCTCGCGAGCACCGTACCCAGCGCGAGCAACCCGGTATTGAGGCGCGCCGAACCGTGCAGATTGCCGCGCATGCAGATACCGCCCGCGACCGTGTACAGCGACGCCAGCAGGATGATGAACGGCATGTACTCCTCGAGCACCGCGTGGACGAGCACGCCGCCCGCCGCGCCGGCGCCGAAGGCAAGCGCGAACGGCGCGAGAAACGCAAGCGCCCACGCCGCCGCGATCTTGCCGAAATGGTGATGCCAGAGCTTCGGCGCGACGAGCGGACAAACCGCGATGGAAAGCAGAATGCCGACGAACGGAATGCCCCACGCCGCGGAAAGCGTCGCGCCGTCGGGCGTCGCCGCCGCGGCCGGCGTATCGATTGACGCCAGCGCGACGAACACGGCGACGGATACGAAACGCCGCATCTGTCTCAGGCTCCGCGCGCGACAATCACATGCACGCGATATGGCCCGTGCGCCCCGAGCACGATGGTCTGTTCGATGTCGCCGGTGCGCGACGGCCCCAAGACGAAATTCACCGCGCGCGGCAGTTCGCCGCGCTCCGCGCGCATGAGCGCAAAGGCGTCTTCATGCGAAGCGACGATGCGCGACGCCGGCACGATCGCGATATGCGTCTGCGGCAGGAGCGCGCCGGACGCGGGCGTGTCCGCGCCAGACAGCAGCACGAGCGAACCGGTTTCAGCCGTTGCGCAGAAGCAGCCCGTGATGCCGACGAGATCGGCGTCGGCCGGCTTGCGCAGCTCGGCCCGAAGGCCCGCTTCGGCAAAGGGCAGACCGCTGAGCGCGGGCCATGCGACAACATCGGTGGGAAGATTAAGCGACTCGAGATAGCGCGCGGCCTCGGCGGGCGCATCGGCGAGCGAGTCCACTTCGGCGACGGTGGTGGACAGACGCTCAGCCTCGAGCCGGAAGCGCGCGACGAGCTCCTCGCGCGTCTGTGGCAGCGATGGACGCGGCCCTGCGGGATGGCGCTCGACATACTCCTGCGCCGCCGCGCGCTCAGCGTCGGTCGGCGCGCCGCGGCGGCCCTGCGCACTGCGAATGCGCGCGAGAATATTGCGGCGCGTGGCCGATGTATCCATGGTGCCGTCCTCGTGAATGCGTGCTTCGGTGCTTGGGTGGGGCAGGTGCGCCGACTCGACCGGCGACGCGTCGAATTATAACGAGCGAGGTTCGCACGCGAGCCTCGGCCGGACGGCATAGGCCGCACGCACGAACGCCGTCTCGCCGGCGGATCAGCTTCCGTCGGCGGGCTGCTCGATGCCGAACACCTGGCGCAGATAGGCGAGATACGCCTTGTCGTCGCACATGTTCTTGCCGGGCGAGTCCGAGAGCTTCGCGACCGGCTGCCCGTTGCAGCGGACCATTTTGATGACGATCTGCAGCGGCTGGTAGCCAAGATCGTTGGTGAGATTCGTGCCGACCCCGAAGGCGAGCTGACAGCGCCCGCGAAAACGCTGATACAGCTGCAGCACCTTGGGGATGTCGAGCGCATCGGAAAAGACGAGCACCTTCGTGCGCGGGTCGCAGCGATTCTCCTCGTAATGCCGGATGAGGCGCTCGCCCCAGTCGAAGGGGTCGCCGGAATCGTGGCGTGCGCCGTCGAAGAGCTTGCAGAAGTACATGTCGAAGTCGCGCAGGAACGCCTTCATGCCGTAGACGTCCGACAGCGCGATGCCGAGGTCGCCGCGATATTCCTTCGCCCACATCTCGAAGCCGTAGATCTGCGAGTCGCGCAGGCGCGGCCCCAGCGCCTGGCACGCCTGCAGGTACTCGTGCGCCATCGTGCCGAGCGGCCGCAGACCGTGCTTCATCGCGTAGAAGACGTTGCTCGTGCCGGCGAACTGCGCGCCGAGCCGCTCCTTAAGCGTCAGCACGACTTCCTCGTGCCACTGCTTCGAGAAACGCCGGCGCGTGCCGTAATCGGCGATCTTGCAATCGGAGTATTCGGGTGGCGTGGCGAGCAGCTTGATCTTCTCGCGCAGGCGCTCGCGGCCGGTTTCATACTCGGGCTTGCGCTGCGTGTTGCGGAAGTAGACCTCGTTGACGATCGCGAGCACCGGGATCTCGAAGAGAATGGTGTGCAGCCACGGCCCTTCGATGTCGATCTCGCCGTTGTTCTTCGGCGAGGGCGAAATGCGGATTGACTTCTCGTTCAGATGGAAGAGCGCGAGGAAGTCGATGAAGTCGCTCTTGATGAAGCGCATGCGACGCAGGTAGTCCAGCTCCTCTTCCTTGAAACGCAGGTTGCAGAGCTGGCGGACCTCGTTGCGGATCTCGTCGATGTACGGCATGAGATCGACATTGGGCGTGCGGCAGCGGAAGCGATATTCGACATGCGCCGCGGGGAAGTGATGCAGCACGACCTGCATCATCGTGAACTTGTAGAGGTCGGTATCGAGCAGCGATTTGATGATCATGATTCTGACTGGTACATCCACGCGAACGCAGCGCGCGCCGATTCGAGCCCGCGTGCCTTGATTGGTGCCTTGATGGCGTCTTTGGGGCCATGTTACCCGAATGTAGGGGCCCGCATTGGGCGTGCGGCGCCGATTGCGAGCAGCGCATACATACATCACGAATCGATATAAGGCGCGCCTCACGGCGCTCGCGTCCACTTTTCCCGTTACGCTACAATGCTATAATATATATTTTGGCAAGCGCACCTCCCGGCCCATGTAGCCGCCCAGGGCGCCGCCCCCACGAATTCCGCATGCAGGAGCCCGAATGACTCACGTTGTGACCGAAAGCTGCATCAAGTGCAAGTTCACCGATTGCGTGGACGTGTGCCCGGTGGATTGCTTCCGTGAAGGTCCCAACTTTCTCGCGATCGATCCGGACGAGTGCATCGACTGCGCCGTGTGCGTTGCCGAATGCCCGGTGAACGCGATCTACGCCGAAGAGGATGTGCCCGGAGACCAGCAGCACTTCACCGAACTGAACGCCGAGCTCGCGCGCAACTGGCCGAGCATCACCAAGACCAAGGCGCCCCTGCCCGAGTCGGAAGAGTTCAAGGACGTGAAGGACAAGCTCAACCTGCTGGAGCGCTGATTTTCGGAATCGGGCGCGCCCACCGTCCATCACCGGATTTTTCGATGCAAAAAACCGTATTGAATGACAATTCGGCGTTGACACGCTAGCAACGGCTCCCTATGATTTCGCTTTTCTGCTGCAGATGTTCCCCGATAGCTCAGTCGGTAGAGCGCCGGACTGTTAATCCGTAGGTCCCTGGTTCGAGCCCAGGTCGGGGAGCCAAAAGTTCCAAAGCAAAAAGCCAGTCAGTCGACTGGGCTTTTTGCTTTTCTGCGCCCCCTCTCCTCTGCTGTACGCGCAGGCAGCCACCCGGCCATCCAAGCAGACTGCGACTATCCGTTTGTATAATTTTGAAACGTTGCGCTAAGGCAGCGATTGGATCCGAAGGAGAAATCATGCGCTGGGTGATGTTATCGATTTTCATCGCTTGCGCTGCTTACACGCACTGGCGCGGCAAAGTCCGGCACGGCTTTTTCCGCCAGCTTTCCGACCATTCGACGTTCATGTCGCCACTGAACGGTTTCGTCTATCTGTTCTCGCGCGTGCCGTCGACGCCCTATCTCGAGCCTTCGCTCTTTCCCGAGCTTGCACCGATCAAGGCGCACTGGGAAACCATCCGCGCCGAGGCCGTCTCCCTGCACGAGGCCAGCAAGATTCAGGCGGCGGGCAAGTACAACGACATCGGCTTCAATTCGTTCTTCCGCCGCGGCTGGCGGCGCTTCTACCTGAAATGGTATGACCGCCCGCATCCGCCCGCCGTCGCGATGTGTCCGAACACGCTTTCCATCCTGCAGAACATTCCGACCGTCAAGGCGGCCATGTTCGCGATGCTGCCGCCCGGCGGCACGCTCACGCTGCATCGCGACCCGTACGCGGGATCGCTGCGCTATCACCTCGGACTCGTGACGCCGAACGACGACGGCTGCGCGATCATCGTCGACGGCGAGCGCTATTCGTGGCGCGACGGCGAGGAGCTGGTGTTCGACGAAACCTATCTGCACTGGGCCGAAAACAGGACGGACAAGGATCGCATCATCCTGTTCTGCGACATCGAGCGGCCGATGAAATACCGCTGGGCGCAGGCGTTCAACCACGCGGTGGGTGGCTTTCTGATGCGCGCGGCCGCCTCGCCGAACGAGGTCGGTGACCGCACCGGCGGACTGAATCGCGCGTTCAGATATCTCTATTCGATCCGGCTCGTCGGCAAGCGGCTGAAGGCGTGGAACCGGACCGTGTACTACATTGTGAAGTGGCTGCTGTTCGGCGGAATCGCGGTGGCGATCTTCTGGCGCTACTGAACCCAGACGACGGTGAGCGAGCGCACACCCTGCGCGCCGCGGATGAGCACGCCTTCGATGTCCGCCGTCGCCGACGGCCCCGTCACGAGCACTGCATAGCGCGCCGATTTGAAATCGTCCCGCCGGTACACCTGCTGCAAGCCCTCGACGAGCAGCGCCGGATCGAGCAGCACGACGAGATGCTGCGCGAGATAGCCGATCGAATTGATGACGTACTCCTGTTCGCTGAACCACACCGAGCCGGTTTCGGCGACGCCGAAGCGCCCCGCACGACGCCGACATCCTGCAGCGACGCCGGCATGGTATCGGGCGAAAGCGCCCGCGTACCGTCGACGCTCGGCACCGCCGATGCGATCACCTTCGCATCAGGAAAGTGCGAGGCGATGAAGGCGTTCACTTCATCCAGGCTCGCGGCTTGCGCGCAGGTTCCGCCCATCGCGGTGAGCGCGGTGGTGAAGCGCGTGCGCAGATCGCCTTCGGGCGACGGGAAGAGCGGCACGTCGGGGCGCGGACGCGAGAGGCGGGCTGCGCCGCGCGAATTTTCGAGAGAAACGCTTCGCGGGTCGTCATTTGCCGCTCATTGGGGGGCTCATTGGGGGGCTCGTTTGGCAGATGAGCGGTTCTTCCTGTACCACTCGTGGAAGGTCTCCGCTGGCGCTTCGGGCAGATCGCGCCCGCGCCCCCAGATATTGAGCGGGTTGTACAGCACGAAGTTGGGCAGGCGCTTGAGCGCGCCGCCGAGCGAGGCGACCGTCGCGCGATACAGCGTCGGGCTCGCGAGCAGACGCCCCGCCATCTTCAGGACTTCCTGCTTCACGAATGGCACTTCGTGCTTCTCCGCGATCACCTCGCGCCACTTGTAGATCTGTTCGTGAATGTTCACCTTCACCGGGCAGACGTTGGTGCAGCTGCCGTTCATCGTCGAGGCGAACCGCAGCGCGCTGTAGCGCTTCAGGTCATAGGTCGGATTGATGTTCGCGCCAATCGGCCCGGAATACGTGCCGCCGTACGACGACAGGCCGCCGCTTCGCCGATACACCGGACACGTGTTCATGCATGCGCCGCAGCGGATGCACTTGAGCGAGTACCAGAAGTCGTCCATCGCGAGGCGTTCGGAGCGGCCGTTGTCGACGAGGATGAAATGCATCTCCGTGCCCGGCCGCGGCGCGCGAAAGTGCGACGTGTACTGCGTGATCGGCGAGCCGAGCGCGCTTCTCGACAGCATGCGCACGAATACGCCGAGATCGGCGACGGTCGGAATGATCTTCTCGATGCCGATCGACGTGATATGCAGCGGCGGCACGTTCGCGGACAGATTCGCGTTGCCCTCGTTGGTGCACACGACGACCGTGCCCGTCTCGGCCACGGCGAAGTTGCAGCCGGTCATGCCCGCCGTCTTCTCGCGCATGAAGTACGGCCGCGTGTTCATGCGCTGGCTTTCGGCGAGATAGAGAATGTCGCTGTTCTTCGGATCGGTGCCGATCGTGCGGCCGAACAGCTCGGCCACGTCCGCGCGTAGCTTGTGCACGGCCGGCACGACCATGTGGCTCGGATCCTGGTGATCGAGCTGCTGGATGCGCTCGCCGAGATCAGTTTCCATCACCGTGATGCCGCGCGGCTCCAGATCCAGATAGTCGCGCATGTAGCACTCGTCGGTGAGCATCGACTTGCTCTTGACGAGCGCGGTCATGCCCCGCTCGCTCATCAGCTTGTAGACGAGCTCGTTGTGCTCCTGCGCATTGGCCGCGAAATGCACGACGACGCCGTTCATCGAAGCCTGGTCCGCGAACTGCGCGATGTAGTCCGCGAGATTCGACAACGTGTGCTCCTTGATCCCCGATGCGAGATCGCGCAGCGTCTCCCATTCGGGAATGCCGTGCGCCTGCACGTCGCGCTTGGTGCGCAGGTCCCACAGACGCCTGTCGTGGAACGCGACGTGGTTCGGCTTCTGAAGAAACGCGCCCGCCGCTTTCGCGTGATCGATGCGGATCGTCTTGCTCACGGTTTTGCTCATGCACGCGCCCCGTTCAGAATCTGCGCGATATGGATGAAGCGCGTGTCGAGCTTCATGCGCTCGGCGCAGCCCTGCTGATGCATCAGGCACGACATGTCGCCCGATACGATGTACTCCGCGCCCGCGCCGACGTGATCGCGTACCTTGTCCTGTCCCATGCACACGGAGACGGCCTCTTCCGTCACCGAAAACGTGCCGCCGAAGCCGCAGCATTCGTCGGGGCGCGCGGGCGTGACGAACTCGATGCCCTTCACGCCTTCGAGCAGCGCCCGCGGCTTCGAGTACGACGTGCCCGCGATTTCCGAATTCGACGTCTCGCGAAGATGCCGCACCGCGCTGCAGCTGTTGTGCAATCCGACCTTGTGCGGAAACTCGGCCCATGGAAACTCGCGCACCTTCAGCACGTCATGCAGAAACTCGACCAGCTCATACGTGTTGCGGCGAACCTTCTGCACGGCGCTCGTCTGCTCGATGGCGGTGAAGTGCTCGCGAACGTGATGCGTGCAGCTCGCCGACGGCCCGACCATGTAGTCGTAGTCCGCGAAATTGCGGGCGAAGACGCGCTCCGCGCCGGCGGCGTCCTTGTGCGCGCCGCTGTTGGCCATGGGCTGGCCGCAGCAGGTCTGGTCCTGCGGATAGTCGACTTCCAGCCCCAGCCGCTCGAGCAGCTCGAGCGTGGCGATGCCGACCTGCGGATAGAAGGCGTCGATGAAACAGGGAACGAACAGAGCGACTTTCATGAGATCCGGTTGCGGGGTGACGCGAGCTGATCTCGAACGGCACGTTCCTACCCGGCCACCGCCTGCCCGCCGAGCGCGATCTGGCCGAGCAGCTGAACGTGTCGCGTCCGTCGCTGCGCGAGGCGCTGATCCGGCTGGAATCGGACGGGTTCATCCGCTCGGCCGGGCGCGGAGGTTTCGTCGTGTCGGATGTGACGGCGCCGCTCGTATCGCATCCGCTCGCGGCTCTGCTCGAACAACAGCCCCATGCGAGCGCCGACGTACTGGAGCTGCGCCACGGCCTGGAAACGCTCTCCACCGCCTATGCCGCCGAGCGCGCCACCGAAGCCGATCTCGCGCGCATCGCCGCTGCGTTCGACGCGCTACAGGCCGCGGTGGCCGAAAAGAGCACGCGGATCGCGAAGAAGGACGCGGCCTTTCATCTGGCGATTGCAGACGCGACGCTCAACGTCGCGCTGACGCACGTGATGCATGGGCTCAACGAGCTGGTCCGCGAGTCGATGCTGACCTCGCACCGCCTCGTCGACTACGACGACGAGGTCGAGGCGAAACTGCTGGTGCAGCATCGCGCGATCTTCGACGCCATCGTCGCGCGCGATCCGGCACGGGCGCGCGAGTGCGCGGGTGCGCATCTGGACTACGTGCGCACGCTCTACCGCGACCGTCCTGCGAAGAAGAGCCGCGTCGCTTGAAACCAATCTCATGAAAAGTTTGTAAGCAGAAAGAAAGTGCCGATAGGACACCGCCTACACGGGTTTAGGACGTGCACGGATAACGTGCGCGTGCCCTCTTCGCGATACTGGAAGCGTCGAAAACAACACGCGAGGGAGGACGAAATGCCTTATCTAAGGAACATCTGCACAACTCGATTTCAGAGCGCTGACGTTTTACGCTTCGCATCGTATCGATCGCGACGATGGCCTGCGGGTGATTAGTCAACTTTTGAACCGTGGCGGCCTCGTTTTCTGAGTCTCGCGTTTCGATCCTCAAGCGCTTCAAGCATTTCAAGCGCTTCGCAAGGCCTTGCGTGCCATCCACAAATTGCCCAGCGCAAACAGCGTTGTGATCTGCGCAGTATTTTTCATCACCCCCCTATACCGGGTCTTCGTGTAGCCAAATTGCCGCTTGAGCACGCGAAACGGGTGTTCGACCTTCGCGCGGATGCCCGCCTTCAGACGTTCGATCCGATCGTAGATCGCGTCCAGTTGATCACT
>LFJH01000054.1 GCA_001189335.2 Candidatus Paraburkholderia schumanniana
TTGCGAGTACGTTTCGTTGAAAGATCCAGACCAAGACCAAGTTGCGTCATCGAAGATGTCCTTGAATTTCTCTTCTTTCCAGGATAGTCCAATCAGGTGCCAGGATCGGGAGTTTGGCAGAGGTTCCTTAGCTTTCAAGCTTTCGCCTGGACCCACACGAACGCCACGCATTCAAATCAACCGGAGACAACCCGGCATGACAAGCGACTCGTGCCGCTACCCCGATCCCGCCGTGCGCGTGCTGGACCCGCACTTTAACGCCTTGCGCATCGCGTCCGCGTCGGTGGAATGTCTCTATCAGGGCGCACGCTGGTCGGAGGGGCCGGTGTGGTTCGGCGACGGTCGCTATCTCCTCTGGAGCGATATTCCGAACAATCGCATCCTGCGCTG
The DNA here is from genome assembly GCA_001189335.2 of Candidatus Paraburkholderia schumanniana. Classification (GTDB taxonomy): domain Bacteria; phylum Pseudomonadota; class Gammaproteobacteria; order Burkholderiales; family Burkholderiaceae; genus Caballeronia; species Caballeronia schumanniana. The sequence goes on from LFJH01000054.1 coordinate 391, forward strand.
GGACGAGGAAAGCGGGCAGGTCGGCGTGTTTCGCAAGCCGTCGAACCATGCGAACGGCAATACGCGCGACCGCGAAGGCCGTCTCGTGACTTGCGAGCATCTGACGCGGCGCGTGACGCGCACCGAGTACGACGGCTCGATCACCGTGCTCGCCGACGGCTACGACGGCAAGCCGTTCAACTCGCCGAACGATGTCGTCGTGAAGTCGGACGGCTCAATCTGGTTCACCGATCCGACCTTCGGCATCGACGGCTTCTACGAAAGCGAGAAGAACGATGCGCAACTGAAGCCGTGCGTGTATCGCGTCGATGGCCGCAGCGGCGAGATCACCATGACGATCGACGACTTCACCGGGCCCAACGGCCTCGCGTTCTCGCCGGACGAATCGGTGCTGTACGTGGTCGAATCGGGCTCGACGCCGCGCAAGATCTTCGCGTTCGACGTGCTCGACGGGGGCCGCCGGCTGGGCGCGCCGCGCCTCGTGATCGATGCCGCAGCGGGCACGCCCGACGGCTTTTACGTCGATATTCACGGCAACCTGTGGTGCGGCTGGGGCATGGGCGATGCCGAGCTCGACGGCATGCGCGTGTTCACGCCGCAGGGCGAGGCGATCGGTCATATCGATCTGCCGGAGCGCTGCGCGAACGTGTGTTTCGGCGGACGGCATCGCAACCGGCTCTTCATGGCGGCGAGCCACGGGTTGTATTCGCTCTACGTCAATACGCAGGGCGTGAAGGGCGGTTGAAACCGCTCAGGCCTGCCCGATCCTCTCCATGATGCGCTCCGGATGCGCGCTCGCCGCGAAGCCGTAGCGCGCGTAAAGGCCGTGCGCGTCGGATGTGACGAGCATCATGCGGCGCAGCCCCTGCAGGTCGGGATGCGCCATCACGCATTCCATCATCCATTTGCCGAGACCCGCGCCCTGATGCGCGGGCAGCACGAACACGTCGGCCAGATAGGCGAAGGTCGCGGTGTCGGTGATCATGCGCGCATAGCCGATCTGCTCGCCGCGCAGAAAGAGCCCGAACGCGAGCGAATGGCGCGCGGCGCGCTCGACCTTCTCGCGCGCGATGCCCGACGACCAATACGCCACCTCGCTCAGGTAGCGGTGGACGACACGAAGTCGAATTCATCGATGTCCGTGCTCAGACGATAGTCGTCTCGAATCCATTGCATCGCGTACCCCCGGGCGTCATGAAGCGACGAGGATAAGCGATCGATGCGCCGTGCTCCATGCGCCTGTCAGTGTTCGAATGCGTGGCGGACGGCACGACGCGGGGGCATCGGCGAAAGCAGATAGAGCGATGCCGCCAGCTTACAGACGAGTGCTGCGCCGCACACGAACGCGCCTGCGGGAAAGACTTGCTATTGCATGGCGATGGTCGGTGCCACCAGCGCCACCGACCGCAGGCTGAGCGCGACAGTGAGCCAGCGGGGCCCATTGCAGGCGCCACGCCACGCACCATAGAGCACGCCGACGAGCATGCGCGACGCGATCGACGCCGCCACTGGATGACTCGACGTATCGCCGGGAAGGCCGATCGCCAGCATGAGCGCGAACTCGATCCACGACAACGCGTAAGCGGCGCCCAGGCAAGCGAGCGCGGACGCGGGCCGTGCCGCGGGGACCTCTCGTTCAGTTCCTCGTCGAATGCGCGGATCGTGGACATTTGGACTTACCCTTTTTGCCGGTCTGGGCGCTGCACCACTGGTTTTATGCGGCTGCGAGAAAGCATGCTGCATTGCGGCGATGCTTCGAGATATCGGCGCGCATGCTTCGTGCCGAATACGCAACGCCTGGCGCTACATGGTTGGAACGGCAGTTGCTCGATTCCTCCCATGAGCGACGATCAAAGGAGTCTGGAATGACCAAGGCCAAAGAGCAACACCCCAACTCGGACCGTGACGCCGAGGACCTCGACCGCGCAGTCGAAGACACGTTTCCCGCGAGCGATCCGCCGGCGACCGGCGGTGTGACTCGCATCGAGTCCGACGAGGAGCAACCGGAGAAAAAGTAACGCACGCCACGCCTCCTCTGTTGAAAGAGCCGCGTCGACGACGCGGCTCTTTCCGCTTCATGCATGACCGGAATTCATGTCAGTCGCGCTCGAGTTCGAACAGCCGCGAGGGACGCAGATGGTTGAGCGCGTAGTGCTTGCGTCCGCGCAAGGTGTGACCATGCGCGTCGCGCGCTTCGAAGCGCACCTTGTCTTCGACCTCGGGTACCGTCGGCGCGACCATCCCGCGATCGACCAGCCGGCAGCCACGCTCCAGCGCGAGCAGTACACCGTTGCGTCCGGGACGGCTGTCGAAGCCGCCGAGGCCGTCGCCGGGTTCGGGCACGAAGTTCACCGGCGTCGCATTCGAGTTGATGACCGAATCCGGCTCGCGCGCGCATCTCGGTGTCGCGTCTCGCATGGATGCTCTTCGCGTCGGCATCGACGGTATCGTCGAGACCGTCATCGTTGGCGACATCCACGCCGCGCGGCGGCTTCTCATAGAGACCCTGCGGACCGACATGCATGCCGTTCTCCGTCCTCTCCGTCGTCTCCGTCCTGGCGCCCGCGCCGGCATGCGCCTCGCCCGCCGCCCGCCGCCGCCTTCACGGCGTCGCCCATCTTGATGTGGGCGGTCTCGGCGCCTGGCGTCTTGACGGGGCTCTCCGCGGTGCGCTTCGTTTGCTTGTCTTGCGGCTCGTTTACTTCAGCGTTGTTCATCGCGTTGCTCCTTGGACCTGAACTGACCAAACCCTTACGCAAGAGTCGTTTCGGCCATTTGGCGACGGAACCGCAAGCCTTGCCTGAGGGCGCCTTCAGCGATACCCGAAAATTTCGGGCTTTTTTTCAACCCCAAGCCGATGCCCTCAAAGTATTATTTGGAACCTGTCGGCGGCAAAGCGCAACACGCGAGACGCGCGCAATCAGGAGGACGCGTCTCACATGCCGTCGAAGAAGAGCAATGCGACTGGAACGAGCAGGGCACTTTCACACAGGTGACTCATGCAACACGATGCAGCCTTTTCACATCGAGGCTACCTTCTGAACTGCGCGCCCGCCCGGGCCGGAGATGGCAGCTATCAGCCGTATGTGGTGATCTCGCGCTCGAGCGATGGCGAACTCGTCGCGAACCGTTTCTTTCCGTCCGACCTGCGATTCCGCAACGAGGACGAGGCGATCGCGTACGCCCGCGACTGGGCCGTGCGTTGGATCGATGCTAGTAATGTCGCGGTGTGACCATCCCGGTGTAACACCTGCGGCAAGACACACCGGAAAGAGCGCGCGAACCGCCGTGCGGCAGGCTTGCGCAAAACCGGTTACACTTGACGTTTCATCCTCTGTGCGCGCACAGGGGCCGCCTCTCTCGATTCATGTCCGACATGCAGAACACGCCTCCGGTTGGAGTCACATCGGGCGCCGCATCGCTGCCCGAATCCATTCAAGACATCACGCGCCCCGCCACGCAGGAATGGGGGCTTGCGCGCATCGTCGCGGATTTGCGCCAGTCGCGCGAGGAACTGCATCGCACGCGGCATCCGCGAACTGCCGTCTCGCGAGGCGATCGTCAAGATCGTCAATGGACTGCGTTCCGCGCTCTTTCCCACGCATTACGGTGCCCCCGACCTGACCGACGAGAGCGTCGACTATTACGTCGGCCAGACACGTCGGCCAGACGCTCGAAAGCACGCTGCGGCTGCTGCACGAGCAGGTGCGGCGCGCGCTGCGCTTTCTGCCCGGGCATCGCCGCTTTCTGCCCGGGCATCGCGACACGAGCGAGGCCGAACTGAGCGCCCGGGCGCCTTCGCGATCGCGCGCGAGTTCGGCGCGCAACTGCCTGAGATCCGCGCGCTGCTGGTGAGCGATATCCAGGCCGCGTTCACCGGCGACCCGGCCGCGCAGCACATCACCGAGATCCTGCTGTGCTACCCGGGCATCTGGGCGATGACGCATCATTGTCTAGCGCATGCACTGCACAAGCTCGGCGTGCCGCTGCTCGCGCGCTTCATCAACGAGATCGCGCATTCGCTGACGGGGCATCGACATTCACCCGGGCGCGACCATCGGGCCGAGCTTCTTCATCGATCACGGCACGGGCGTCGTGATCGGCAAGACGGCCATCATCGGCCAGCGCGTGCGCGTCTATCAAGCGGTGACGCTCGGTGCGAAAAGCTTCCCTTCGAGCAGCGACGGCTCGCTCGTGAAGGGCAACGCACGGCATCCGATCGTCGAAGACGATGTCGTGATCTATGCGGGCGCGACGATTCTCGGCCGCATGACCATCGGCCGGGGATCGGTCATCGGCGGGAATGTGTGGCTCACGCATAGCCTGCCGCCAGGCAGCAACGTGTCGCAGGGCAAGGTCCGCGAGGCCCTTTCTTCTTTGCATCGCTCCGATCAGGTGTTCGACACGCTGAACGCGGTCTGATTGCCGACGATGGAGAGAAACTCGCGGCGCGTCGAAGGGTCGTCGCGGAAGGAGCCGAGCATGCGCGAGGTGACCATCGATACGCCTGCCTTGTGCACGCCGCGTGTGGACATGCATTGATGCGCCGCTTCGAGAATCACGCCGACGCCGAGCGGCTGCAGCACCTCGTTGAGCGTATCGGCGATCTGCGCGGTCATCTTTTCCTGGATCTGCAGGCGCTTGGCGAAGGCATCGACGAGACGCGCGAGCTTCGAAATGCCGACGACGCGCTCGTTCGGCAGATACGCGACATGTGCGCGCCCGATGATCGGCACCATGTGATGCTCGCAGTAGCTCTCGAAACGAATGTCCTTCAGGACGATCATTTCGTCATAGCCGTGCACCTCGGAAAACGTGCGCGCCAGGATTTCATGTGGGTCCTGCGTGTAGCCCACGAAAAACTCTTCATGCGCCCGCACGACGCGGCCGGGTGTGTCGAGCAGGCCCTCGCGGCGCGGATCGTCGCCGGCCCAGCGCAGCAGAACACGCACGGCGGCTTCGGCTTCCTCGCGAGTCGGACGATCGGCCTGGTCAGCAGAAATGTCCGAGTCTGTATGATGGTTTTTGCGCGGGGCGTTCATTGAAAGCTCCTGTGGGTCGAGTGCAATCCGTGCAATCGATACGATTGCGATTGGCACCCCGCCATTGTTTCACGTTTCGGAAGGTCGATATGAGTGTCAGGTCTTTCCGCCTCCGTCGATGCCTGAACCCGTGCGCCACACCTGCTTGCCTTCCTCGGTGAGTTCGCCGCTGCTGTGCTCCTTGTCGGGCTCGGTGCCGGGCTGTGCCATGGGGCCGCCCGGCTGTTCCTGCGCTGGTTGACGAGTACCTTTGCGCTGCGCGATGCGATCTTCCTGCGAACGTCCGGCGTAGTTGCTCATGCCGCTTCTCCATTCGAATGATGCGATGAAAGAAGGCGCGCAAGCCGCGTTCCAGCCGGAGGCTTCCTCACTCCCGATCCGCCCCTTACGCGGGCTTGCCTTCGACGCCGCCGAGCACCATCCATGAGACGCCGAACTTGTCGGCGACCATGCCGAAGCGCTTGGCGAAGAAAGTCTGCGCCATCGACATCTGCATCTGCCACCGTTCGACAGCGCGCTGAAGTACATCTCGGCCTGCTGCTCATCGTTGGCCGTGAGCGAGAGCGAAACGCCCTTTAAGTCGGGCTTGCCGCTGCACATGCCGTCGGAGGCCATCAGCATGGAATCGCCGATGGTGAAGGCCGAGTGCATGATCTTGTTTTCCGGCGGAATGCCGCAGCCGCTTGCCGCCTCCGCCTTGCCCGCTTCCGGATTCTCGCTGTAGCGCATCATCATGACGACCTGCGCGCCCAGGTTCTCGCGATAGAACGTGATCGCCTCTTCGCAGCGGCCTTCGAAAAACAGATAGGGTTGCACTTGCATGTCTGCTCCTTGAGTTACGAATTTTCGTCGGGGTCCATATCCATCATGAGCGGCACCGAGGCGTGCTCGTGCACGACACGCCAGTCGCCGTCGATCTTCCTGAAGCACACGGTGGCGCGCACGATGTCCTCCTGTTCGCCCCACGGCGACATGGTTGACGGAGTGCGCATACGCCAGATCGCCGCTCGCGGCGACTTCCACATCCCGCATCTCGAACGTGAGCGGGCCTTTCATGCTGTCGAACCAGCGTTGCTAGTTCTCGCGGTAGTGCTCGACGCCCCTGATCGAGGCGGGCGGCACGACATCGAACACGACCACGTCCGGCGCGTAATGACTGATGATGGCGGCGGCATTTTTCGCGAGCACCGCTTACCGCCACGCCTCGATCATCTTGCGGATGCGTGCCACATCCGGGCTTTCGTGCGCACGATCATTCGGCTGCGCCATGTTGCCTCCTTCGGTCTGATGGGCGCACGCAACGCCCGCCTGCACACGATACCGCCGCGTCGTGACAAAGCAACGGCAAGCAACGATGCAGCACTGCTTTTTTGCGTTGTGTACACCGTCCACAAAAAATAGCAGAGATAATGGACAGTGTCCACATGCGCAAGGCCCGACGATTCAAAATGACGAATGGCAAGCCGCGCAATACCTACAGACACGGCGATTTACGACGCGCGCTGATCGATGCGGGCATCGAGCTCGCGCGCGAAGGCGGTCCGGATGCGATCGTGCTGCGTGAGGCGACCCGGCGGGCGGGCGTGGTGCCGAACGCGGCCTATCGGCACTTCGATAGCCGGCAGGAATTGCTGTCGGCGGTGCGCTCGGTGGCGCTGTCGTTCGTCGCGCGGGCGATGGAGCAGGAACTGGCGGCGCGGCCCAGGAAACGAAGTCGCGCGGATACGGCGCGCGTCGGCTTGCGGGCCATCGGCATGGGCTATCTGCGATTCGCGCAGACGGAAACGGGGCTGTTCCATACGGCCTTTACCGCACCGCAGGCGGAATGGCACGAACACGAAGAACCGTACGGCGCGGGGCCGGGTGGGCTCGATCCATTTCAGTTGCTGAGTCGCGCGCTCGACGAGATGGTGGAGGCGGGGGCACTCGATGAGAAGCGCCGGCCCGAGGCGGAATATCTCGCGTGGAGCGCGGTGCACGGTTTCGCGTTCCTGCTGATCGAGGGGCCGTTGCAGGGCTTGGAGCGCGCGCAGGTCGAAGCCCTTTCCGGGCGCCTGCTCGATATGGTGGAGAACGGGCTTTGAAATGCAAACCGCGCCCCATCGCGCGGCGCGGTTCGTCTGTTCTGTCGAACTTATTTCGCTGGGCGATTACTGCCCGCTACCGGCTCGACCACGCTGAGCAGCAACAGCAGGCACAGCAGCACGGTCCCCACCATATACAGGAATACGGCGGTCCAGCTGTAGCTGTCGAGCAGAAGGCCGACTGCGAGCGGGGCGCATGCGCCGCCGATCTGCCCCACGGACTTCACGATACCGAACGCCGTCGGATAGGTTGCCTTGGTCGCGAGTCCCATCGGATAGGCCGAATAGCCCGCGAAGCCGATGCCGAGCATGAGACCGGCCAGCATCAGCGTCGCACCGAGATAGGCGATGCTGTCGGGAGCGTCGATCAGCAGGAAGTTCATGATCACGGTGCCGAGCGCGCCGAGCATCATCATCGGCTTGCGGCGGCCGCCGAGCACGCGGTCCGAGATGATGCCGCCCAGCATGTTGCTCGTCACCGCGCCGATGAACGGCGCCGATGCGAGAAAGCCCATCTTTACCGAAGCGAAGCCCTTCACCGTGACGAGATATGTTGGAATCCACGAGATGAAGATGTTGCTGATCCCGATCATGCAGCCATAGCCCATCGCGATGCCGAAGATGTTCCATGAGCCGAACACCTGGCGCACGGTCTCCAGCTGCGGTACGCGCTTCGTGCGATTGATTGCATCGAGGAAGGGCATCGGTGTCATCTGCGAGCGCGACGGCGAGTTGTTGCCGCTGCCGTCGAGGGTCGTCTCATCGGCGATATAGCGGCGCTCGGCCGGCGAGCAGAAGCGGTTCTCGCCGGGCGAGTTCGTCACGAGCACCAGCCAGACGAGGGCGAACAGGATGCCCGGCACTGCGAACACATAGAAGATTTCGCGCCATCCCCACAACTGAATCACGATGATGCAGATCGAAGGCACGATCAGCGGTCCGAGTTTCGATGCCGCGATCCACAGGCCCGTGGCCGTGCCTTTCTCTCGCGCAGGAAACCAGCGGTTGATGACGTTGGTGCAGCCGATGCCGAGCGGACCTTCCGACAGACCCAGACCCACGCGATAGGCCATCAGCAGAAAGACCGACGACGTCGTGCCCATCAGTCCCGTGAAGACCGAGGTGAGGATCATGAAGACCGAGAACAGCAAACCGGCGGTCTTTTCGCTGAGCCGCTTGTAGAGGAGACCGACGGGAATCTGCACGAAGCCGCAGGCGAAGGAGAACAGGCTCACGATGAGCCCGGCCTCGGTATTGGTGATGTGATATTCCTTCTTCAGATACGGCAGCGCGATGCCGAAGTTCGCGCGATCCGCACAGGCGATGGCCCAGATGCAGAAGATCAGGCCCATCACGACCCAGCGATGTTTCGTTTGCTTCTCCGCGAGCGATTGCGCCTTCGAGGAGGCGATCATGCCGTCGGCGTTGTTTATCGCGATTCCTCCCGTTGAGTACGTGTTGCCACAGGAACGCGGCGAACCGATGGAAAGCGGGTAGGGCGAATGCTCACGCTTTATGTCTCCGATGTCATTGTTCAAGGCTTTTTTATTGATGTGCCTTCCGGTGCTTCGAATTGTGGGGACGGTATGCAAGGGCGTCCAATCTTTTATTGCTATTACCTGATTCCCGGATTGAATCGGCCGGAACCGAGGCGACGATGGTTCGATTCGTGGATCAATTGATAGCCTTTTGGGATTGGACACGCAGGTAGAAAACACGCATCATCCGCTCCACATCGGGAAACGAGTCACAAGGAGCACGCGAAGTGAAGCCGAGCATTCTGCAACTGAACCCCATCCTCGTACCGGCGATCAACGAGAAGCTGGATGCGCTCTATACGATGCACCGCCTGTTCGAGCACGACGACAAGGATGCCTATATTCGCGAGCACGGCGCCTCGATTCGCGGCGTCATCACCGGCGGTCATACGGGCATCTCCAATGAGCTGATCGAGCGCTTGCCCGTACTGCAGGTGATCGCCGTGAACGGCGTCGGCACCGATGCCGTGGATCTCGAATTCGCGCGATCGCGCGGCCTGCCGGTGACGGGCACGTTCGGCGCGCTGACCGAAGACGTGGCCGACCTCGCGATCGGTCTGATCCTCTCCGTGCTGCGCGAGATCTGCCCCGGCAACGCGTTCGTGAAGACCGGCAAGTGACCGAGGAATCCGAGCCCGAGTGCGATTCCGCTGTCGCGCCGCTTCAGCGGCAAACATGTGGGCATCGTGGGTCTCGGCAAGGTCGGCCGCGCGATCGCGCAGCGTGCCGCGGCGTTCGGCTGTCCCATCGCTTATACGGACGTGCGCGAGATGGACGATGTCGAGTATCGCTTCGTGCCGGACCTGCTGTCGCTCGCGCGCGACAGCGACATCCTCGTGCTTGCCGCCGCCGACAAGGCCAGGGGCATCGTGAACGCGGCCGTGCTCGACGCCTTGGGGAAGGACGGCTATCTCATCAACATCGCGTGCGGCAAGCTCGTCGTGGAAAGCGATCTCGTCGAAGCGCTGTCGCGTGGCGAGATCGCTGGCGCGGGGCTGGACGTGTTCGTCGATGAACCGAACGTGCCCGTCGAATTGCTCGGCATGGATCGTGTCGTACTGCAGGCGCATCGCGCGAGCGCGACAGTCGAATCGCGCACGGCAATGGGCGAGATGGTGCTCGCGAGTCTCGCGCAGGGACTCGCGGGACGACGTCCAGAAGGCAGCTTGACGACCTGACGCATCGGCATGGTGACGTGTGAGGCGAACATATAACGATCGCCCATCACTTCAACGTCGATTACGAATGCTCGATCTCGGACAAGTGCGTTGCTTCGTCGCCGCCGCGACGGAGCTGAACTTCAGGCGCGCTGCCGCGCTGCTCAACATGACGCAGCCGCCGCTCTCGAGGCAGATTCATCTGCTCGAAGACAACCTGAGCGTGAAGCTGTTCGAGCGCGTCGGCCGCACGGTCAGGCTGACGAACGAGGGACGGGTGTTTCTCGCGGATGCCACGCGTCTGCTCAATCTCTCCGAGCAGGCGGAAAGCACGGTGCGGCGCGCGAGCAAGGGCAAGACGGGGCGCGTGCGCATCGGCTTCACGGGCGCCGCGGGGTACGAGCTGATACCCGAGTTGCTCGTCGCGGCGAAGCGGGACTTGCCGGACATCGATGTCGTGCTGCTGGAGATGATCTCCGTCGCGCAGATCGAAGGGTTCGAGGCGAATGCCATCGATCTCGGTTTTATGCGGCCGCTGCCTTCACGGCAGAAAGTGGAGTTTCTTCTCGTCGACAGGGAGCCGATGATCGTCGCGCTGCCTGCGGGACACGAACTGTGCCGGCACGAGCGGATCGAACTGAAGCAATTGCACGAGCAAGCGTTCATCATGCATTCGCCCACGCACGGCAAGTACTTCTACGACCGCATCATGGGCATGCTCGTCGCCGATGAAGTGAAGCCGCATATCACGCAATACATCGACCCGACGCCGACCATACTCTCGCTCGTGCGCGCCGGACTGGGCGTGTCGATTCTGCCGGCGTCGTCGCAGCGGTTTCATTACGACAACGTCGTGTTCCGGGAAATCGCGGGCAACATCGTTCAGGCCGAAATGAGCATGGCGTGGCGTGCCGATCAGGACAATCCCGCCGTCATGGCCTTCCGGCACATGGCGGCAGACTACTTCGCTAAGCGGCGTCCCTGATCGCTCGCGCGGTCGCATCGATCGCGGATTTCGCCTGGTCCACGATCTCGTCGATCTCGCCATACGTGACGACGAGCGGCGGTGACAGCAGCATGCGATCATGGCTCGCGCGCATCACGAGATTGCCGGCGAAAGAGAAGTCGCGGCATAGCGTGCCGATATCGTCGCCATTTTTGAATCGCGTGCGCGTGACCGGATCTTTCGCGAGCTGGATGCCCGCGACGAGTCCCGCACCCGCAATCTCGCCGACGATCGGATGGTCGCCCAACGCGTCTATCAGGCGCATCTGGAAATACGGCCCGGCATCGTGCTTCACGCGCGCGACGATGCCTTCGTCCCGCAACAGTTTCAGATTCGCGACGGCGACCGCGGCCGCGACCGGATGCCCGAATACGTGAAGCCGTGATTGAACTCGCCGGCATCGACGATGGCATCGGCGATGGCATCCGACAGCGCCACCGCGCCCATCGGCACATAGCCGCTCGTGAGTCCCTTGGCCATCGTGATGACGTCCGGCTCGAAGCCGAAGTGCCGATGCGCGAACCATTCGCCCGTGCGCCCGAATCTGCCGATGACCTCGTCGGCGATCAGCAGCACGTCATGCTTGCGGCAGATGCGCTCGATCTCGGGCTAGTAAGTCGATGGCGGAAAGATCACGCCGCCTGAGCCCTGAAACGGCTCGCCGATGAACGCCGCAACATTCTCGGCCTCGAGTTCGAGAATCTTCTCTTCGAGCTGACGCGCGCGCGAGAGACCGAACGCGTCGGCATCCGTCGGACCGCCTTCGCCGAACCAGTAAGGCTGATCGATATGCGCGACGTGCTCCATCTTCGAGGGCATCTGTTCGTGCATGTAGCTCATGCCGCCGAGCGTCGCGCCCGCGATGGTCGAGCCGTGATACGCATTGCGTCGCGCGATTAAGTAGCGCTTGTCCGGCTTGCCCTTGATCGACCAGTATCGATGCACCGCGTGCAACGCCGTATCGTTAGCTTCGGAGCCGCTGTTGCAATAGAGAAAGCGGTTGAATCGTGCCGGCGCGAGTTCCGCGAGCAATGCGGACAGCTCGATCACCGCCGGATGGGTCGTCTTGAAGAACGTGTTGTAGTAGGGCAGTTCCCGCATCTGCTTCAGCGCGGCATCGGCGAGTTCGCGGCGTCCATAGCCGACGTTCACGCACCACAGCCCCGCCATGCCGTCGATGATGCGCTTGCCCTCCGAGTCCCACAGATACACGCCCTCGGCCTTCACGATCACGCGGCTGCCCGCGCAATTGAGCGCGCCCATGTCGGAGAACGGATGCAGATGATGCGCGGCATCGAGCGCGCGGTAATGTGCTGTCGAGTCGAATCGATCGTTCATTTCGTCGTCTCCCTTTTTCAAACGTGCAGCAGCAGATGCTTGGGTTCCCACGAGCTGATCACGCGAAAGAATGCTTCGTATTCGGTTTCCTTCAGCGCAAGATAGGCGCGCACGAAACTCTCGCCGAACATCTCGGCGAGGGGTTCGCACGCGCCCATCAGCGTGAGACCCTCGTCGAGATTGCGCGGCAGCTGATAGGGCTGGCGATAGCCGTCGCTCGCGAGCGGCTCGGTCGCTTCGAGGTGCTGCGTCATGCCGAGATAGCCTGCGGCAAGCGTCGCGGCGATGGCGAGGTACGGATTGCAGTCGACGCCCGGTATGCGGTTCTCGATGCTCCGCGACTGCGCCGATGAATGCGGCACGCGAAAACCCACGGTGCGGTTGTCGTAGCCCCATTGCACGTTGATGGGTGCAGCCATGAAGCGCGAGAGCCTGCGATACGTATACGGCGCGAAGATCGGCATGAGCGCGGGCGTGTATTTCTGCAGGCCCGCGATGTAGCTATAAAAGAGGCCGCTCGGCTCGCCGTCGCAATTGGCGAAGAGATTGCGGCCGGTTTCCTCGTCCACGATGCTCTGGTGCACGTGCATCGCCGAGCCCGGCTCGTTTTCCATCGGCTTCGCCATGAAGGTCGCGTACATCTTGTGGCGCAGCGCCGCTTCGCGGACCGTACGCTTGAACAGGAACACGCCGTCCGCGAGATTGAGCGGATCGCCGTGCATGAAATTGATCTCCATCTGCGCCGCGCCGACTTCGTGAATCAGCGTGTCGACTTCGAGCTCCTGCACCTCGCAGTACTCGTAGATGTCCTCGAAGAGCGGATCGAACTCGTTGACCGCATCGCTGCGCCGACACAGTGCACGGCGATGAAGGCGCGCGCGTCGACGGAATTGCGACGCCGCACGCTGCGGCGAAACAGGACGGTGATGACCGACAGGAAGCGGCGATCGGGAAGGATGCTGCAGCGATTGGCGCAGGAGCGACGCATGCTCCGATGTGCCAGAGGGCTTTGGACTTTCACGATAAGACTCGTTTGGCGAGTTGATTTGCAGAGCGAGTGCGGATGCCGACAAATCGCCCTTCAATATACGAGACATAAAGGCAATGCTGATTAAGTCCACCACTTGTGCGCGTCAAGCGTTATAGAGCGCACAAGCAACGAGAAAGGCAAAAGACAATGAAGCAGCAGACGCTCGCGATGGTCGCGGATCAAGGTGCGGGGTTCGAGACTCGCCGCAAACGCACGCAACGCGACGAGTTTCTTGACACGATGAACAGGATCGTGCCGTGGACCGAACTGTGCGCGGTAATT
>LFJH01000055.1 GCA_001189335.2 Candidatus Paraburkholderia schumanniana
CGGGCATTGCGCTGTACGCCAAGGTCGCGATGTACTGTTCATCACGCAGACGGATCTGCTCAAGAAGCTGCACGCAGCGCGCGCCACGGATCTCTATGAACGCAAGTTCCAGCAGTTCGTGCGTGTGCCGCTGCTGATCGTTGACGACTTCGCGCTCAAGCCACTTCGCGCACCTCATGACGAAGACTTCCATGACCTGATTGCCGCCAGGTATGAGCGGGCAGCTTCGATCCTGACTTCAAACCTGGACTTCAGTGAATGGGGCGACGCCTTCCCTGACAACCGCATTCTGGGAGCCGCCACGCTCGACCGCCTTCGTCATGGCGCCTATCGCGTCGTGATAGAAGGCGAGAGCTTCCGAAAGCCCAAGCCGATGCCTGAAAGCAGCGAAAATGCGGTTGCTAAAAACGGCAAAAAACCGCAATCTTGAAACCGTTCGAATCCGCGTTTTACCCTGTTTCTGCTGGCGCCATTACGCCGCCCCGTGACAGGCGCTGACCGAGCTGATGGTCGAGGCAATCGGCCCGCAGGCGGCCGCCTTCGATCCCGCGTTCCTCGAAGGCCAGCGTCCACACAGCATCACCGGCAACGACGATGCCGCGCCGCTGGCCGCGTATTACTTCAACTTCCGCAAAACGTCGATCTACGGCGGCTCGAACGAGATTCAAAAGAACATCATCGCGCAGATGATTCTGGGACTTTGAGGAGCGGCGCATGGACTTCACTTTCAGCGATGAACAGCAGCAGTTCCGCGATGCGTTGCGCCGCTATCTCGACAGGGAATATGCATTCGATGCACGCCAGAAGATCGTTGCATCGAATGCGGGCGTCGATGAAAAAAGCATTGGCGCGCGTTCGCCGAGCTGGGTCTTCTCGCATTGCCGGTTCCCGAAGCGCAGGGCGGCTTCGATGGCGGCCCGGTCGATATGCTCGTCGTGATGCAGGAGCTCGGACACGCGCTCGTCGTCGAGCCCTATTGGGCCACGGCGGTGGGCATCGAAGCGTTGTGGCTCGGCATGGAGAAAGCGAGTGCATTCACCGGCGATTTGCTCGCGCGCACCGCACGCGGCGAGATCCGGCTGGCGGTCGCCTTTAACGAACCGCACGCGCGTTACGATCTCTTCGATCTGCGCACGAGCGCATACGCCGACGGCGAGCATTTCACGCTCGAAGGCACGAAGTCGGTGGTCCAGCACGGCGCGCAGGCCGACTACTGGATCGTGCCCGCGCGCATCGATGGCGAGGTGGCGCTGTTCGTCGTCAGGAAGGAAGCGGTGAACGTGCGCATCACCGAATACCGCACGATCGACGGGCAGCGCGCTGCGACGCTGGTCTTCGACAGGTCGCCCGCGATGCGCCTCGGCGAGCGCGAGACCGGCGCCGCGACGCTCGAACGGATCGCCGATTACGCGAGCTTCCTGCTGTGTGCCGAAGCGCTCGGCGCACTCGACGCGCTCAATCGCGCGACCATCGAATACACGAAGGAGCGACAGCAGTTCGGCATGCCGATCGCGCGCTTTCAGGCGCTGCAGCATCGCATGGTCGACATGCTGATTCACACGGAGCAGGCGCGCTCGATCACGTATCTGGCTGCCGCGCGCTACACGGGCGACGACGCCGCGACGCGCGCCCGCGCCATCTCCGCCGCGAAGGCGCGCGTCGGTCAGGCCGCGCGCTTCGTCGGGCAGCAGGCGGTGCAGCAGCTGCATGGCGGCATGGGCGTGACCAACGAGCTGCCCGCGGCGCACTGGTTCAAGCGTCTGTCGATCATCGAGACGACGCTCGGCGATGTCGATCATCATCTCGCGCGCTTCGCCTCGCTTCCCGCATTTCCGATACCGAAGACTGACGCTCATTGAGGAGCGACGCATGAAATACGCCTATGAGGATTTCGAAGTCGGCAGCGCGGTTCAACTGAGCGCGCACACGTTCACGCGCGAGGAGATCGTGAGCTTTGCGGAGCGCTATGATCCGCAGCCGTTCCATTTGACCGAGGCGGCGGGCGAGGCGACGCATTTCGGCGGCCTCGTCGCGAGCGGCTGGAATACGTGTTCCGCGATGATGGGCATCCTCGTGCGCGACATGGTCGGCGACTCGACCTCGATGGGCTCACCCGGCCTCGACAACATCCGGTGGATCAAGCCCGTGCGCGTCGGCGACACGGTGCGGCTCACCGTGCGCGTGCTCGACAAGCGCGTGTCGAAGAGCAAGCCGGATCGCGGCATCGTGCAGACGCGCTGGGAAGCGCACAACCAGAACGGCGAGCTCGTACTCACGGTCGATTCGGCCGCGCTCTTCGGCTTGCGCAATCCGGGCGCGGTGGTATGAGCGTGCTGCCTGCACGCGCGCGCGTTCACGCGTACCTGCCGAGCTCCAGCTTCGCAATCGCGTTGCGATGCACTTCGTCGGGACCATCGGCGAGACGCAGCGTGCGCGCCGACGCATACGCGAGCGGGAAGTCGTCGCAGACGCCGCCCGCGCCGTGCGCCTGAATCGCCCAGTCGATGACCTGACACGTGACATTCGGCGCGACGACCTTGATCATCGCGATCTCGCCGCGCGCGCCCTTGTTGCCGACGGTATCCATCATGTACGCGGCCTTGAGCGTCAGAAGCCGCGCCTGCTCGATCATGATGCGCGCCTCGGCGACATGCTCCTGCGTCACGCCATGCTGCGCAATCGGCTTGCCGAACGCGACGCGTTCGAGCGTGCGCTTCGTCATCAGTTCGAGTGCGCGCTCCGCCAGGCCGATCAAGCGCATGCAGTGGTGAATGCGGCCCGGCCCGAGGCGGCCTTGAGCGATCTCGAAGCCGCGTCCTTCGCCCAGCAGCATGTTGGTCGCCGGCACGCGCACCTTGTCGAGCGTGATCTCCATGTGGCCGTGCGGGGCGTCGTCGTAGCCGAAGACATTCAATGGCCGATGCACGGTGACGCCGCTCGCATCGGTGGGCACGAGGATCATCGACTGCTGCGCATGCTTCGGTGCATCGGGATCGGTCTTGCCCATCACGATATACACCTTGCAGCGCGGATCGCCCGCGCCCGATGACCACCACTTGTGACCGTCGATGACATAGCTGTCGCCATCGCACGCGATGCTGCAGCGGATATTGGTCGCATCCGACGACGCGACTTCCGGCTCCGTCATCAGGAACGCCGAGCGGATCTCGCCGCGCAGCAGCGGCTCGAGCCATTGCGCTTTCTGCGCATCGGTGCCGTAGCGCTCGATGGTTTCCATATTGCCGGTGTCGGGCGCGCTGCAGTTAAACACTTCCGGCGCCCACGGCATGCGGCCCATGATTTCGCAGAGCGGCGCGTATTCGAGATTCGTCAGGCCCGCGCCGCGCTCCGATGCAGGTAGAAAGAGATTCCAGAGTCCTTGCGCGCTTTCTCCTTCAGGCCCTCGATCAGGCGCGTCGGAATCCACGCGTCGCCCGCCGCTCGATTCGCCGCGACTTCCTCGCCGAAGGCGCGTTCGTTCGGATAGGTGTGCGCGTCGAAGAAGGCGAGCAGCTTCTCGCGCAGCGCCTGCACTTTCGGCGTGTAGTCGAAATTCATCGCGTATGTCTCCCTGTCATTGGCCGACTTTCTGCGCGTATTGCCATGCGAGCTGCGCCATCGGACGCGCGCGGCGTCCTGCATCGGCGGCCTGCGCGCTCGCCGCGGTGCCATCGACGACGCGCTTCATGATGCCTTGAAGGATCGCCGCGATGCGGAACATGTTGTAGGCGAGATAGAAGTTCCAGTCGCCCTCGATCGCAAAGCCCGTGCGTTCGCAATAGCGCTTCACATATTCGGCTTCGTCGGGAATGCCGAGCGCGGCCCAGTCGAGGCCCACGATGCCGCGAAACTGCGACGGATCGACATGCCACGCCATGCAGTGATACGCGAAGTCGGCGGGCGGGTCGCCGAGCGTCGAAAGTTCCCAGTCGAACACGGCGAGCACGCGTGGCTCGCTCGGATGAAAGATCAGGTTGTCGAGCCGATAGTCACCGTGCACGACGCTCACGTGCGCGTTCTGCGCTTGCGGAATGTGCCGCGGCAGCCATTCGATCAGGCGGTCCATCGCGTCGATCTTCTCAGTCTCCGATGCGACGTACTGCTTGCTCCAGCGTCCGATCTGTCGCTCGAAGTAATTGCCCGGCTTGCCGTAGCCCGACAGACCGGCGGCTTCGACGTCGACCGTATGGAGCGCCGCGATCACGCGATTCGTTTCGTCATAGATCGCGGCGCGTTCGGCGCGCGTCATGCCGGGCAGCGACGGATCCCACAACACGCGGCCCTCGACGAACTCCATCACATAGAAGGCACGGCCGATCACGCTTTCGTCCTCGCACAGCGCGAGCATGCGGGCGACGGGCACGTCGGTGGAAGCGAGCGCGTCCATCACGCGGTATTCGCGTTCGATCGCATGCGCGGAAGGAAGGAGCTTCGCCGCGGGTCCGGGCTTGGCGCGCATCACGTAGCTGCGCCCCCGGCGTGACGAGCTTGAAGGTTGGATTCGACTGGCCGCCCGCGAACTGCTCGACCGTCAGCGGGCCGCGGAAACCATCGATGTGCGCCGCGAGCCACGCGCCGAGCGCGTCGCTGTCGAAACGCTGTTGCTCCTGCACGGGGCGCGTTCCTTCGAACGCGGAGAAATCGGACTGCTTGTTCTGTGCTTCGTCCTGCATCGTCTCCTCCGTTTTGCGCGGCGTTTTCAGTTCATGTCGCCGGCCTTGTAGCGCACGAATTGAGCGTAGAGCAGTTCCATTGTCGTGTTGCGCACGTCGGCGTACAGCGGCGGGGCGGCGAATGATTGATCGCATGGACGACCCAGTCGCCGAGCTTGTCGCCGACATCGAGCGCATTGATGCAGCCCGTCGCCTGCGAAAGATGCCCGAAGAAAGCGCGTTCTCCCGCGGTGATCGCATGCGAGAGCAGCGCGCGATTGACGCCACCGTGCAGGACGAGCAGCACCGTGTCCCACGAGCGGTCCTCGCGCAAACGCGCGACGGCGGGCAGCGCGCGGTCGAGCAACTCGCCGATCGTCTCGCCGCCGAGAAACTGCACGTCCTCCGGCACGACGCCATCGAACACGGAGAGAAACGCGCGCTCGATATCGGCGGTCGTCAGATCCTTGAGCTTGCCGCCGCGAATCTCCTGCCATTCGGGCCACGTTTCGATGTCGATGCTTTGTCCTGTCGCTTCGAGGACCCGTCGGGCGGTTTCGACCGTGCGCGGCAATCCGCTCACGATCACGCGATCGAAACGGACCTTCTGCGCGGCGAACTCGCGGCCCGCCGCGCTTGCCTCCTCGCGCCCGCGCTCGTTGAGCGGCACGCTTTCTGGATCGATCGCGCGGCCGCTGTCGTCGAAATAGGTGACGTCGCCGTGGCGCATCAGGAAGATGCGGCGCCGCTTCGGCAGTTCGTAGATAGGCATGGCTCAGCGATAGTTCGGCTGACGCTTTTCGAGGAAGGCCGTGATGCCTTCGAGCGCATCGCCGTGATGGAGCGCATCGACGAAGCTGTCGCGTTCCATGTCGAGATGCGCGGCGAGCGGCTGCACGTCGGCTGCGTTGATGAGCGACTTGATGCGCGCCATCGCTTTCGGCGACACGCTGCCGAGATCGTCGGCCCACGCGATGGCCTCATCGAGCGCGATGCCTTTCTTCGTCAGCCTGTTGACGACGCCCACTTCATGCAGGCGCGCCGCGCCGATCGGCTTTGCTTCGAGCAGCACTTCGCTCGCAAGCGTGCGCGGCAGCGCGCGGGAGAGGAACCACAACGCACCGCCATCGGGCGTGAGACCGACGCGCGCATACGACATGACGAACTTGGCATCGTCGGCGGCGACGATCAGATCGCACGCGAGCGCCAGCGAAAAGCCCGCGCCCGCTGCCGCGCCTTCGACCGCGACGATGATCGGCTTGGTCGAAGCGCGCAGCGCGCTGATCCACTCGGCGAGCAGGTCGATGCTTTCGCCCTGCACCGATGGGTCCTTCGCGCGGTTCTCCAGCAGCCGGTTCAGATTGCCGCCCGCGCAGAAGAAGTTGTCCGCGCCCGTCAGCACGATGGCGCGCACGCTGTTGTCGCGCTCAGCCGTGCCGAGCGCCTCGATGCCAGCGGCATACATGTCCGGATGCAACGCGTTACGCGCGCCGGGATTGGAAAGCTTCAGCACGAGCGTGGTGTCGCTGCCCGCGGGACGGTCTGTCAGTAATTCGGCGCTCATCTGAGCTCCTCGATATGGGTAAGCGAAAGTCCGAGCTGGGCGCGTCGCGCGAGCCACGGCGATGGACGGTAGCGCGGATCGCCGAGCGTGTTGTGGATATTGCGCAGGATCGTGAGGATGGTCGCGGCGCCGAGCGCATCGCCGAGCGCGAGCGGCTCGCGCGGATAACCGAGGCCGAGCGCCACGGCGAGATCGATGTCCTCCGGCGTCGCGATGCCTTGCTGTGCGATATCGCAGCCGATGTTCACGATGGTCGCCACGACGCGCTGCGCGACGAAGCCGGTCGAATCGCGGATCACGGTGACGGGCACGCCGTCGGAGGCGAAGAGGGCGTGCGCGGCGTCGCGCATCGCGGGCGTGGTCGCGGGCGTCGTCATGATCGTGCGGCGCGCGACGGTGTCGAGCGGGAAGAGCGTATCGACGGCGACGACGTGCGTGGCGTCGAGATGCTCGTTGACGGCGCTCGTCGTCGCATCGAGGCCGAGCGGCGTCACGACGATCAGCGAATCGGGCCCGGGCGTGGAGGCAGTGTCGATGTGCACGGTGCAATCGCATTGGGCGATCAGCTTCAGCACCTGAGCGCGCCCGGCGTGCGACGCGCGGCTGATCCATACATGCGTCGGCAATCGAGTGGGCGCGGCGGGTTCCGGCGCGACCTCGGCTTTTCCATCGACATAGCGGTAAAACCCTTCGCCCGCCTTGCGTCCGATGAGCCCGCCCGCGAGCCGCGTTCCGGTAATCGGCGACGGCCTGAAACGGGGCTCTTCATAGAACTGGTGATAGATCGATTCCATTACCGGATGCGAGACGTCGAGCGCGGTGAGATCGAGCAGTTCGAACGGTCCGAGCCGGAAGCCCGCCTGCTCGCGCATGATGCGGTCGATGTCCGCGAAGCTCGCGACGCCTTCGCTCGCCACGCGCAGGCCTTCGGTATTCATGCCGCGCCCGGCGTGATTGACGATGAAGCCCGGCATGTCCTTCGCTCGCACCGGCGTGTGGCCCATGCGGCGCGCGAGATCCATCAGCGCGTCGCCCGCGCGCGGATCGCCGCGTAGTCCGTCGATCACCTCGACGACGCGCATCAGCGGCACTGGATTGAAGAAGTGGAACCCGATGACACGCTCGGGATGCGCGCAGCCGGCGGCGATCGCGGTGATCGACAGCGAAGACGTGTTCGATGCCAGGATGCAATGCGGCCCGACCACGGCTTCGAGCTCGCGGAAGACCTCGCGCTTGATGTCGAGATCCTCGACGATCGCCTCGATGATGGCGTCGCAATCGGACAGCTCGCCCGTGTCACCGGCATCGCGAACGCGTGCGAGCGCGGCATGCGCATCGGCTTCCTTCAGCTTGCCCTTCGCGGTGAGCTTCGTGAACGTCTCCGACAGATGATCGCGCGCGTCCGCGAGCGCCTTCGAATTCGTGTCGTAAGACGTACGTTGAGCCGGCCGAGCGCCGCGATCTGCGCGATGCCGCGCCCCATTGCTCCGCTTCCCACGATGCCGAGCGTCTCGATTCTGTACTCGTGCTGAGTCATGATGCGGTTCTGCTCCTTCGGGAATGGAACACGCGGGGCTCGCGTCGTGTCGAGCCGGTCGAAGGCGCGCGGGAACGCCGCGCGCGATTGCTCAGAGCCTGGCGAGACGTTCGAGCGCAAGCGCGAGCGTTTCTTCCTTTTTCGCGAAGCAAAAACGCACCACGCCCGATTCATGACTCTCGTGATAGAACGCAGACACCGGAATCGCGGCCACGCCGACTTCACTCGTGAGTCACTGCGAGAACTCGGCTTCGGGCATGTCGCTGATCTTCGAATCATCGACGCACTGGAAGTACGTGCCGTCGCAAGGCAGCAGCGAGAAGCGCGTGTTCGCGAGCCCCACGCGGAAGAAGTCACGCTTCTTCTGATAGAACGCGGGCAGTTCCAGATACGGCTTCGGATCTTCGAGATAATGCGCGAGGCCGATCTGCATCGGCGTGTTCACCGTGAACACGTTGAACTGATGCACCTTGCGGAACTCGGCCGTGCGCTCGGCGGGCGCGGCCACGTAGCCAATTTTCCAGCCCGTCACGTGAAAGGTCTTGCCGAAGCTCGACACGACGAAGCTGCGCTTCGCCAGCTCCGGATAGCGCGAGACGCTCTCGTGCGGTGCACTGTCGTAGACCATGTGCTCGTAGACTTCATCCGAGACGATCAGCACGTTCGTGCCGCGCACGATCTCCTCGAGCTTCTTCATGTCTTCCGCGCACCACACGCGGCCGGTCGGGTTGTGCGGCGTGTTGATCATCAGAAGGCGTGTCTTTGGCGTGATCGCCGCGGCGATCTTGTCGAAGGGCAGCGCGTAGTCCGGCGCTTCCAGCGACACGAACACCGGCTTGCCACCCGCCAGCTCGATCGACGGCACATAGCTGTCGTACATGGGCTCGATCACGATGACCTCATCGCCCGGATGCACGCAGCACAGCACCGCGGTCAACAGTGCCTGGGTGGCGCCGGCGGTCACGGTGATCTCGCGGTCGGCGTCGTAGGCGCGGCCATAGAGCGCTTCGATCTTGCGCGCGATCGCCTGGCGCAAGGGCGCCGCGCCCGCCATCGGCGGATACTGGTTACGGCTGTTGCGCATCGCGTCGGCCACGGTGTCGACGATGCGCGCATCGCAATCGAAGTCGGGGAAACCCTGACCGAGATTCACCGCGCCTTTCTGCGCGGCGAGCGTGCTCATCACGGTGAAGATGGTCGTGCCGACATTCGGCAGACGCGACGGGAAAGCAGGCGCGGGCGAAGTCGAAGGCAGTTCGTGCGTGGCGTTCATGGTCATGTAGGCGTGGACAAGTGGCACGCGGTTATTGTGGCACGCGGTTATTTTAAGACAGCCTCAGCCGATGGCTGCGGGCGTGGCTGCGACGGTAGCGACATGCGTTTCGAACGCGGTCACGAAGGGCTTCGGCTCCGCGATGCGAAACGCGAAATCGCGCGCGACGCGGCGCGCGAGCTTCAATACCGCGCGGTCCTTCGATACGAGCCAGTCGGCGCCCGAGGCGTGCGCGAGTTCGAGGAATTTCTGATCGTCGCGGTCCTTGCACCTGGGCAGCGGGTGCGCCTCGTTTGGCAGCGTTGCAGCGACGAACGTCGAAAGCCGTGCGACGCGCGCGAGTGCCGCCGCACGGTCGATGTCCATTCGCACGAACTGCGGATAGTCGAGCACGCGCGTGAGCTCGGTAAGGCAGCGCGAATCGATCAGCGCTTCGAGCGTGCGCGCTTCGAGAGCCGTGTGAATCGGGCGTGTGGCGGGGTCGTCGAAAACGAGGATGTCGATCCAGACATTCGAATCGAGCACAAGGCGCAGCGGCACGGCGGAATTGTCCATTCGATACAATCTGGGGGGGGGGGGGGCCAATGATCGCCGGCGGCGTGCCGGCGATCCTCCATGATAATCGTTCTCTCGCCCGCCAAATCGCTCGACTACGAGACACCCGCTCATATCAGGAAGCACACCCTGCCGCAATTCGTCGATGACGCTGCCGAATTGATCGACGGCTTGCGCGAGCTTTCGCCTCAGCAGATCGGCGTGATGATGAGCATTTCGGATCAGCTCGCCACCTTGAATTTTCAGCGCTACGCGCAGTGGTCGAAGACCTTCGACACGGACAATTCCAAGCAGGCGGTGCTCGCCTTCAACGGCGATGTCTACGAAGGCTTTTCCGCGAAAACGCTTTCGGCGAGCGATCTCGATTTCGCTCAGAACCACGTACGCGTGCTCTCGGGACTCTACGGCTTGCTGCGGCCGCTCGACCTGCTGCAGCCGTATCGGCTGGAAATGGGCACGAAGTTTCCGAACGCGTGCGGCAAGGATCTGTACGCGTTCTGGGGCGAGCGCATCACCGCGGCGCTCAACGAACAGCTGAAGAAGCAGCGCGGGGCGCGCGTGCTGGTGAACTGCGCATCGGACGAGTATTTCAAGTCGGTCAAGCCAAAGGTACTCGCCGCTCCGGTCATATCGCCCGTCTTCGAGGACTGGAAGGGCGGGCGCTACAAAATCATCAGCTTTCACGCAAAGCGCGCGCGCGGCGAACGCCTCGTGATGACTTTCGAGAACGCTTCGCAATGCGCCCAATGCGCCTTTCCCGAGGGCTGGCGCGACTATGAAGCGGTCGCCAGCTACGACCGCGTGAACTGGTTCCGCGTGTCGACGGAATACGACGGGCAGGTGATGAAAATCGACCACACGCCCGACTTCGACCGCATCTATTACGCGTACTTCGAACCGTACAGCGAAGAGCGCCACTCGGAATTTCTCGGCGCCATCCAGCAGATGCCGCTCGCTACGCTGACGGAGCTGGGCAGCACGGTACAGGGCCGACCCGTGTCGCTGCTCACGTTAGGCCTTCCCGACTTCGGGGATGCCGAACCGAAAAAGAACGTGTGGATCATCGCGCGCCAGCATCCGGGCGAGGCGATGGCGGAATGGTTCGTCGAAGGGCTCGTGAAGCGCCTTGCGGGCTTCGGCGACTGGGCGGGCGATGCAGCGCGCGCTCGCTGTTCGAGCGGGCCGTGTTCCATATCGTGCCGAACATGAATCCGGACGGCAGCGTGCTCGGCAACCTGCGCACCAACGCGGCGGGCGCGAACCTGAATCGTGAGTGGATGGAGCCGAGCGCGCAGCGCAGCCCCGAGGTGCTCCTCGTGCGCGACGCGATCGCGGAGATCGGCTGCGACATGTTCTTCGACATCCACGGCGACGAAGCGATTCCTTACGTGTTCGTGGCGGGTTCGGAGATGCTGCCGGGCTTCACGGCGCAGCAGGCGAAGGAACAGAAGGCGTTCGTCGAGTTCTTCAAGCAGGCAAGCCCTGACTTCCAGGACGTGCATGGCTACGAGGCAAGCAAGTATCAGACGGATGCGCTCAAGCTCGCGTCGAAGTACATTGGCAACGAGTACAAGTGTTTGTCGCTCACGCTAGAAATGCCGTTCAAGGACAACGCCAATCCTGCCCGACGAGAGTGTCGGCTGGAACGGTGCGCGCAGCGCGTCGCTCGGCGCGTCGATGCTCCAGGCGATTCTTTGGCACCTGCAGGCATTTGCCGAGTAAGCGCCGAGCACGTGTCTGGAATGTGGAAAGGGCGTGGCTTCGCTCACGGGAAGGCGCGGCTCAGTGCTTCTTGCTCGTTTTTTTCGTCGACTTCGAGGCGCTGCTCGATTTGCTGGACGACTTCGTGCTCTTCGCCTTGCCCGACGACTTGGACTTCCCGCCGTGCTCGGCCTTCGTGCTGTGCGAGGCGTTGTGCAATTGCGCGCGCAAAGGCGGCACCGGGTCGTTCCAGCCGAACGCGAGCAACTGGCTGCCGACATAGCCACAACGGAACTTGAGCGGCGTGGAATCGTGCTCGCCACTTTCGGCACGCCTTGACCCTCGACCGTCACGACATTGTCCACTTTGATGCGCTGCTTCTTCTCGTCGAACGAATCATTCCACGGTTCGATCGTGGAATGAGACGTGTCGAAGGATTCGGGCGGAAACTCCACGTGATCGAAGGCTGTCGACGTGCTGGCGATGAAGTTGCCGTGCGCGGCACAGTCCGCTACCAGCGGATTGGCGTTGAAGTCAATGACGAAGTGGTGAATCAGTTCATTGCGCTCGTCGAGCGAATCGGCAAAAGCGGACACCGCGCATGCCAACGACGCGCATACCGCCAACCGGCCGACCAGCCGCAGGAGCCGGCGCGGTGCGTAGTTACTATCCATCAAGTCTGAAGTCTGGCGCTAAGAAGACACGGCCAAGTAAGATGCGCCGTGTAGGGAAGGAGTTCAATCTTATCGCACTTTGCGTGCGTGCCCATGGCGTGCAGTCCGATATGCCGCGAGGACGGCCGCACCGGGCTGGTGCCTGCCGGAAGCGTCAGATGCGCGGTCCGCGATCGAGTCGATAGCGGCGCACGTCATAAGTGGTGATCCAGGCGGGCTTGTACACCGTGATCAGGATGGTGAGCAGGCCGGTGAAGAGCGCCTCGACCGCGCCGAGCAGGAGCGAGCCTCACGGGAACGCCGCCGGCACGACGACTGGTCCGCTGGCAAGCGCCATTTCGAGCAGGACGGTGGCGCCGCACTCCGCGGCCACCGCAGCGGCGGAAGCGATGAATCCATGCCCCGCAATGAACGTAAAGAGATTGCGCGGCAACCAGGCGTTGCTCAGGCGTTCCAGCAGCGTGGAGACGGCAACGGGCAGCGCGCCGAACAACAGGTAGGTGGTCGCTGCCGAGAGCCATGATGCATCGAGCACGACGGCGGCGAGGCCGGTTGTTGCCGCCGTGCCGATGAGCGCGAGCCGCCAGTCGAACAGCGTGACCATGAGCGTGGCGCCGAGCAGATGGATCACGGGTCCGTCGAACCATGCATTGCACGCCCACAGCACCGTCACCGCGACGATGATGCCGAGCCATACTGATGCCGAGCCATACGTGCTGCAAGGTGGCATCCTGGAGGCGCTTGAACGGGCGCGGCAGCATCGCGAGCGCAAGCAGCCCCGCGGCGACGATCCAGCTGCCGACGGTCAGCCAAAGCGGTAGCGGTGTGTAGAAGAACCCCATGCCTTGCATATTACTCGTTGCACGTAAAACGTGTGCGCAAAGGACAGACCCGATCGCCGGGTTTGTTGCTAGAACGACGATTCCGGCTCGGCTACCATCGACAGAGCTGGCGCGCCGCTGTCGAGAAGCGACGGATAGCGTTTGCGCGATCGCCTCAGCGGGATGCCCGGCTGGCCCGACACGGCGCGCGCCGGCGGCTCTTCCTCACTCCGCAGGATCTCGAGATGCGAGGCTTGAACGCCGTTGTAGATCGCGACTGCGACAGCGCGATTGGTCGCGCCCAGTTGCTGGAAGATACTTGCAAGGTGGATCTTTACCGTGCCTTCGCTGATGCCCAGCGTCTTCGCGATCATTTTGTTGGTGCTCCCCATGTGAACGCAGCGCATGATCTGCTGCTGCCGCGACGACAGAGTCGTATGGTGGCGCACCTTGAGGCGCAGCTTCGCGCCGTCCTGGGCGCGGCGGGCGGTGAGTTCGCGCGTGAGTTCGGGATCGACGATGTCCGCTGAAATGTAATGTCCCCCGACGAGTACCATTTCGAGCGCGCGAAGAATCAGCATCGGGTCGAGCGCGCGCGGCACGACGTCCATCGCGCCGGCGTTCATCAGTGCGTAGACCAGAGCGGCACTGCAGCGGTCGACTATGATGGCAGCCGGCACGCGGGGAACATCGTCCAGCAGATTCTGCAAATCGCCGGTGCGCAGGTCGGGCGCCCAGTCGATGACGATCATGTCGGGCAATGAGCGCTTCAAGGCCGAACGAGCATGTCTCCAGTCGTTCGCCTCGGCGAATTGCGCTTGACGCGCGATACGGCGCAGCAGTGTTTTCAGGAGCTATCGTTGAAACTGGTGTACGCGGCGTAGGGAAGAGGCGGGAGAAGGCGGTGGCGATTGAAGGAGAATGTTGCTTCTCACGGTAACACTTCCACAATCACTTCCACAATCGAACTCCACCA
>LFJH01000056.1 GCA_001189335.2 Candidatus Paraburkholderia schumanniana
ACTCGTCGCGTTGCGTGCGTTTGCGGCGAGTCTCGAACCCCGCACCTTGATCCGCGGCCATCGCGAGCGTCTGCTGCTTCATTGTCTTTTGCCTTTCTCGTTGCTTGTGCGCTCTATAACGCTTGACACGCACAAGCGGTAGACTTAATCAGCATTGCCTTAAACCAACCAGCCTCCACGATTCTCGGGGCGGTTCAAAGTCAATGGTCGCTATTTCATGACGCCGGCTTTGGCGCTCGGGGCCGCGTATACGTTCACTACCGGCAAGATCAGCGACTTCGGCCTTTCGTCGAACACGCTCAAGTGGCACCAGTTTGGTATTCAGGCTGACTACGCGCTGTCCAAACGCACCGACTTCCACGTCGAAACCGTGGCACAGATCGGCAGCGGTGGTAGCGAAAACTTTACCCCACTCGCAGCCATTGCCAACAGCAACGGCGCATTCGGTCCTTCCTCGAGCAGCCGTCAGGTTCTCGTGAACACGAGTATCCGTCACCGCTTCTAAAAGTGACGTGAACTGCAGGGAGTAGGGGAGTAGTGGCAAAAAGGGCACCGTGAGGTGCCCTTTTTGTATTGGCCGACCCGTCCGGAACCCGGTCGAGACTCTTTCGGCGAATTGGAGATTCTCAGAAAGGGCGAGGGATCAGGCGAACGCAACGTGACTCTAGTCCGGATTTCAAGCTATCGATGTTTGGGCAGTTTGGAAACATTGACAACAACGCGCTACGCGAGCTTCTCGCGCAGGAACGATATGACATAAGGCGTAGCCGCCGCCGCGATCGTCGATGCCGTGCCCGGATCCACGCCCATGCGCGCTGCGATCGACTCCGCGATACGTCCCGTCAGAACGCCTTCGCCACATTCTTCCATCGACTTGAAGGGCCGTCGCCGCGCACGAGCCCTGCAGCGAACGCTGCGAAGAAGCTCTTGCCGGGATGATCGCCCAGCAAGCCTTGGATTGTTGTTCCTCCACATGTGCGTGTGCGGTTTCCGCTGCCGCGCTCAGCATCTGCTGGCTGTCTTCATTGCTGAAACCCTGATCGGTCAACGCCTGCGCGGCTTGCGCGCCGTGCTCCGAAGACAGGAATTCTGAAACGAGTTGTTGCATGTCCATCTATCTACGTTGCTCCTCTTGATGTTTGTTGAATGCAGGGCAGCGCAAGCTGATCGAAACCAATTCCACTCGCGGCCCTTCCTGAGACATCGAGTGCTTCGAGAAGTGCCGGTTTTATTTGTGCGGTATCGGGAAATGCACGCCCGCGCGCTGCGCCGCGTTCACGATGTGGCCTTCGATTGCGCGGCCGGCCTTTTCCCCGTCGCGCGCCTTGAGCGCCTCGATGATCACCGCATGCTCGTGATACGTCGAAAGCACCAGTTCCCGCCGATAAAACGGCAGGCGCTGGCTTTCCTTCATGATGTCGGCACTGCCGCGCAGAATCGACTCGATGGCCGCATTACCCGCGAGACTCACGATGCGCATGTGGAACGCGAAATCCAGCTGCGCGGCTTCTTCTAACGCGGATTCCGTTAATGCGCCGTGCAGCGATTCCAGGTTGTTGTCGAGCCAGTCGATATCCGCGTCGCCGATCGAATGCGCCGCGAGCCGCGCGACGAATCCTTCCAGCGCGAAGCCCATCTGATAGGTATCGGGCAGCGACGCCTGATCGGCGAATCGCCACGGGTGCGCGGCGCTCGCCTGCGCGCTGCTGACGTACACGCCCTTGCCGGGCCGGATGTGCAGCATGCCGAGCGCTTCGAGCGTCGAGAGCGCCTCGCGCAGCGACGCCCGGCTGATCGCCAGTTCCTCCGACAACTGCCGCTGCGCCGGCAGCAAGCTCCCGACCGGATACACGCTCGATTCGATGCGCTCGCGTATGGTCGCGATCGCGGCGTCGGTCACGGTGTGCGGGACGTTTTTCATAAGATGGAAGCTGTATTGGCCAGTCTGACCGCCATTATATGCGTCTGCTGCGCGCCTGTGTGAACGACCGTTTCTCATCGATTTCCGTGCCCGCCCCGAACAGGGTAAACCGGTACGAACAGTTCCTTGACGGTCCTATATCGGTTTTCTAATATTCCCCATCACAGAACTGTTCAGACTAGTCTGAACAGTTGCTCTGGGTCTGGGACATTACACGAGGAGACGGTCGTGTCGAGATTTCTGAATTCGCTGTTCGGCAGGGTGATGATCGCGCTGGTCATCGGCATCGTGGTGGGGGCGCTCTTTCCGCATTTCGGCCAGTCGCTCCGGCCATTGGGCAATGGCTTCCTGAAGCTCATCAAGATGGTGATCGGACCGATCGTGTTCTGCGTTGTCGTAAGCGGCATGGCGAGCGCGGGCAATCTGAAGAAGGTCGGGCGGGTCGGACTGAAGGCGGTCGTCTACTTCGAAATCGTGACGACACTCGCGCTGGTCATCGGCGCGATTCTGGCGTGGGTCACACGCCCGGGCGTCGGCATGAACATCGATCTGCATACGCTCAATGCGGCTTCGCTCTCCACGTACACGGAGCACGCGAAAAGCCTGAAGGACACCGCAGGCTTTCTGCTGAAGATCATCCCCGACACGGCGATCGATGCGTTCGCGAAGGGCGACATCCTGCAGGTACTAGTGTTCGCCGTGCTGTTCGGCTCGGCGCTCTCGCTGCTCGGCGACAAGGCACAGCGCGTGACGGTCTTCATCGAAGAACTGTCGAACGTGTTCTTCCGCATCATGGCGTTCATCATCAAGCTCGCGCCGCTCGGCGTGCTCGGCGCCATCGCGTTCACGACCGGCCAGTACGGCGTCGCGTCGCTCAAGCAACTGGGCCTGCTGGTGATCGTGTTCTACGCCAGTTGCTTCCTGTTCGTGTTCGTCGTACTGGCTGTCGTGATGCGTCTCGCGGGCTTCTCCATCTTCAAGCTCGTGCGCTATCTGCGTGAAGAATTGTCGATCGTGCTCGGCACCGTTTCGTCCGATGCCGTGCTGCCGCAGATCATGCGCAAGCTCGAATGGATGGGCGTAAAGGACTCGACCGTCGGTCTCGTGATCCCGACCGGCTACTCGTTTAACCTCGACGGCTTCTCGATCTATCTTACGCTCGCGGTGATCTTCATCGCGCAGGCGACCAATACGCCGCTGTCGATGCATGACTTGATCGTCGTCGTGCTGGTGTCGCTGGTGACGTCGAAGGGCGCGCACGGCATTCCGGGTTTGGCGATCGTGATTCTTGCCGCGACACTCTCCGCCATTCCTGCGATTCCCGTGCTCGGCCTCGTGCTGATCCTGCCGGTGGACTGGTTCGTCGGCATCGCGCGCGCCGTCACCAATCTGATTGTGATTGGCAACTGCGTGGCGACGGTGGTCGTCGCGGTGTGGGAGAACGACATCGACCGGGCGCGCGCCAAGCGCGTGCTCGACCAGGACGCCGAGTATCGCTTCGTGCCGGCCGCGCCGGAACCCGCGCACACGCCGGGTCACGAAGGCGCCCACGCACTCTGAACTTGCAGCAAACATCGATCAACTGAAGGAAAACCGACATGGCCAACCCGATTCTGCCCGACGACGCACCCGCTTTCGCCCGCCGCTACATGAACCTCGCGGACCCGCGTCTCGGCGCGCAAGCGCTCTTCGCAACCGACGAATTCTTCGCGCCGAAGGAGCGCATGCTGGAGCCGCAGCCCGCGGTGTTCATCCCCGGCAAGTACGATAAGCACGGCAAGTGGATAGACGGCTGGGAAACGCGCCGCAAGCGCACGACGGGTTACGACTACCGCATCGTCAAGCTGGCGCGCGCGGGCGTGATCCACGGCATCGATATCGACACGAGTCATTTCACCGGCAACTTTCCGCCGGCCGCGTCGATCGATGCGTGCTACAGCGAAAGCGCGCATCCCCAGGAAGACGGCGACTGGCGCGAGATCGTGCCGTCGACGACGCTGCAGGGCAATCATCATCACTATCTCGAAATCGCCGACGCGCGTGCCTACACGCATCTGCGCGTAAATATCTACCCGAATGGCGGCATCGCGCGGCTGCGGGTCTACGGCCAGCCGAAGACAAATTTCTCGCGCGTTGAGCGCGGCACGCTGCTGAATCTCGCGGCCATCGAAAATGGCGCGTACCTCGTCGCGGCGAACAACCAGCACTTCGGCCCCGCATCGTAGATGCTGATGCCCGGACGCGGCGTGAACATGGGCGACGGCTGGGAGACGCGGCGCCGACGCGAGCCGGGCAACGACTGGGCGATCGTCGCGCTGGCGAATCCGGGCGTGATCCGCGCGATCGAAGTCGACACCGCGCACTTCAAGGGCAATTATCCGGACCGCTGCTCGCTGCAGGCCGCGCGTGTGGAAGGCGGCACGGACGAATCGCTCGTCACGCAGGCGATGTTCTGGCCCGTGCTGCTCGACGAGCAGAAGCTCTCGATGGATAGCGTGCATCGCTTCGAGAAGGAGCTTGCGGCGCTCGGCCCCGTGACGCACGTGCGCTTCAACATCTATCCGGACGGCGGCGTGTCGCGGCTGCGCATCTTCGGGGAAATCGAATGAAAACGCTCACCCTCAAACCGCTGACGCGCGAAGCCTTTGCCCCGTTCGGCGATGTCATCGAACTCGAAGGCGCGCGGCATTTTCCGATCAACGCGGGCACGACCGAGCGCTTTCACGATCTCGCCAACGTGGACGTCGGCTTCGAGACCGGCGGGCGGCCGCTCATCAACGTGTTTCGCGCGCAGCCGCATCCGCAGCCGGTCGTCATCTCAATGATGGAGCGGCATCCGCTCGGCAGCCAGGCGTTCGTGCCGCTCGCGGACGTGCGTTACCTCGTGGTCGTCGCGCCCGCGGGCGAGTTCGATCCCACGCAACTACGAGCGTTCTGCGCGCGCGGCTTTCAAGGCGTGAACTACGCGCGCGGCGTGTGGCATCACCCGCTGATCGTGCTCGAGAAGGCGGGCGATTTCATCGTCGTGGATCGGGGCGGCGAGCAGCCGAATTGCGACGAGATCGATCTGCCCGAGCGATACACCCTGGTACAAGCCGCCGCGCGCGCCGCCTAGCGTACGAACACCCGGAAGCTCGACAGCCTAGCGAATGTAATTGCGAACCAATCGCATTTGCGTGCCGCAAACGCACGGGCGAAAAGCGCGGGCGGGGAAAGCAGGGGCGAAGAGTACGGGCGAAACGAAACCGCCGTCCATCGGAACCGATGGACGGCGGTTTTCATATCCGGCGCGCCGACATGCCGGCGCGCGCTCAGTGCTTGCGGTGCGGACAGTTTTCCTTGGTGCATGTGCCGTACAGCGCAAGCGCATGCTCGTGGAGCTTGAATCCGCGTTCCTTGGCGATCGATTGCTGACGCCGTTCGATCTCGGCGTCGAAGAACTCTTCGACGCGGCCGCAGTCGATGCACACGAGGTGATCGTGGTGCGAGCCTTCGTTGAGTTCGAAAACGGCCTTGCCCGATTCGAAATTGCTTCGCGACAGCAGCCCTGCCTGTTCGAACTGCGTGAGCACGCGATAGACCGTCGCGAGACCGATATCGAGCTCTTCGTTCAGCAGGCTTCGATACACGTCTTCAGCGGTCAGATGGCGCACCGGACTGTGCTGGAAGATCTCGAGAATCTTGAGGCGGGGCAGGGTCGCCTTGAGCCCGATATTTTTGAGATCGGCGGGATTGGTCATGGCTAGGCATCCCTAGAGTACAATCCAAGGTTATCATAGTAATGCGTTTTTCCGATTCCCGACATCCTGTATGGTTCGGGCCGGTTCGGACGACTGGTAGCGCGGCCTTGGAGCGCCTCGCGTGAAAGGTGAAATGTTTTCAAAATCTTTATCGAAATAGCAGGGAGAGCCGTCGCATGCGGGGAATCGTGATCGCAGCAACCTTGGCCGCATTGCTCGCCGGCTGCTCGGCGTACGACAGCGTCACGCAGAAGATCGCGCAAAGCATCACACCGTATTGGATCACGGTCGTGCAAGGCAATTTCGTTTCGGCGGAAGCCGCGGCGCAGATGCAGGTCGGCATGTCGCGCGATCAGGTGAAGCAACTCCTCGGCACGCCGATTCTGACCGACATGTTCCATGCGGATCGCTGGGACTATGTTTTCTACTTCAAGCGCGGGTCGACTTCCGTCGTTCAGCAGCGTGATTTCGTCGTGAACTTCGCGAGCGATCGCGTCGTGAGCTGGTCGGGCGGCGAGAATCTTCCGTCGAATCTCGGACTGCTCGCGGAAATCGACGGCGACAAGGGCGTGAGACAAGGGCTTGAAGGTCGCGAAGCCCGTCGCGCCGCCCGCGGCGGCATCGGCGCCAGTGGCATCGACGGCTGCGGTGACCGCGCCGCCGGGCGAGCCGTCCACTCAGCCGAATACGGCGGCGGCCTTCGCGGGCGACGCCAACCAGGAAGCCGCGCAGGCCGCCAACCGCGCAACGGCGCAAATCGAAATGCCCACGGGCCGCAATCCGTCGTCGGTGCGCGTGAATGTGCCGTCGGTGCGCGTGAATGTGCCGCAGACTGCGGGTAGCGCGCCGGGTTCGAGCGGCCAGAGCGGCGGCAACTCGCAGATCCAGTTGCAGCGCCGCCCGCAGCAGATCCAGATTCCGGAAAGCCCCGCGGTGGGCCCAACGGGTCCGCAGCAGGCGCCGGCCAACGCGGGTGGCTAGGCGCAGTTCTATCTGCCGCAGCAGCAAAGCCAGTAAGCTGGTGCCCCATCCGCGGCTGAACCCGCGCCGGTTTTTGAACCGCCGCTGCTTCAGCCGCGCCGCCAAACCGAAGCAACCCGCATTATCCATCGCGCGTTCGGGCGCGCGGTTCAACCGCGGTTCAACACGAGACTGCCATGAAGATCGCCATCGCCGGCGCATCGGGCCGCATGGGCCGGATGCTGATCGAAACCGTTCTCAACGATCCGGACGCCAAACTCGTCGGCGCGCTCGACCGGCACGGCGTGCCGCAGCTCGGTCAGGACGCGGGCGCGTTCCTCGGGAAGACGACAGGCGTCATGCTCACCGACGATGTCGAGCGCGTGTTCGCCGACGCCGACTGCCTCATCGACTTCACGCGCCCCGAAGGCACGATGGCGCACCTGGAAGCCGCGCTGCGCCACGACGTGAAGATGATCGTCGGCACGACGGGCTTCTCGGACGAGCAGAAGGCCGCGCTGAAACAAGCGGGCGAGAAGATCGGCATCGTGTTCGCCCCGAACATAAGCGTCGGCGTGAACGTCACCCTGAAGCTGCTCGAGTTCGCCGCGAAGCATTTCGCCACGGGCTACGACATCGAGATCATCGAGGCGCACCATCGCCACAAGGTGGATGCGCCGTCGGGCACCGCGCTCGGCATGGGCGAAGTGATCGCGAAGGCGCTTGGCCGCGACCTCAAGGACTGCGCCGTGTACGCGCGCGAAGGCGTGACGGGCGAGCGCGATCCGTCGACCATCGGCTTTTCGGCGATTCGCGGGGGCGATATCGTCGGCGATCACACCGTGCTGTTCGCGGACATCGGTGAGCGCATCGAGATCACGCACAAGTCCGCGAGCCGTCTCTCGTACGCGCAGGGCGCGCTGCGCGCCGCGCGCTTCCTGCAAGGCCACGACAAGGGCTTCTTCGACATGCAGGACGTGCTCGGCCTGCGCTGATTAATCTTCGCGACGATGGCGGCAACGGGCGTTATCCACTACCTGCAATCCGGCGACGCGGTCACGCACGCGGTCGCGGGCCTGTTGCTCGCGATGTCGCTTGCCAGTTGGTGTTTCCTGCTCGTCAAGGCGTGGATCCTCGCGCGGGCGAAATGGCAGGGTCCGCGCGCGCTGCAGCGCTTCTGGCAGGCGCAGAGCCTCAAGGAAGGCATCGGCGCATTACGCCGCGCGGATCGCGAGCGCGTGTTTCTGCCGCTCGCAGAGGCCGCGTGGCATGCGGCCGAAGCTGACATGCCCGGCGCGCTGCTGGCGCGCGTGGAGCGCAGCGAGTGGGTGTTGCGCGCGTTGCGCCAGGCGCTGCTGCGCTCGCAACGCAGGCTCGAGTTTGGCCAGGTTCTGCTGGCGTCAGTGGGCAGCACGGCGCCGTTCGTCGGACTGCTTGGCACCGTCTGGGGCATCTATCACGCGCTCGGCAGCATCGCGTCGAGCGGTCAGGCGATGATCGAGAACGTCGCCGGCTCGGTCGGCGAGGCGCTCATCATGACGGCCTTCGGGCTCGTCGTCGCGATTCCCGCCGTGCTTGCCTACAACGTGCTCGGCCGCTACGTGCGGCAGATTTCCGAGGAACTCGACGGCTTCGCGCACGATCTGCACGTATTCGTGTGCGGCGAGGCCGATTAGGAGCGCGCGGCGATGGCCTTCGGCGGACTCGACAAACACTCCAACGGTTCGACCATGGCCGAAATCAACATGACGCCGCTCATCGACGTCATGCTGGTGCTGCTGGTCATCTTCATCATCACGGCGCCGCTTCTCACGCACGCGATCCGGCTGGATCTGCCGAAGGTCGCGTCGCAGCCCGCGCGCGAGACGCCGCAGACCATCACGCTTTCCATCGACGACGCCGGCAAGCTCTACTGGAACGATGCGCCGATCAGCGAGGCGGACATGCGCGCGCGCTTCGCCGAGGCGGGGAAGGCCGTGGAGCAGCCGGAACTGCATCTGCGCGCATCAAGTGCGACCCGCTATGACGTCCTCGCAAAAGTCATGAGCGCGGCGCAGCAGGCGGGGCTCGAGCGCATCGGCTTCGTCACGCAGCCGGTCGCCGCCGCGCAGCCTGCGCGCTGAGGCTCGCGTCTTCTCAGAATCCGCCTATGCCAAACGGCCGAATTGCCGTCCGCATCCTTCGTGCGCAAACTCGCATCCTTCGTGCGCAAACTACGTCGGAAGGTCCGGACAGCGCGACAGCGCGAGTAAACGGGACGGTATAATTGCCATTTGCCCGTCTGGCCCGGAAAGTCTGGCCCGGAAAATGACCGCCGGCGGGCCGAAATTCGACGCCGCCCGGTCAGAAGCCGAACCGAGAGGCGAAAAGCCGGCGCGCAAGGTCCGCCGCCCGACGCTCAAGAAAGCAAAAGTGGCAGGTCCCAAGGTCCGTTCCCAGCATTAGCGTAAAGCCACCACACCATGCACGATAAATACGTACCCGCTGACGTCGAATCCGCCGCGCAGAGCAACTGGCGCGCGAACGACGTCTACCGGACGACCGAGACGTCGGCCAAGCCCAAGTTCTATTGCGTCTCGATGCTGCCGTATCCGTCGGGCAAGCTGCACATGGGCCACGTGCGCAACTACACCATCAACGACGTGATGTACCGTTACCTGCGCATGAACGGTTACAACACGCTGATGCCGATGGGCTGGGACGCGTTCGGCATGCCTGCCGAAAACGCCGCGATGGCCAACGGCGTGCCGCCCGCGAAGTGGACGTACGAGAACATCGCGTACATGAAGAAGCAGATGCAGTCGATGGGCCTCGCCATCGACTGGTCGCGCGAAGTCGCCACGTGCTCGCCCGAGTACTACAAGTGGAACCAGTGGCTGTTCCTGAAGATGCTGGAGAAGGGCATCGCGTACAAGAAGACCGGCACCGTGAACTGGGACCCGGTCGACCAGACCGTGCTCGCGAACGAGCAGGTCATCGACGGGCGCGGCTGGCGCTCGGGCTCGCTGGTGGAAAAGCGCGAAATCCCGATGTACTACCTGCGCATCACCGATTACGCGGATCAGCTGCTCGACGATCTCGAAGGCCTCGGCTGGCCCGAGCGCGTCAAGATCATGCAGCAGAACTGGATCGGCAAGAGCTTCGGCGTGAACTTCGGCTTCCCGTATGAAATCGACGGCGAAGCGAAGCTGCTGCGCGTCTTCACCACGCGCGCCGACACGATCATGGGCGTCACCTTCGCGGCGGTCGCGGCGGAGCATCCGCTCGCCACGCGTCTGGCGCGCGATAACCCGGACCTGCAGGCACTCGTCGACGAGTGCAAGCGCGGCGGCGTGGAAGCGGATGTCGCCACGATGGAAAAGAAGGGCATGCCCACGGGCTTCTTCGTCACGCATCCGCTGACGGGCGCGCAGGTCGAAGTCTGGGTCGGCAACTACGTGCTGATGTCCTACGGCGAAGGCGCGGTGATGGGCGTGCCCCCGCACGACGAGCGCGATTTCGCCTTCGCGAAGAAATACGGCCTGCCGATCAATCAGGTGATCGCAGCGGAAGGCAAGACCTATTCGACCGACGCCTGGAAAGAATGGTACGGCGACAAGACCGCCGGGCGCCTGGTCAACAGCGGCAAGTACGACGGCCTCACCACGGAAGAAGCGATCGAAGCGATCGCCGCCGATCTCAAGGCAAAGAATCTCGGCGACAAGCAGATCACCTGGCGCCTGCGCGACTGGGGCATTTCGCGCCAGCGCTACTGGGGCACGCCGATTCCGATCATCCATTGCCCGAGCTGCGGCGACGTGCCGGTGCCGGAAAAGGATCTGCCGGTCGTGCTGCCGGAAGACCTCGTGCCGGACGGCACGGGCAACCCGCTCGCGAAGTCGGAAGCGTTCCTCAACTGCACGTGCCCGAAGTGCGGCGTG
This sequence comes from Candidatus Paraburkholderia schumanniana, assembly GCA_001189335.2. GTDB lineage: Bacteria > Pseudomonadota > Gammaproteobacteria > Burkholderiales > Burkholderiaceae > Caballeronia > Caballeronia schumanniana. Next base: position 10,542 of record LFJH01000056.1, read on the forward strand.
GCGGCGAAGCGCGAGACCGACACGATGGACACTTTCGTCGACTCGTCCTGGTACTTCTCGCGCTACAGCGCGCCGGACGCCAAGACGATGGTCGAGGAGCGCACCGATTACTGGATGCCGATGGATCAGTACATCGGCGGCATCGAGCATGCGATTCTCCACCTGCTGTATTCGCGCTTCTGGACCAAGGTCATGCGCGACATGGGGCTGGTGAAGTTCGGCGAGCCGGCGAAAAACCTGCTCACGCAGGGCATGGTGCTGAACGAGACCTTCTATCGCGAGGACGCGGCCGGCAAGAAAACCTGGTACAACCCGCTCGAAGTCACCGTTTCGCACGATGACAAGGGCCGTCCGACCGGCGCCACGCTGATCGCGGACGGCCAGCCCGTCGTGCTCGGCGGCGTCGAGAAGATGTCGAAGTCGAAGAACAACGGGGTCGATCCGCAGACGCTCATCGACCAGTACGGCGCGGATACCGCGCGTCTGTTCGTGATGTTCGCGGCGCCTCCGGAGCAGTCGCTCGAATGGTCGGGCGCGGGCGTGGAAGGCGCGAGCCGCTTCCTGCGCCGCGTGTGGCACTTCGCGCACGACAATGCCGAAGTGCTGCGCCAGCACGGCAATCTCGACGCCGCAAAGCTCAACGACGCCGACAAGACGCTGCGCTGCGAAATCTACACGGTGCTCAGGCAGGCCGACTTCGACTACGGCCGCCTGCAGTACAACACGGTCGTTTCCGCCGCGATGAAGATGCTCAACGCGCTGGAAGGCGCGAAGAACGCGGGCGATGGCGTGCTGAACGAAACCTTCAGCGTGCTCCTGCGTGTGCTGTATCCGGTCGTGCCGCACATCGCGTTCCAGTTGTGGTCGGAACTCGGCTATGAGAAGGAATTCGGCCCGCTACTCGACGCGCCCTGGCCGAAGGTCGACGAAGCCGCGCTCGAGCAGTCGGAGATCGAGCTCGTGCTGCAGGTCAACGGCAAGGTGCGCGGCGCGCTGACCGTGGCGAAGGACGCACCGCGCGAAGCCATCGAAAACGCGGCGATCGCGCACGAAATGTTCGGGAAGTTCTCGGAGGGTCGCGCGCCGAAGAAGGTGATCGTGGTGCCGGGGCGTCTCGTGAACGTGGTCGTCTGATGCGCAAAGCCAAGGGAGTCGATGTGACCGGGAAAGCCGTCGAAAAAGGCTTGAGCAGGCGTTCGTTCCTCGCGCTCCTGGGCGGCGCGGCTGCGCTGTCCGCGTGCGGCTTCCAGCTGCGCGGGCAGCAGAACTACGCGTTCAAGCGCCTCGCCATCACGGGCGGCGTGCCGCAGATGGTCGCGCGTCTCGAGCGCATGGTTCAGGGCGGCAGCGATACGGTCATCGTCAAGCCGTGGGAGAAGCCAGACGCAACGCTCGTCCTGTCCGAAGGACAGGGATTGCGCACGCTCAGCCTGAATGCACAGGGCGTCGTGCAGGAGTACGAGCTCGTCTATAACCTGAACTACACGCTGATGGGCGCGGACGGCACGGCGCTGATTCCGCCGAGCGCGATCGCGCTGAATCGTTCGATGACTTACAGCGATCAGTACACGCTCGCCAAGTCGCAGGAATCGACGCTGCTCTACAACGACATGCGCAACGACGCCGTCGGCCAGTTGATGCGCCGGCTCGCAACCGTGCGCTCGCTGCATCCGGCGCCGGGCGAGCAGACGCCGGGTGTCGCGCCGCGCGCGCCGTTGCCGGTTCCGCCGCTCTGACCGACCACGCTCACGGCACATGCAACTGAAGCTCGACGCGCTCGAGGCGCATCTCGCGAAAGGCCTGAAGGGTCTGTACGTCGTCTACGGCGACGAGCATCTGCTCGCGCAGGAGGCGTGTGACCAGATCCGGGCTGCCGCGCGCGCGAGCGGCTTTACCGATCGCACCGTGTTCGGCGTCGAGCGCGGCTTCGACTGGAGCACGCTCATCGGCGCGACGCAGTCGATGTCGCTGTTCGGCGACCGCCAGTTGATCGAGCTGCGCATTCCTACCGGCAAGCCCGGCAAGGAAGGGGCGGACGCGCTGAAAACGCTCGCCGACGCCGACAATCCCGACATCGTGACGCTCGTCACGCTGCCGCGCCTCGACGGTGCGACGCAGAAATCCGGATGGTTCACGGCGCTGCTCGGCGCGGGCGTCGCGCTCAGGATCGATCCGATCGAGCGCCCGCAACTGTCGATGTGGGTCGGCCAGCGGCTCGCGCAGCAAGGCCAGCGCGTGGCTCCGGGCGAGGAAGGGCGGCGCGCGCTCATGTTCATCGCGGAGCGGGTGGAAGGCAATCTGCTCGCCGCGCATCAGGAAATCCAGAAGCTCGGCCTGCTGTATCCGCAGGGCGTGCTCACGTTCGAGCAGATCCACGACGCCGTGCTGAACGTCGCGCGCTACGACGTGTTCAAGCTCAACGGGGCGATGCTGACCGGCGATGTCGGTCGCCTCGCGCGCATGCTCGACGGACTGAAGGGCGAAGGCGAGGCTGCGGTGCTCGTGCTTTGGGCGCTCGTCGAGGAAGTGCGCACGCTGTTGCGCATCAAGCGCGGCGTGTCGGCGGGCAAGCCGCTTGCCACGCTGCTGCGCGAAAACCGCGTCTGGGGACCGCGCGAGCGCCTCATCGGCCCGGCGCTCTCGCGCGTGAGCGACGAGGCGCTGGAGCGCGCGCTGTCGCTGGCGGCGCGCCTCGATCGTCAGGTGAAGGGTTTGTCGGGCAGCACGGGCAAGCGCAGTAGCGAGCCGCCACCGGATCCGTGGGCCGGCATGTTCGAACTGGCGATGGCCGTCGCGCATGGCGGCAAGCCGGCGCAATCGGCGCCGGCGTCACGACCGCGTCGCTAGGACGCTTTCCCTACAGGCTGTTGCAAATTCCGCAACGGCTTAGAGGCGCTAACAGAATGACTTTTGCAGGTGTCGCCAGCATATGATGCAGCAAGCGATTTCGAGGAAAGCCTCGTGGATGAAAGCGAGGCGCTCGAAGCGAATACGCAGTCGGCGAAAGTTG
>LFJH01000057.1 GCA_001189335.2 Candidatus Paraburkholderia schumanniana
GTTGGGTGCGACTCTCATCGTGGCGCAGGGAGGAATCCCCTTCAAGACGCCGAATAGATTCACGCAAGCCAACCACAACATCGATATCAACGTTGCAAAAACGGGGAGGACCATAGATTCTTGTTCTATCGATGCTAACCGCTTCAACGGGAGTCGCGATCGCCTTTCAACGAATGTTTCAGTCCTCCTGACGACGATTTTGCCTGGGCGCTCATCTCTCAACACTCCACGATATTCACCGCCAACCCGCCGCGCGACGTCTCTTTATATTTGGTCTTCATATCCGCGCCGGTCTCGCGCATGGTCTTGATAACCGAATCCAGCGAGACATAGTGCGATCCATCTCCGCGCATCGCCATGCGCGCGGCGTTGACGGCCCCCATCGCGTTGCGTTCGATGCACGGAATCTGCACCATTCCGCCGACCGGATTGCATGTCAGTCCAAGGTTATGCTCCATGCCGATTTCGGCGGCATTCTCGACCTGCGCCGGCGTGCCGCCGAGCACCGCGGCGAGCGCACCCGCCGCCACGAACAGGCGACGCCGACTTCGCCCTGACAACCCACCTCCGCGCCCGAAATCGACGCATTCATCTTGTACAGAATGCCGATTGCCGCCGCCGTCAGCAGAAAGTCGACCACGCCCTGCGTATTCGATCCCGGCACGAAACGATCGTAGTAATGCAGTACCGCCGGGATGATGCCCGCCGCGCCGTTGGTCGGCGCCGTCACGACCCGCCCGCCGATGGCGTTCTCCTCGTTCACCGCGATCGCGTAGGATTGATCCAGTCGATCATCGACAAGGGATCGCGCAGCGCCTGCTCCGGCTTGTCCGCGAGCGCCTTGTACAACTGCGGCGCACGCCGCTTCACCTGAAACAGCCTCGGCAGGAGCCCTTCCGCTTCCGGATTGCCGATGCCGCACCCTCGCGCGACGCAATCCTGCATCACGTCCCAGATGCGCAGCAACCCGGCTCGGATTTCGTCGTCGCTGCGCCAGACGCGCTCGTTTTCCCACATCAGCTGCGCGATCGATTTGCCCGAGTCGGCGCACATCTTCATCAACTCGTCGCCGGTCTGGAAGGGATACGGCAGTTGCTCGTGCGCCGTCAGAACCGCCGTATTCGGCGCGCCCGCCGTCACGACGAAACCGCCCCCGACCGAGAGATAGGTCGCTTCGCGCAGCAGCGCGCCGCTGGCATCGAACGCATGCAGCTTCATGCCGTTCGGATGCTCCGGCAGCGCCTGCCGATAGAACGCGATGTTCTCCTTCAGCGTGAACGGAATCGTGTGCGTGCCGAGCAGCGCGAGCGTCTTCGACTTGCGCACCGCATCGAGACGCGGCGTGATGGTCGTGGCATCGACGGTGTCGGGCGCGTCGCCCATCAGGCCGAGCATCACGCCGCGATCGGTCCCGTGGCCCTTGCCCGTCGTGCCGAGCGAGCCGTACAGCTCGCATTTCACCGACGCGACCGCATCCAGCAGCCCGTCGCGCTCGAGCCCCTGCGCGAACATCAGCGCTGCGCGCATCGGTCCGACCGTGTGCGAGCTCGAAGGTCCAATGCCGATCTTGAAGAGGTCGAATACGCTGACTGCCATGACATCACCTAGCTGAAAAAATTAACGCGCCGGCAGCGGCAGACACACCGCGAGCCAGGCAGGCGGCGTCGGCGCGAGCCGCAGCGCCACCGGCGCGTAGCGGCCGTCGAGACGCGCCGCCAGATGGAAGAGTTCCGCCGCGTTCTTCGGGTCCCATTGGCCCGAGAAACCCGGCAATCCGGCCTCGCGACGCTTGGCGTCGAAGGGCACGGAAGACTTCACGAATTCATCGTGAATTTTGGCGCCGAGCGCGTACGGCGTGAGCCAGTTGAGCGCATCGGCGAGCGTCGCGCCCGACTGCGCGCGCTCCGGCAGCCAGTTGCGGTTGTGCCGCCGCGCGGCGAGCGCCGCCGTCACGAGCGGCTGAAGATCGTACGTGACGTAGTGCAATGCATCGCGCTCGGCGAAATCGACGGTCGATCCGTCCGGCGCGATGTTGTCGCCGATATGCTCGACGAACAGCCGCTGCGCCGCGTTGATGAGCTTGCGGTCGTCGATGGTGAACGCGCCCATCGCCACCAGCTTCACGCGATGGCTCTGCCAGTTGTTGCGATACGTGCCCGTGAGCGGCCGCGGCTGCTTGTCCATGTCGGCGATATAGCCCGTCACCAGCTTCGTGATGAAGGCGTTCGCCGCGTTGCGCGTCTTCACCGGCAGCGCGCTGGCGGCGGTGAGATCGTAGGCAAGGATCAGCGATTCGAAGTTCGTCTCGTCGATTGGATTGAAGCTCGGCTGATAGGTCGTCGTCCACGCAAAGAGGAAACGGTCGACGAGGCGCAGATAGCGTTCGTCGCCAGTCGCGCGCCGCGTCGCGCATCAGGCCGAGATCCTTCTGCGCTTCGACGCTTTCGTCGTAGATGCCTTCGTGCGGAAACGTGCCCTCGGTGTGCAGTTTCGCGCGCGCCTTCGGCTGATCGTCGACGTGCGACTGCACCATCTTCACGAGCGCCTTGACGCCGGGATCGGAATTGGTGCGCTCGCTCGTCTGCATGGCGGACGCGGCGCAGAAATTCATCGCCGCGTGCGCAGCCGGCGCCGTCATGGTCAGCGCGCACAGCATGGCTATCCGCTCGCGCGCTCTAAAAACGGCTCTCATTCACCTCTCGCACCTTCAACGCCATGCGAACTCCTTGATTGGCTTTGGTCCGGGGTGAGATGTTAGCCCTTCTGCCGCGCGCCGCAAAACCGCCCGACAATGCTTTACGGATTCGGGCGGTTCACCTTCTTACTCCGCGTATTCGGAGATCGGCACGCACGAGCACATCAGGTTGCGGTCGCCGTACGCGTTGTCCGCGCGCCCGACCGGCGACCAGTACTTGCGCGTCACCAGCGACTTCACCGGATACGCTGCCGCTTCACGCGTGTACTTGTGCTTCCACGCGTCCGCCGTGACAACGGCAGCCGTATGCGGCGCGTTCTTGAGCACGTTGTCCTCGCGATCGGCGCGGCCTTCCTCGACTGCGCGGATTTCCTCGCGGATGGCAATCATCGCGTCGATGAAGCGGTCGAGCTCTTCCTTCGACTCCGATTCGGTCGGCTCGACCATCGCCGTGCCGGGCACGGGAAAGCTCATCGTCGGCGCATGGAAGCCGTAGTCGATGAGGCGCTTGGCCACGTCGTCCACCGAGATGCCGCTCGATTCCTTGATCGGCCGCACGTCGAGAATGCACTCGTGCGCGACCAGTCCGCCCGGGCCGCTGTACAGCACCGGATAGTGCGGCGCGAGACGCTTCTCGACATAGTTCGCCGCGAGAATCGCGCTTTCGGTGGCGGAGCTCAGGCCTTGCGCGCCCATCATCGCGATGTACATCCACGAAATCGGCAGGATCGCGGCGGAGCCATACGGCGCCGAGGACACCGCGCCGATGCCCGCTTCGTCGCGCTTGTAGCCGGTGGACGCCTGATTCGGCAGGAACTTCGCCAGATGCGCGCCGACCGCGACCGGACCGACGCCCGGTCCGCCGCCGCCGTGCGGAATGCAGAAGGTCTTGTGCAGGTTCAGGTGCGAGACGTCGCCGCCGAACTGGCCGGGGGCGCAGAGACCGACCATCGCGTTCATGTTCGCGCCGTCGACATACACCTGGCCGCCGTGCGCATGCACGATCTCACAGATTTCGCGAACGTTGCGCTCGAACACGCCGCGCGTCGACGGATACGTGATCATGATGGCTGCGAGATGCGTCGAATGCTTCTCCGCCTTCGCCTTCAGGTCTTCGATATCGACGTTGCCGTTCGCATCGCACGCGACGACCACCACCTGTATGCCCGCCATCTGCGCCGACGCCGGATTCGTGCCGTGCGCGGATGCCGGAATCAGACACACGTTGCGATGCCCTTCGCCGCGCGACTCGTGATACGCGTGGATGATGAGCAGGCCCGCATACTCGCCCTGGGAGCCGGCGTTCGGCTGCAGCGACACCGCGGCATAGCCCGTGCACGCGACGAGCATCTGCTCGAGCTGATCGATCATCGTGCGGTAGCCGACTGTCTGCTCGGCGGGCGCGAACGGGTGAATCTGCGCGAACTCGGGCCACGTGACCGGCAGCATTTCCGAGGTCGCGTTGAGCTTCATCGTGCAGGAACCGAGCGGGATCATCGTGCGGTCGAGCGCGAGATCCTTGTCAACGAGGCTGCGCAGGTAGCGCAGCATTTCGTGCTCGGAGTGGTGACGGTTGAAGACCGGATGGGTCAGGTAATCGCTCGCGCGATGCAGTTCCGCCGGGATCGAAGCGGACGCGGACTGGTCGAGCGCGTCGATATCGAATGTTTCGGTCTTGCCCGCGACTTCCGCGAACAGCGCGAAGAGCTTGAGCAGATCGTCGCGCGTGGTGGTTTCGTCGAGCGACACGCCGACCTGGCTTGCGCTCACATGGCGCAGATTGATGTGCGCGGCGTAAGCAGCCTGATGCAGTGCGGTCGTGTTCGGGCCGCTGTCAATCGTGACGGTATCGAAGAAGGTTTCGTTGGCGATCGTGTAGCCGAGCTTCTTCAGACCGGCCGCGAAGATCGACGCGACGCGGTTCACGCGCAGCGCGATCGTCTTCAAGCCCCGCGGACCGTGATAGACCGCATACATGCTCGCCATGATCGCGAGCAGCGCCTGCGCCGTGCAGACGTTCGACGTCGCCTTCTCGCGGCGAATGTGCTGCTCGCGCGTCTGCAATGCGAGACGCAGCGCGGGATTGCCTTGCGCATCGACCGTCACGCCGACGAGCCGGCCCGGCATCTGGCGCTTGAACTCGTCGCGCACGGCCATGTACGCCGCGTGCGGACCGCCGAACCCAACCGGCACGCCGAAACGCTGCGTGTTGCCGATCGCGACATCCGCACCCCACTCGCCCGGCGGCGTGATGAGCGTCAGCGCAAGCAGATCTGCCGCCGCGACGACATGGCCGCCCGCCGCGTGGATCGCTTCGGCGAGCGCGCGGTAATCGCGCACATCGCCGTTCGAGCCGGGATATTGCAGCAACACGCCGAACGCATTCGCGCTCGCGGCATCGGCGGCGGGGCCCACCTTCACTTCGATGCCCGCCGGCTTCGCGCGCGTCTTCACCACTTCGATGGTCTGCGGCAGCACGTCGGCGGCGACATAGAACACGTTCGACTTGGGCTTGCCGATGCGCTGCAGGAGCGTCATCGCTTCGGCGGCGGCGGTGGCTTCATCGAGCAGCGAGGCGTTCGCCATCGCGAGGCCCGTCAGGTCCATCACCATCTGCTGGAAGTTCAGCAGCGCTTCGAGGCGCCCCTGCGAAATCTCCGGCTGATACGGCGTGTAAGCCGTGTACCACGCCGGATTTTCGAGCACGTTGCGCAGGATCACCACCGGCGTGTGCGTGCCGTAGTAACCCTGGCCGATATAAGTCCGGAATACCAGATTCTCGTCCGCCAGCCGGCGCAATGACGCGAGCGCCTCGGCCTCGTTCTTCGGCTGCGTGAACGCGCCGAGCGGCAGCGTTTCCTTGCGGCGGATCGATTCAGGAATCACCGCGTCGATGAAGGCAGCGCGCGACGCGAAGCCGAGCGCGTCGAGCATCGCGCGCTGGTCCGCCTCATCGGGGCCGATGTGCCGCTCCGCAAACGCATCGTGGCGTTCGAGCGCGGCGAGTGACAGGGAGGTGCGGTTCATCAGGCGATCCGGGTGTTCGAGCTTCATGTGAATTCCTGCGAGAAGCGGTTCGCGCGCGGGCGAAAACCGCTTTCGTCCGTTAGAGAGTTATTCGCCGATCGACTTGCCGTAGCCTTCGGCGTCGAGCAGCTTGTCGAGACCGGCGTCGCCCGACGGCTTGATCTTGAAGAGCCAGCTTTCGTACGGCGCGCCGTTCACCTGGTCGGGCGAAGACGTCAGCGCATCGTTCGATGCGACGATTTCGCCGGACACCGGCGCGTAGATGTCGGAAGCGGCCTTCACCGATTCGATGACCGCGACGGCGTCGCCCGCCGCAACGGCCTTGCCCGCTGCGGGCAGCTCCACGAACACGATGTCGCCGAGCGCTTCCTGCGCATGGTCAGTGATGCCGACGGTCAGCGTGCCGTCGGATTCGGTGCGCACCCATTCGTGCGATTCGGTGTATTTCAGATCGGCCGGAATGCTCATTGGATACTCCTTGCGTGATTCTTCGAGAGGTTCTTGATCGAAGAGAACGGGCGCGACGGCCTTACGACAGGTCCACGAGCACCTTGCCGTTGCGCACGAACGGAAGTTTTACCACGCGCGCCGGGATTTGCTTGTCGCGGATGACGACCTGCACCGTGTCGCCGACGACAACAGCCGTGGGCACGCGCGCGAACGCGATCGACTCCTGCATCGACGGCGAAAACGTGCCGCTCGTGATCTCGCCGTCGCCATGTTGCGTGACGACTTTCTGGTGGGCGCGCAGCACGCCGGCTGCACGGCCGTTTTCCTTGATGAGCACGAGGCCGACGAAACCCGCCTTCGAGCCGTGCGTCTCGAGCGCGCTGCGGCCGACGAAATCGCGCTCCGCCTTCAGATCCACGGTCCATGCGAGCCCGGCGTCGAGCGGCGAGACGTTCTCGTCCATGTCCTGCCCGTAGAGGTTCATGCCGGCCTCCAGCCGCAGCGTGTCGCGCGCGCCGAGACCAGCCGGCTTCACGCCCGCGCCCGCGAGCGCGTTCCACAGCGCCTCGACGTGCGTCGCCGGCACGACGATCTCGAAGCCGTCCTCGCCGGTGTAGCCGGTACGCGCGAGCATCAGCTCGCCGTATTGCGTCGAGGGGAACCGGGCCGCGTTGAATGGCTTGATGTCCTGAGTTTGCGTGCGCGTGTCCGGCAGCACGTGCCAGACCTTTTCACGGGCATTCGGGCCTTGCACGGCGATGATCGCGAGATCGCGGCGGGGCGTGATGGAGAGATTGAATTCGCCTTCGGCGTTCAGCTGCCCGAACCAGGCGATATCCTTCTCCGCGGTGCCCGCATTCACGACGACGCGGAAGCTCGTTTCGGAGAAGTAGTAGACGATCAGATCGTCGATGACGCCGCTGTCGCCGTTGAGCATGCACGAATAGAGCGCCTTGCCCGGCGTCGTGAGCTTGTCGACGTTATTGGCGAGCGCGTACTTGAAGAATCCGCGGACGGCTTCGCCCTCGAAATCGACGACGCGCATGTGCGACACGTCGAACATGCCGGAATCGGTGCGTACGGCGCGGTGTTCGTCGATCTGCGAACCGTAGTTGACGGGCATGTCCCAGCCGCCGAAATCGACCATGCGCGCGTTGAGCGCGAGGTGGGCTGCGTGCAGGGGCGTGTGTTGAAGTTCGGTCATCGGGGCCTCGGTTCACGAAACAAAAAAGGCCACGCCGCGCACATTTCACTGACGGAATGCGCCTTTTCGTGCTGCCGGATGCAGCGCGCAAGGCTCATGCCGCGTAGCGGTTGCGATGCGTGACCCCTCTGTCCTCGGTACCTGGGAGATTGCGCGAACCGTGCACGTGCGTGCGGCGGTTCATCGCGCGCCCCTTCGGTGGGCAGCCGGCTGGTTCGACGAAGCCGCTACCGCTATCCAGAGTGCGAGGAAATTCAATTTCCTCGACGCCGTCGGTCCCTTTGCCTGAGAGTTTGCGGGTATGCTGCCTTCGGCGGCGCGGTGTTCGCTTTGGTCGAGCCAAGCGGCAACCACGCGCTCTCCCGACGCGTGCAGCAGAATTTACGCGACCGGATTGGGGTTGTCAAACGGATTCGGGCGCGTCCGATGGACAGCGCACATGTCCGCTGACCGGCGTTCAGCCGACCCGCTCGAACGGCATGCGGCGGCCTTCGCGTTCGCTCTGGATCGCGAGCTCGATGATCGTCATCGTGTCGACGGCCTCCTGCGGCGAAACCGGAAACGGCTTGCCTTCCTGGATGGACGCCGCCAGCGCCCGATAAAACTCGATATACGCGCCGTCTTTCGTCGCGAATTCGTGACGCAGGTCGAGGTCGCCATCGACTTCGCGCAGCAATCCCGGCGGATTCTTGCCGAATTCCGGATTGCCCGGTCGCATGCCCGCGCGCAACTGGTCTTCCTGCGTATCCAGCCCGCTTTTCACGTAGCTGCCGCGCGTGCCGTGGATCGTGAAACGCGGCGGGTCGAGCGCCGCGAGCGCGCTCGCGTGCAGGATCACTTCCTTGTCGTCGTAGCCGAGCTTGTCGTCGTAGCCGAGCACGATATGCACGTAATCCGGCGCGTGCGCGTGATCGCGATGCGCCTTGACGAACGCGGTCACCGTCTGCGGCGCGCCGAAGAGCGTCAGCGCCTGATCGATCAGATGCGGCCCCAGATCGAACAGCAGGCCGCCGCCGCGCGCCGCTTCCTCGCGCCAGCGCTGCGGCACTTTCGGGCGGAAACGGTCGAAATGCGATTCGTAATGCGTGATGCGCCCGAGCCGGCCGCTCTCCAGCAGCGCGCGCACGGTCATGAAATCGCCATCCCAGCGGCGGTTGTGGAACGGCGCGAACAGCAGGCCTTTTTGCTGCGCGAGATCGGCGAGCGTGCGGGCGTCGCGCGCGGCGAGCGTCACCGGCTTGTCGACGACCACGTGCTTGCCCGCCGACAGTGCGCGATGCGCGAGATCGAAGTGTGTGTCGTTCGGGGTCGCGACGACGACGCATTCGAGCCCGTCGACGGCGAGCAGCGCGTCGAAATCCGCCACGATCTGCGCATTCGGATAATCGGCCCGGGCGCGCTCGTCCTGGCTCGTCGCGATGGCCGTCACCTCCGCGCGGCCGCAGTGCTCGATGACGGGTGCGTGGAACGTCTCGCCGGCGAGGCCGTAACCCATTACGCCGACTTTCAGTGCTGAACTCATGCGGGCATCCTGTCGTGGAACTCGATTTGTATTTGTTATTGTGGCACGGCGCGCGCACACGATTCCGCCATCGGCGGGAACGGCGCCGGAACCGCGCGCTTTCTATCGTGTTAACATCGCGCACTCCTTCATGCGCCGGCTTTTGCCGCGCGCCTCAGAATCCAAAGCCCAAAACGATGTCCGCAGGTCTGAACGCCGCGCAAAGCGAAGCCGTGCGCTATCTCGATGGTCCCTGTCTCGTCTTCGCCGGCGCGGGCAGCGGCAAGACGCGCGTGATCACGCAGAAGATCGCGCACCTGATCGAAGGACGCGGCTTCGAGCCGAAGCACATCGCCGCCCTTACCTTCACGAACAAGGCCGCGCTCGAAATGCGCGAGCGCACCGCCAAGCTGCTCGAAGGCAAGACGCTCACGACGCCCGGCAAGGAAGGCCGCAAGATCCCGGTCAATCAGTTGACGATCTGCACCTTTCACTCGCTCGGCGTGCAGATCATGCGGCAGGAAGCGGAGCGCGTCGGGCTGAAGCCGCAGTTCTCGATCATGGACTCGGATGATTGCTTCGGCATGGTTCAGGAGCAGCTCGGCACGACGGACAAGGGCCTGATCCGCAAGGTGCAGTCGACCATCTCGCTGTGGAAGAACGCGATGGTCTCGCCCGATCAGGCCGCCGTGCTAGCGAGCAACGAGGACGAGCATCAGGCGGCGATCGTCTATCGCAGCTATGCGGCGACTTTGCATGCCTATCAGGCGCTCGATTTCGACGATCTTATCCTGCGGCCCGCGCACCTCTTCGCGGAGAACGAAGAGGTGCGCGACAAGTGGCAGAATCGCCTGCGCTATCTGCTCATCGACGAATATCAGGATACCAACGCCTGCCAGTACGAACTGCTGAAGCTGCTCGCCGGCCCGCGCGCGGCTTTTACGGCCGTCGGCGATGACGATCAGGCGATCTACGGCTGGCGCGGCGCGACGCTCGAAAACCTCGCGCAGCTCGGCAAGGATTTCCCGAAGCTGCATGTGATCAAGCTCGAGCAGAACTATCGCTCGACGGTTCGGATTCTCACGGCGGCGAACAATGTCATCGCGAACAATCCGAAGCTGTTCGAGAAAAAGCTGTGGTCCGAGCACGGCATGGGCGACACCATCACCGTCACGGGCTGCAATGACGAGGAGCATGAGGCGGAATCCGTCGTGTTCCGGCTGTCGGCCCACAAGTTCGAGCGGCGCACGCAGTTCCGCGATTACGCGATTCTTTATCGCGGCAATTTTCAGGCGCGCATCTTCGAGCAGGTCTTGCGGCGCGAGCGCATTCCTTATGTGCTGTCGGGCGGGCAGTCGTTCTTCGACAAGGCCGAGATCAAGGATCTGATCGCGTATCTGCGACTGATCGCCAACCCCGACGACGATCCCGCGTTTATCCGCGCGATCACGACGCCGCGGCGCGGTGTCGGCAATACGACGCTCGAGGCGCTTGGCGCATTCGCGGGCGCGGCGAAGGTGTCGCTGTTCGAGGCGGTGTTCATGGGAGGCATCGAGGCGCGGCTGTCGGCGCGTCAGGTAGAACCGCTGCGCACTTTCTGCGAGTGGATTCGACGCCTGTCGGACCGCGCGGCGCGCGACCCGGCGACCGAAGTCCTCGACGACATGATGGAAGCGATCCACTACGAGTCGTATCTCTACGACGCTTACGACGAACGGCAGGCTCAGTCCAAGTGGCAAAACGTGCTCGAGTTTCTCGAATGGCTCAAGCGCAAGGGCACGAAGCCGGAGGCTGCGCCCGGAACGGAGCAGACCGGCTTCGACACCGCCGATGGTTTCGCCGATGAAGGCAAAAACCTGCTCGGCCTGATCCAGACCGTCGCGCTGATGTCGATGCTCGAAAGCAAGGAGGAAGACCCAGACGCGGTGCGCCTGTCGACGGTGCATGCGTCGAAGGGGCTGGAATATCCGCACGTGTTTCTGGTGGGCGTCGAGGAAGGCATCATGCCGCATCGCGGCGGCTCGGACGATGACGCGCCCATCGACGATTCGCGCATCGAGGAAGAGCGCCGGCTGATGTATGTCGCGATCACGCGGGCGCAGCGCAGCCTGCATCTGAACTGGTGCAAGAAGAGAAAGCACGTGCGGGAAACGGTGGTGTGCGAGCCGTCGCGCTTCATCCCCGAGATGCTGCTCGATGATGCGCCGCCGCCCACGGCCGAGGAAAAACCGCTCTCGCCGAAGGACCGCATGGCGATGCTCAAGGCGATGCTGCAGAAGAACTGATTCGTCGCTTTCCCTGGCTCGAAAAAAACCCTGCGCCTTATGCGCAGGGTTTTTGTTTGTGGCTCGACGGAAGCGTTACTTCACCGCGTTCACCATGTAATCCACAGCCGCCTTCACGTCGGCATCCGGCGCGTTCGATCCGCCCTTCAGCGGCATCGCACCCTTGCCGTGCAGCGCGTAGTTGTAGACGGTATCCATCGAGTCTTTCAGGCGCAGCGCCCATGCGGCCTTGTCACCGAACTTCGGCGCGCCGAGCATGCCGGCCGCATGACACGCCTGGCAGACCTGTTCGTACAGTGCCTTGCCGGCCTGGGCCGCATCGGCGCTTTGCGCGCCCGCTGCCGGCGCCGATGCGGCTTGCGGCACCGATGCCAGTGCCGCCACTGCGGCCGCCGCCTGGGCGTTTTCGTTTGAGCTTGCGCCGCCCGCCGTTGCTGCCGCGCCCGAAGCGCCCGCAGCAGGCGCCGATGCACCCGCGCTAGCCGTCGCGCCCGGCGCGGGTTGCGCCGGTTCCGCGAACTTGGCGCCGGCGTCGTTTGCCATATAGACGACCGCGCGCGCGATCTCGAAGTCGCTGTAGTCGTCGGGATTCGTGCCGCCGCGTGCGGGCATCGCGCCCTTGCCGTTAAGCGCGTTATACAGAAGCGTGTCGTAGCCTTCGCTGATGCGCGGGGCCCACGCGCTCGCATCGCCGAACTTGGGCGCGCCTGCGGTTCCTGTCGCGTGACAGGCCGAGCACACGGCCTTGAAGACTTCCTCGCCGGTCTTGTAGACGCGCGGCGCGTTGGCGTCGCGAATATCGACTTGTGCGACCGGCGCGATCCGCTCCTTCACGGAGGCTTCGAGATCGGTGCCGGCGCCGGTGCGCGTCGAATTGTTCACGTACACTGCGAGCAGGATGATGATGGCGACCGGGATGCTGAACCCCGCGATGACCGCGGCGATGAGTTGGCCGGGCGTCTTGATCGGCGCTCCGTGGGGTGCTTCACTCATGCTTGTCTCGTCTCCCGTTTTTTGGTGTGAGTCGGTTCAGTGACAGCGTGACAGCTACGGCATTGCATTGCGCAGAGGCGCGCCTTGAAGAAAGGCACGGTCGATTATAGACGGAACGCTTAGCTGCCGGCGCTAGACGGGCGCGGCGGCGGACGGGCGTTTACCCGAATCGTGTGATGCTTTCCGGCTGACGGTGCGCGCACGGCGCGGGCCCGCGCGATGGACGAAATCGTGGAAAGCAGGTATCCTTTCGGATTCGCATGGGCCTTGCAGCCGCCTTTTGGTTTCGCTTCCGGCGCGGTTCCCTCTCGCAAGCCCCTTCTCCGATGCGCCCGTAGCTCAATGGATAGAGTACTGCCCTCCGAAGGCAGGGGTTGCTGGTTCGATCCCAGCCGGGCGCGCCAATTTGGCCCTTCTTTATCGAGGGTTTGCGTCGAATTCCAAATCTTCATGCGTCGCCGTATGTAACTGTGCGGAAATGCTCACCCCATGTTTTCGGCTGGAATCGCCGAAGAATGGCGGTCCGAAAAGGACCGGCTTACCAGAGGCAATCAGTTTGTACAGGCGAAGCAGTTCATCATCGCCCGGACTTGCTTGAGCAGCGCCGCCCGCTAATGGAAGCATGGGCGGCGCATGGTGGTTTCGAAGCACTCTATTAAAGTTCTCAATTTCCACTGTGCGACGTGAGCATGCGCATAGATCATGCGCTGTCTTTCCGCGTGTTTTTTTGCGCACTGATAGTGTCGCCATAACCACATGATCGCAGCGTACGCTAAAGCCGCAACGATCAAATCAATCGTTACCGTGACCACGAAGAACAAATCATCGGGATCACGGATACCAAGCTTGTTGGCGACATGTAGCCACGACAGCATCGGCCAGAGCGTCTATCAGATCGTGCGCTTGTTCTATCCGAACGCGGTCGTGCTCAACTACTCGCTGGAGGTGAAAGCGCGCCTCGCGCTCAAAGGCTTGACCGTCGTCGGCAAGGGTCGGCTCGAATTCGATCGAGTGTATAGACCGGAGACATGGGTAACGGGTGTGTCAGGACATGGGTAACACATTTAAGGAATCTCTGCCAAACTCCCTTAAGGAACCTCTGCCAAACTCCCGATCCTGGCACCTGATTGGACTATCCTGGAAAGAAGAGAAATTCAAGGACATCTTCGATGACACAACTTGGTCTTGGTCTGGATCTTTCAACGAAACGTACT
>LFJH01000058.1 GCA_001189335.2 Candidatus Paraburkholderia schumanniana
CCCCGCACCTTGATCTGCGGCCATCGCGAGCGTCTGCTGCTTCATTGTCTTTTGCCTTTCTCGTTGCTTGTGCGCTCTATAAGGCTTGACGCGCACAAGCGGTAGACTTAATCAGCATTGCCTTAAAACCTCATCCATTTCTTTAGGATATCTATCCATGGACAGGCGTGAGTTCATCAAAAAGACGTCGGCCGTCGGCGCTGCCATTGCCACGACGAATGTAACCGCCCAAATCCCTCAGAGTGATCAGAGCGGCGTCTCCAACAGCAAACCGAATATCTTGTTTATCCTCCTCGACGAGATGCGCTTCCCTAGCGTATTCCCGAGCGGCATTTCAACCGTGCGGGCGTTCCTCAAGGCTTATATGCCAAGAACCTTCGACCTCTGGAGAAAGAGCGTCAAGTTCTCTGGCCAATTACACCGCGGCCTCGGCCTGCAGTCCTGCGCGAGCGGCGCTCGTCACCGGGCTCTATACGCAGCAGAACTGGTTGCTCACGACTCTTTTCGATACGCCCGATTCGAAGGTACGGACGCAGCCGGTGCTGCACCAGCAGTTTCCGACCTACGGCAAGATCCTGCAGTCGCTCGGCTATTACACGCCTTATATCGGCAAGTGGCGTTTGTCGATCGTACACAAGGCGCATCCGCTGGCGGCCTATAGCTTCGACGGCATGACGTATCCTGACCCGACCGGCAGCAACCTTCAGGGCACGATCGGGGATCCGGGAGAAGGCTATCTGAGCGACACGAACGTCGCGGCTCAGGCAACGCAATGGCTACAGCAACGCAGACCCGGCGATTCGCCCTGGTGCCTGACTGCCGGCTTCGTCAATCCGCACGACAAGGAGTATTTTCCCGCCGGGATGGAATTCCAGCGCTTCACGGATCTGTTCCAGTCCAACCGGTACAACCCGAACGGCTATGTCCAGTGGATCGATTTCACCGAGGGGCCGCCAACCTATGCCTGGCAGTTCAATCCGCTGCGCAATCCGCCGCCGCTAGCGTATCCGGCGACCGCGCCGAACTGGGAATCCGCGTCCCAGCTGGCGGCGAACAAACCGCCGATGCAGACCTTCAACCGCACGCTTCAGGAAGCGATCTGGGGCGGCGTGCAGGACACCCAGGACACGGACTTCTCGATCAGCGCTTACCCGACGAATCCGGACTCGCCGCCGCTGTCGCCGACCAGGGGCGTCGCCAAGGCGCCTTACCGTTACTGGAAGCGCGGCCTCGATTCGTACACGCAAATCTTGTCGATCGTC
Source organism: Candidatus Paraburkholderia schumanniana (assembly GCA_001189335.2). Taxonomy (GTDB): domain Bacteria; phylum Pseudomonadota; class Gammaproteobacteria; order Burkholderiales; family Burkholderiaceae; genus Caballeronia; species Caballeronia schumanniana. Next base: position 1,263 of record LFJH01000058.1, read on the forward strand.
GATTCGAAGATCGGCTCGGTCGTCGACGCATTGCCGCCCGCAGTCGCGAGGAAGACCATCATCGTCCTGACGTCGGATCATGGCGACTATGCGGGCGCCCACGGCATGATCTCCGGCAAGACCGGCACGTGTTACGAAGAGGCGTTCAACGTCCCGCTCATCGTGGTCGATCCGACCGGGCAGTACAACGGCGATATCGACGCCGTGCGCACCGGCCTCACCTCTTCCGTCGACATTCTACCGATGCTCGCCACCATCGCCAACGACGGCCAGCAAAGCTGGATGACGCACAACTACGCCCAGATGTACGGGAATCATCACGACCTGCTTCCGATGCTCAAGAGTTCAAGCGCGCCAGGGCGGCCCTACGTGGTCTTCTCGTCCGATGAAACCATGCCCGATACGTATAACTTCAACCAGTCGGCCTATCACATCATCGGGGTGAGAACCCAGGCGGGCAAGCTGGGCACGTATTCGAACTGGGCGCCGACGACTACGACGATCACCGGTCCGAGCGACCTGGAGTACTACGATTACGCGACCGAGCAAGCCCGCCTGGAACTGGACAATCGCTCTAACTCACCAGCGGCGCACGCGCTTCATGAGCAATTGATGTCGGACATTCTTCCGAACGAATTGCAGGCGCCGTTGCCCGGCAATCTCGTCGCCACCCAGACCCGCGCGCAGGCCGCGTATATCGAGTACGTTCAGTTGCTCAACAGCGGTGGAAACATCGAACTGCCGTTCAGAATCGGGGATATCTGAGTATCGGAGTGAATGGCCGGGCCGCTTCGTGACCCGGCCTTTAGCATGGCGTGCCCTACGCCCCGAGCGCATTCTGCGCAGCAATCATCGCACCGAAGCGCCATAGCCTTATCCGATGTCGATCGTGCGGCTTGCGGAGCGCGCCGGCTCCGACTTCGGTATCGTGAGCATAAGTACTCCGTTTTCAAACTTCGCCAAAGCGTGTTCAGGATCGGCGTTTTCCGGCATTGGAACGGTGCGCGTGAACCGTCCATAGGCTCGCTCCAGCCGGTAGCAGCCGTCCTCCTCGCTGCGAACGTCCTGTTTTTTCTCACCGCGCAGGACGATCGCGCCATCCTCGACGCTCACGTTCATATCTTCGCGTTCCATGCCGGGTAGCTCAGCGGTCACGCGTAACACCTTCCCTTCGTCGACTACGTCGATGCTGGGCTGAAAGCGCGATGAACTGAAGTCGCCAAACCACCGTTCGAGTGTGCCCCGCCCCGCGAAAGGATCATGAAAAAACTCTTCGACTACGCGCCACGGTTCGCGTGAAAAGAGTCGGGGAATGTCGGGCCACGAGGACCTCCATTGTTCGCTGGCGGGCGGGCTCTCGGAGGTGTCCGCGTCGGCCTTGCGCGCCACCCCGCGAAGGAACTTGAAGGGATTCCATTTTTTTGGATCAGCGTTCATCCTTTCCTCCAACTAGTTCTGTGCCGAATCGGGGTGGCGGGCCAATGGCCGCCACCCCGACGGTCCCCCGCAGTCCCCGCTTGCTGGCTTCAGTCCGTACGCACTTCGATCCGACGCGGCCGGGCTTCGTCGCGGCGCGGTATCGTCAACTTAAGCACGCCGTCCTTCAGGTTCGCATCGATTTTCGATGCGTCGAGATCGGCCCCAAGAGCGAACGCTCGGGCGAAGTGAGGCTGGCGAACCTCCGCGTGCTGCAGGCGCAATCCCGACGGGGTCGGCACCACCGCCTCGGCCTCGATGTACAGGTTGCCATCGTGCACCCTTACGTCAAGCCGTTCCTTCGTCACGCCGGGCAGGTCCGCCCACAGGGTTACGCCCTGGCTGTCCTCGAAGATGTCGACGGGCGGCGTCAGCGTGATCCGACGCTGGGACTGATCGTCTTCGCGCCGAGATACTGCCGCTTCATTTTTCCTGGCCAGTTCTGTCGTGTCGTTCATGATGTTCTCCTCAATTCGGCGAAGGGTTTCATTGAACGGTGATGGCACGGGGTTTCGACGTCTCCCGCTTGCCGATGCTCACGGTGAGGCAGCCATTGGCGTACCGCGCCGTGACCTTGTCGGAGTCCGCGTGCTGCGGCAGTTCAATGACGCGCCGGAAAGCGCCGGCGAATCGCTCCTGCACGTAGGTGCGCATGTCGTCGTCCGCCGCTTCCGGCTGCGTGGGGCCGCGCTCGCCACTGATGACGAGCAGCCCCTTGTCAATCGACACATTGAGGTTTGTCGGATCGACACCCGGCGCGAACGCGACGATCTCGATAGAGTCGTCGGTCGAGCCGATGTTGACCTGCGGGAAGGCGCCGAAGCGACCGGAACGGATACTTGACGGGAAACCACCGAAGAGACCCGCCATCTGCCGTTGCAGACGGTCGAACTCACTGAAAAGGTCGGCCCCAAAATTGAGATCGCTCATGGTCATTTCCTCCTTCAGACGAGCAGGAAGACGAACCGGCCTACGCGCTCCAGTTCGTCTGCCGTGCCTCGGGCAAACAAATCGAAACACGCAGCGTGCTGGACTGCCGCGCGACTGCCTGAGCGAGATTTAAGATAGGTTCTCAAGCAGGAATTTCAAGGGGGCCCTGAGATTTTCTGAGCTCGAATTGAGTCGACCGCATGCCTATTTTCATGGCGTCCCGACGGGCCATATTTTCGCGCCCTCCAACCAAGCAGCTGCCATGGTCTGCGCGATGCGCTTCGTAAAAGCACTGGCGCATTTCCCGCCGCTCCGGCGAGCCCGAGTCAGTGATGCCGATGACGGACGGGCCCCTTGAATTAGCGAAACACACTCCTATTTTGGCTTTGTGGTTGGTCCGGCCATGCTGGACCGTATTCCCGTATTCATGTGCGTTCATGCGTGCAGGCAACGTGCACGGACAGATGCGCGACGCGCTGCCGTGCATTCCCCGCCTGCCAGTAACGGAGGTGAAAAATGGACTTCAGAAATTTGATTCCCTGGAATCGCGACCGCAACGTGCCGATTGTACATCACCGCGAAGATGACCATCCGGTGTTCGCGCTGCATCGTGAAATGAACCGGCTGTTCGACGATTTTTTCCGCAGCTTCGATTTACCGGCCCGCTTCGGTTCGTCGTTCGGCTGGCCAAGCATCGAGCTTAGTGAAAGCGATAAGGAGATCAAGGTTATCGCGGAGCTGCCTGGCCTCGAACAGAAAAACGTGGATGTATCGCTGGCCAACGATGTCCTGACCATTCGCGGCGAAAAGAAAGGATCGGCGGCGGGTGCGCTGTATAGCGAGCGCTGGCAAGGCACCTTCCAGCGCTCGGTACAGCTGAGCCCGGATGCCGATCCCGACAGGGTCACGGCGGACTTCCGCAATGGCGTACTCACCGTGACCATCGCAAAACGGCTCGACGCTCAGAACCACGTGCGTCGCATTCCCGTCAACGGCTGATTCGTATCCGGCGGCCGGTGCCGTCCCGGCGAAAACCGGCTGGCGCCGACCGTCGTGCGCGACAGCCTCGGCGACGCTTCGGGCACCGCATTTGCGAGCGGGCCCAGGTGCGTTACGCGCATCGACGGAAGCTATTTCCTCGTTGATCCGACTATAGGGAGGCGCCATGCAAACGGAAGACGTTACCTACTACCGCGGTTGGGACATCCGACCGGTCGTCACCACCGCTGAAGGCGGTCGCTACACAGCTGCGGCCATTGTCACGGACCGCGAAGGCGAAACCCGGACGCTGGGTGTCGAAGGGGATTTTGCCGGATCGGACGAAGCTCATACCCAGGCCCTGGAGCTGGCGATCGCATGGATCCAGCGACGCCACATCGTATCGGATCATTACGTCCGCGACGGATAGGATCGAGAGCGCCGTTCGGCACGGCCTGGCCGAACGGCGCATCATCCAGCCCGCCTTGCATAGCCGAGAATCTATGCAGCCGTCTGCCGTGACGGCTCCTCAGGATGGAGCGCATCGAGGAACGACCTTCCCTCATCGGTGAGTTGCACATGGCGATGCCCTTCGGCCGTGTGTTCGAGCATCACCAGTTGCCGCTCGAGCAGGGCGTCGAGTTCGGCGCGATTCATGTCAAGCTGATCCGGCGCATGCCGGACCAACATCAGCGTCGCAAATTCGTGTGGACTGAGCATCTTTGTCTCCAATAGCAAACTTCGAACCGCAACCAGGAGGCACGGTGCTGAGTGAAGGCCTGTGCGGTCACGCGGCAAGGCCAACGAGCGAGCCAGGTTCTGAGCCAGGTTCTCCCAAACGGCCTGAATCGATCGCATGGACCGCGTAATCCAGCGCGTCCCGATGCGCTTCGTCCGAGCGCGACCAGCGCTGCGCGTACTGCGGCAGGTGCCAGTCGGCCGCCAGTTCGCCCGCGCGCGAGATGCGCACGAGCGCAACGTACGTCACAGGCGTGCCGGCCGGTACCGCACAGTGCCGAACCGGGACCGCTTCCGTTTCAATCGTGAATCCCCTCCAGCCGTGTTGCCGTGTGTCACGCATAGTGGTACTTCCCGTACGTATGCAATAGGGAACGCGCGCGCCTTGTCGAGGTCCGCATGCTGCGGCAATTCGATGGCCCGACGGACCGCGCCGAAAAAAACGCTTGTATGCATGAATCCGTGCGTCATCGGGACACGTCACCGTCCGGACGGCTGCGCTCGCCGCTGGTCGTCAACAACCCCGTGTCGATCGAGACGTCGATCTTTGTCGAATCGAGTCCGGGTGCAAATGCGACGAACTCGAGCGGGCGGTGCTGCCGATTATTGGCGGCTGGAAAGATGCCGATGCATGTGGCGCGCAGGCTGGCGGCCAAAGCCGTGAGAGGCTCGCCATCCGCCGCTGGAGGTTGTGGAAGTCGCCCGGCGGATCACTCGTGAAAAGAAGATCGCTCATGACTGGCTCCTTGAGAGGGGCCCGCACGGAGGTCGAACAGAGGCTACGCGGTCCAGTTCGCCCGTCCGTGGAAATCCCACCGACAAATAAATCGAAACACGCAGCGCACTTGCGAGATGGGTCGCGCGACTGCCTGAGCGAATCCTAAAATAGTGCACGGAATCGGAATTTCAAGAGGCTGCGCAACATACATGGGACGGAGGCTTCATGAATTTTTTCGATACGCTACGCGAACAGATGGATACCGTGCGCCTGCCGCTGGTGGCGGTCACGGTGACTACCGTGGCACGGGTCAACACGCCGCTGCTGGCGATCCTGCACTGGCATGGCTTTCGGCGTGCGACGCCGCTCGTACTGCAGGGCGTCGACATCCCGCCACGGCCGGTGCCAGCCTCTGCGATCCAGTTCAGCGAGCCGTGGCACACGTTCGAGGCGGTCGACGCGGCGCTACTCGATGCGGCGTGGCAACTCGGGGCGTGGGAGGTCGAACGTAACGAGCGACGTGCCTGCACCGTAATCGGCGCGCCGGCCGGCGAAGCGCTCGCCTGCCGTCAGGCGTTCGGCGAGTATGCGGATGACGGGCCCGCCGACCGCCATCTGCTCGACGTTGCGCCGGACCGGCTCGAGCTGATGCAGCTCGGCGCCAGCAAGGGTTATCTGCGCTGGCAGTTCCGGCCAGTAAAAGGCGGACTCTGGGGCGAGCTCGGCGAGCCCGACGACACGCTCGAAACGGATCGCGGTCGTCGCCCGCCCTGTCCGGTGCCACCGAAGCCGCGCCGGCAAGGCGTTCCGGGACGCACGGTCTATCGACTCGGTGCGGTTCGCAGCATCCTGCTGCGCTGAAATATTTTGTTACAAACTGCCGTTTCGTACGCTCTTGAAGTGCGCTTCGCGCGCCATTATTTCGCTTTCCGCCAGGCATTGGCACGGTCGCGCAGCGGCGGCTCCCACGCACGGGTCGCCTGCGCAGCCGGATTCTCTTTTTCGTGATCCTTTAATCGCTCAGGAGATGGAAATGCAGATTCATCCCATCTACGACCGGATTATCGTCAAGCGGATCGAGCAGCAGCGTATGACTGCCTCGGGCATCGTGATTCCCGATTCAGCCGCGGAAAAGCCAGAACAAGGCGAAGTCGTTGCTGTCGGCAATGGCCGACTGCTGCAGGATGGAACGCAGCGCGCGCTCCAGCTAAAGGTCGGTGACCAGGTGATTTTCGGCAAGTATGCAGGCCAAACCGTCAAAGTGGATGGCGAGGAACTGCTCGTCATGCGTGAGGAAGACGTGATAGGCGTGCTGGAAGCCTACGCTGGCGTCTCGCGCAAGGCTGCCTGAATCCCGCACCGGTCGCGAACATCGCAGATCAACAGAGCGTTCGCGACGCGTCGAGTCAACGACTTTTATCCGGAGCAACACCATGAGTGCAAAAGACGTCAGGTTCCATGACGGTGCCCGCACGCGCATCGTCAAGGGTGTGAATGTGCTTGCCGACGCCGTGAAGGTCACGCTCGGCCCGAAAGGCCGCAACGTGCTGATCGAGCGCAGCTTCGGCGCACCGACCATCACGAAGGACGGCGTGTCCGTTGCAAAGGAAATCGAGCTGAAGGACCGCTTCGAGAACATGGGTGCGCAGGTGGTCAAACAGGTCGCATCGAAGACGGCCGACGTGGCCGGCGACGGCACGACCACCGCCACGGTGCTCGCGCAGGCGATTGTGCAGGAAGGCATGAAATACGTCGCCGCCGGCATAAATCCGATGGACCTCAAGCGCGGTATCGACAAGGCGGTGAGCGCCGTGCTGGATGAGCTACGCAAGCTGTCGAAGCCGATCGCGACGAACCGGGAAATCGCGCAGGTCGCGTCGATCTCCGCGAACGCGGATGAGTCGATCGGCAACATCATCGCGGAGGCGATGGAGAAGGTCGGCAAGGAAGGCGTGATCACGGTGGAGGACGGCAAGTCGCTCGACAACGAGCTGGATGTCGTCGAGGGCATGCAGTTCGACCGGGGTTATCTGAGTCCCTACTTCATCAACGATCCGGACAAGCAGGCAGCGTATCTCGACGATGCCCTCATCCTGCTGCATGACAAGAAGATCTCGGCCATCCGCGATCTGCTACCGATTCTCGAAGCTGCGGCGAAAGCCAGCAAGCCGCTGCTGATCGTCGCCGAGGACATCGAAGGCGAGGCGCTTGCGACGCTCGTCGTCAACTCGATGCGCGGCATCCTCAAAGTGGCGGCCGTCAAGGCGCCCGGCTTCGGCGACTGCCGCAAGGCCATGCTCGAGGACATTGCGATCCTTACGGGCGCTACCGTGATTTCCGAAGAGACCGGCAAGCAGCTGGAGAAGGCGACGCTGGAAGACCTCGGCCGGGCGAAGCGCGTCGAGGTGCGCAAGGACGACACGATCATCATCGACGGTGCCGGCGACCCCGAACGCATCAAGGCGCGCGTGAAGGCAATTCGCACGCAGATCGACGAAGCGACAAGCGACTACGATCGCGAGAAGCTGCAGGAGCGCGTCGCGAAACTCGCGGGTGGCGTCGCGGTGATCAAGGTTGGCGCGGCGACGGAAGTCGAGATGAAGGAGAAGAAGGATCGCGTCGACGACGCGCTGCATGCAACGCATGCAGCCGTCGAGGAAGGTATCGTGCCGGATGGCGGCGTGGCGCTACTGCGTGCGCGCGCTGCGGCGTCGGGCCTCAAGGGTATCAACGCGGATCAGGACGCCGGTATCCGCATTGTGCTGCGCGCGCTGGAAGCCCCGCTTCGCGTGATCGCAGCCAACGCGGGCGACGAGCCGTCGGTCGTGATCGCGAAAGTGCTCGAAGGCAAGGCGAACTTCGGCTACAACGCAGCGACCGGCGAGTATGGCGATCTCGTCGAGGAGGGCGTCGTCGATCCGACCAAGGTCACGCGTACGGCGCTGCAGAATGCGGCGTCGATCGCGGGGCTGGTCCTGACGACCGATGCGACCGTTGCAGAGGCACCGAAGGAAGAAACGCCCGCAAAGGCGCCCACCCCCGAGCTCGGCTACTGACCAACGCAGTTGCCATCCGCCGGCCGGTAATCCGGCCGGCGTGGTTCTGTTCGGCGCCGCGCGTGTGTGCCCTCGGGCGGTGCCTCTTTTTATGCGGCGCGCGCCGTCGCAACGCAATGCGCCCGCCGGTCATCAGGAAGGACTGAAGGCCATCATGAAGCTTACGCTGACGATCGAATCGAAGCCGCTGGAGATCGAGATCGACGATGTCGTCGCCGGCCTGCTGGCTGTGCGACTCAATCTCTCTTTAGACACGGACCACCGTGATGCAATTGAACGTTACCTGAGTGAGGCAGGCGGGCCGTGGACCCTTGACGACGACCACATGCGCAGGCGAGTCCTGCGGAGGTTGATCCTGGATATCGCCGACCCCGCGCTGGTGATCCGCTATCTGATGGCCGACCAGCCACAATAGGTATGCACTGGAAGCCGCAAAGCCTGGAAAAAAACCACGTAGCTACTGAACACCGACGACGGGCGGCATTCTTCTCACCACGGGCGCAGAACCGGCATATATTCACGCCTGCCCGTGCAGTGCGTTCGCAGGAGGAACCGCACTCCGAAAGCGGCTCGATAAATAACCCTGTCTCGGCCTGCCCGTGCAGGCCGGTGATGGCGATCATTGAACCCGCGAATCGGTCCAACGACCGGTGATCTGCCTGTGGACACACGTATGATGGATAAACCCGATTAACGCGTGGCCCGCATTGAGCGCCTAGTGCTGAGATGATCGTAGGCGCCGACGCGATCACGGCACTTTTCTTGCGTGACGCACGATACCGGGCGCTTGCAAACAAGGGCAACGACGAGTTCGCAACGATCATGAAGGTGATTGCGGCGATGGGGCCTGCACCTGACGCGTGCAAAGTCGGAGGAAGCGGTGACGGCGAACGCTAAGGCAATGCCGGCACCGAATCGCGCTGCGACGAAGAAAGCCGGTCCGGCTGCTACGGCCGAGAAGACGACCAAAGGCCAGGCCCGACTCACGGGGCGCGCACGCGGACGCCTGAAACGGTAACTGAAGCAGCTTCACGACAGGCCACGTGCCCGCCGATTGAGCTATCTGACAGCGTGTACCGAATGACAGCGTGTACCGAACCTTCCGGAGGAAAGACATGGCAGATGTGGAACAGTTCAAGGACGACCTGGAAAACAACTCGGACGGCTTGGCGGGGGAAGCCGGGGCGACTTCATGGAAGCGCTGGGCGAAGTCGTCTACGCCCGCGTCGCGGATGGGCAACTAACTGGACAGCATCATTTCAGCGTACCTCAGGCTGCAAGAAATTCTGGATGCGAACGTGGAAAATCTGGACGACGAGGCCGACGAGGCGATCGAAAACGCCACCGACGAGTTCAATGAGACGGTCGGCAAAATCCTGGGCGTGTAGTCACTGGCACGGTGCCCTCACGGAGTCTGGGGCCGGGTCCTGCCACATGCGTCGGCCTCGATACAGGGCGCCGAGCGAATCCGGGGATCCGTCTCGCTCGGCGCATCACGGGCCATGCGGCGCGCTTCCAATGCAGGGACTTGCCTGTTACTGCGGCAGCACGTATGCGATCACGTAGTCACCGAGCTTCGTGCCGAATGAGCCGTGCCCGCCCGCCGCGATCACGACGAACTGGCGGCCATTGACCGAGTACGTCATGGGTGTGGCCTGTCCGCCCGCCGGCAAGCGGGCTTGCCAGAGCAGCTTGCCGTCGTTTACGTCGAATGCGCGGAGATAGTTGTCCGCGGTCGCGCCGATGAAGATGACGCCGCCAGCCGTCACCATCGGGCCGCCCAGCATCGGCATGCCCATCCTGAACGGCAGCGGAATCGGCGAGCTGTCACGCACGGTGCCGATGCGTTTCTTCCACACGATCCGGTTGGTCTTGAGATCGATCGCCGCGATGTAGCCCCATGCCGGCTGCTTGCACGGCAGCCCCAGCGGCGACATGAACGGGTTCAGCGTCACGCCGTACGGCACGCCGTATTGCGGCTGGATGCCTGCCTCCGTGCCACTGCCCTTCGCGCCCGGCTGCGGCTCCATCGGGTTGCCCGGCCCGCGCGGAATCAGGCGCGAGACGAACGGCAGCGCGATCGGATTCGCAACGGCGATCTGGCGGTCGGTATCGAGGGCGAAACCGCCCCACTCGAACATGCCGAGGTTGCCGGGGAACACGAACGTGCCTTGCAGCGAAGGCGGCGTGAACGTGCCTTCATAGCGCAGCTTGTGGAACATCACGCGGCATACGAGCTGGTCGTACATCGTGGCGCCCCACATGTCGGCGTCCGTGAGGTTCTTCGAAGGCCGGAACGTGAGCTGCGAGAACGGCTGCGTTGGCGAGACATGGTCGCCGGGCGCAGCGCCCTGCGGCACCGGCATTTCAGGCGCGGGCACGACGAGCGCGCCCGTGCGGCGATCGAGCACGAACAGGTTGCCGGTTTTCGCGGGCGCATACAGCACGGGCACGGTCTTGCCGTCTTTGTCCGTGATATCCGCAAGCGTGGGCTGCGAGGGCTGGTCCATGTCCCAGAGATCGTGGTGCACGGTCGGGTAGAACCAGGCGAGCTTGCCCGTCGAAGCGTGCAGCGCGAGCACGCCGGTCGCGTAACGCTCCATGTCCGGCGTGCGGTCGCCGCCCCAGATGTCGGGCGTCTTCACGCCCATCGGCAGATAGACGATATCGAGCTTCGCATCGTAGGCTACCGGCGCCCACGAGTTCGGCGAGTTCCACGAATAGAGTGCTCGCCGGGACCTGGAATCTTGTTCGGGTCCGTCGCGCCAGGATCAAAGGCCCACACCAGTTGACCCGTGCGTACGTCGAAACCGCGGATCACGCCCGAGGGCTCGCGGTTCGAGAAGTTGTCCTCGACCGCGCCCGCCACGACGATCGTCTTGTCGTGACGACGGGCGGCGAGGTAGGCTCGTACATGCTCGGCGTCGTTACCGGCATGGCGTGCTGCAGGTCGAGGTCGCTGTTGTTGCCGAAGCCTGCGCAACGTTCACCTGTGAGTGCGTCGAGTGCGTAGAGGTGGCCGTCGTTGACGGGCAGCAGGATGCGGCGCATGCAGGTGCCGTTGGCGGCGGCTTGCGTCTCCGAAGCAGGGGCGCCTGCGGGCGCGGCAGCCCCTGCAACAGGAGCCGCCGCGCTCGCCGAGAGATCGACATACGACACGCCCCGGCAGGTCACATGCTGGAATGACGGATCGGCCTTGAGCCCAGGATCGAACTTCCATTTGAGTTCGCCCGTCTTCGCGTCGAGCGCGAACAGGATCTGATGCGGCGAGCACAGGTAAAGAAGGTCGCCAATCTTGATCGGCGTGACTTCGTTGGTGATCTCGACCAGATCGTTGGGGCCTTTCATGTCGTCCGTGCGAAAGGTCCAGGCGATCTTGAGGTTCTTCATGTTGTCAGGCATGATCTGTGCTACGGTGGCGAATAGCGCGTGCCCTGGTCGTCGTGGCCATAGGCCGGCCATTCGGAAGGCTGGATGCCGTCCGGTTTCGGCGCGGGCGTGCCCCTGGAGGCCGCCAGTGTGCCGTTGATCTGCTGCGAATCGTTGAAGTGCGCATAGACCAGCACGCCGCCACCAACGACGAGCGCGATGACGAGCGAGACCACACCGAAGCGGGAGGGCGGCTGGAGACGCCATCTCATGAGCAACAGCAGCCACAGGCCGAACACCACCAGCACGTCCGCGCGCGGCGCGAGCGCCCAGAAGTCAGGCCCCGACTCCCAGAGCCCCCAGATCACCGTGCCGATCAGCACGAGCGCTAGAACACGAACGCCGAGGCACGCAAGCGCCACAGCAGCCAGGCAAAGACAAGCAGCACGACGCCGGTCACGACGTAATACGGCGAGTCGCCGAGCGAGAGCAGCCAGGCGCCGCCTATCAGACCGACGAGATGATAGACCGCGGTCAGCAGCGTGAACAGTAGCGAGATGACGCCGAGCGTTTTCGATTGTCTGGCCATGATCTCGATCTTCCTCGAAGAATGCTGCCTGCGATGGTGGTAAAGGGTTGACTCAGAACAGATGCATCATGCCGACCTAAGGCAACGCTGAACAAGCCGTTGTATTCATCGATTCGGTCGCAAACAGAGGCGGGGGCATCGTGAGTAAAGCTTTGCGCCTGCATTTCTTGCCCACCTGGGCGTTGCGCACGGGCCTGCGGCC
>LFJH01000059.1 GCA_001189335.2 Candidatus Paraburkholderia schumanniana
GGGCCGCAGGCCCGTGCGCAACGCCCAGGTGGGCAAGAAATGCAGGCGCAAAGCTTTACTCACGATGCCCCCGCCTCTGTTTGCGACCGAATCGATGAATACAACGGCTTGTTCAGCGTTGCCCTAATGGGCGTCCTGCTCTCGTCGATTCCGTCGATCGTGCTGCCGCTCGTGCCCGGCGTGCCGTCGTATGCGCTGCTGCTCGTGCTGGGCGGTTCCTCGGCATGGGCGGCGCGAGCTTCGCGGTCGCGCTGCCGATGGCCGGCAGCAACTATCCGCCAAAGGTGCAAGGACTCGTGCTCGGTCTCGCCGCGGCGGGCAACATCGGCGCGGTGCTCGACGGCTTCCTGTTCCCCCATCTCGCCGATGCGGTGGGCTGGAAGATGTCGACCGCCGCCGCGCTGCCGCTGCTCGCGATCACGGCGGTCGCGCTGTACGCATACGCATGGGCGTCGGATGCCGGCGAAAAAACCGGTAGCACGATGCGTGCGCTCTCCGGCTTCGCGGTAACGCTGGTCAGCCTTGTCGTGCTGGTGCTCGCGGTGAATGCCGGCGTATTCGGAGGCGGCAAGGCCGGCGTGCGGCTTCTGCCGGTGATCGGCGCGATCGTCGCCATCGCCGTGCTGCCGAACCGATACCGCTCGGTGCTCGGCGAGCGCGATACGTGGATCATCATGCTCATCTACAGCATCACGTTCGGCGGCTTCGGCGGTATGTCGTCGTATGTGACGCTGCTGCTCACCTCGCTCTATCAGATGCCGAAGCTCGAAGCGGGCTTGTTCATGTCGCTGCTTGCGTTCCTGGGCGCGATCGTGCGGCAGTTCGGCGGCTACGTCGCGGATCGCGTGACCGGCGTGCGCGCGCTGCTCGTGCTGCTGGCCGCGATCGCCATCGGCGACTTCGCGTTCGCCATCTGGATGCCGCCGGTCGCCGGCGGTCTCGCGATCCTGGTCTGCCTTTATATCGCCTTCGGTCTCGGCAACGGCTCGACGTTCCAGCTCGTGCCGCATCGATGGAAGGGCAAGACGGGGCTCCTGTCAGGGATCGTCGGCGCGGCGGGCGGCATCGACGGGGTTCTATCTGCCGGTCATCATGGGCATCGCGAAGGAAAGCACGGGCAGCTATCAGATGGGCTTTGCGACCTTCGGCGTGCTCTCTCGACCGGGGCGTTCGGCGCGTTGTTTCTGCTGCGGGGCCAGTGGCTGCGCTGGTCGTCGGCTTCCGCTCACGCGCATGATGCCGTTGCGATCGGCGGCGCGCACGCGATGGAGTAAGCACAGGAATCGGCGGCGGCCCGGATGCGCCGCCCGAAGCTTCAGACCCCCGCCGTATCGCGCTGATCCAGCGCCGCTTCGCCCGCATTTGCCTCGCCCGCCCGCTGCTGCTGAAGCGCCCACATCTGCGCGAACAGCCCACCCGCACGCAGCAGTTCCGCGTGCGTGCCGCGCTCCACGATGCGCCCGTGATCCATCACGATGATCTGCTGCGCATGCACGACCGTCGACAGCCGGTGCGCGATGATGAGCGTCGTTCTCGCGCGCGCGATCGAATCGAGCTCATGCTGGATCGCGCGCTCGGATTTCGAATCGAGCGCCGACGTGGCTTCGTCGAAGATCAGGATGGGCGGGTCCTTGAGCAGTGTGCGCGCGATCGCGATGCGCTGCTTCTCGCCGCCCGACAGCTTCAGCCCGCGTTCGCCGACGGCCGTGTCGTAACCCTCCGGCAGCCCTTCGATGAAGTCATGGATATGCGCTGCGCGCGCCGCCGCGATCACTTCCTCGCGGCTCGCCGACGGACGTCCGTACGCGATGTTGTAGTAGATCGAATCATTGAAGAGCACGGTGTCCTGCGGCACGATGCCGATCGCCGCGCGCAGCGAATCCTGCGTGACGTCGCGGATGTCCTGCCGGTCGATGCGGATGCCACCGCCCTGCGCGCGATCGAGATCATAGAAGCGGAACAGCAGGCGCCCGAGCGTCGATTTGCCCGAGCCACTATGGCCGACCACCGCCGTCGTCGTGCCGGCCGGAATCGTGAAATCGACACCGTGCAGAATGGGGCGCGCCTTCTCGTACGAGAAGCTCACGCTCTCGAACCGCACTTCGCCGCCGCGCACCGCGAGCGGCTGCGCGTTCGGCGCATCGGGCACTTCGCGGCCCGCGCCGAGCAGCGTAAACATGCGGTCCATGTCGGTCAGCGCCTGCTTGAGCTCGCGATACACCACGCCGAGAAAATTCAGCGGAATGTAGAGCTGCAGCATGAAGGTATTGATGAGCACGAGATCGCCGAGCGTGAGGCGCCCCGCCATCACGCCCTGAGTAGCGCGCCACAGGATGAATACCAGACCGATGCCGATGATCGTCTGCTGCCCGAAGTTGAGGATCGACAGCGAGCGTTGCGACTTGATCGCGGTGGCGCGATACCGTTGCAGGTTCTCATCGTAGCGGCGCGTTTCCCATTCCTCGTTGCCGAAATACTGACCGTCTCGTAGTTGAGCAGCGAATCGATCGCGCGCGAGTTCGCCTTCGAATCGAGCTCGTTCATCGTGCGGCGAAAATGCGTGCACCACTCGGTCACCTTCACCGTGAACACGATGTACGTGACGAGCGCGATGAACGTGACGAGCGCGTAATACGCCTCGTATTTCGTCACGAAGAACGCCAGCACGAGCCCCACCTCGACGAGCGTCGGCAGGATGCTGTACAGCGAATAGGAAACGAGTTGTTGGATGCCGCGCGTGCCGCGCTCGATGTCGCGCGACATGCCGCCCGTCTGCCGCTCCAGATGAAAGCGCAAGGACAGCGAATGCAGATGGCGAAACACCTTCAGCGCGAGTTGCCGCACGGCGCTCTCGGTGACCTTGGCGAAAAGCAGCTCGCGCAACTCGGTGAAAAGCGACGTGGACAGCCGCGCGCCGGCATAAGCGATCACGAGCAACCCGATGCCGCCGATCAGCACGATGCCCGGCGCGTGCTGCGCGCGGCCGAGCTCGGTGAGATGCTGCACGGAAGCGAGGCCGTCGACGATGCGCTTCATCACAATCGGCACGCCGAGATTCGCGACCTTCGTGCCGATCAGGCACGCCAGCGCGAACGCGACGCGCCACTTGTACGTGGTGAGATAAGGCAGCAGCGAGCGGATCGTCTGCCAGTCGTTGCGCGGGCCCTGGGACACCGGCCCGGGCTCTCTGTTGGGGTAGCGGCGCATGAGTTCGTATCGTTCGGGCGCGTCGCGCGGGCGGCCGAAGCGCAGTGTCGGCCTTGCGTGAGGACGCTGTATCGTGGAGCGGGAGCACGTCTCGCGCATGCTTTCCCGTACAATTTGCTGCACGCCCCGGCGTGAACGAGGTCATCGCCTCGCGCCGAAGGGGTCATTCATAAATAGGCATTGTCGCAGAAGGTTCGAGAGGCCGCTTGGCGCCGGAGCCTTCCAGCCGCCTTGCAACCCGGGAACACGTTCCATGACCGACCAACCCAATCTTCCCCAGAAGCCGGTCGCGCTGCGCGTCGTGCCGCAGCCCGCCGACGCCAATGTCCACGGCGACGTCTTCGGCGGATGGATCATGGCGCAGGTGGACATCGCCGGCTCCATTCCCGCGAGCCGCCGCGCGAATGGCCGTATCGCGACGGTAGCGGTGAATTCGTTCCTGTTCAAGCATCCGGTGTTCGTCGGCGATCTGCTGAGCTTTTACGCGGATATCGTCAAGACCGGCAATACATCGGTCACGGTGTCGATCGAGGTGTGGGCGCAGCGCATGAGCCTCGCCGAGGAAGTCGTCAAGGTGACGGAAGCGACGCTCACCTACGTCGCAACCGACCGCGACCGCCGTCCGCGCGTGCTGCCGTCGCTCGACTGAGCGCGCTTCGATTCGGTCTCAGTTGGGTCTCAGTTCGGTAATACGCCCTGCTGCAGGAGGCCCGGAATCGCGCCGTGCGACATCGGGCGCGAGAAAAAGTAGCCTTGCATCTCGTCGCAATCGCGCTCGCGCAGAAATTCGTGCTGCGCGGACGTCTCCACGCCCTCCGCGATCACCTGCAGTTCCAGCGAATGCGCAAGCGCGATGATCGCCGACGTGATGGTTTCGTCGTCGCCCGACGCGCCGATGTCCGCGACGAACGAGCGGTCGATCTTGAGCCGGTGCACAGGGAAGCGCTTGAGATACGACAGGCTGGAATAGCCGGTGCCGAAGTCGTCGATCGCGATGCCGATCCCGAGCGCCGGTAGCTCGGAAAGCATCGTGATCGCTTCCTCGGCGTTGCGCATGATCGCGCTTTCGGTGAGTTCGAGATAGCGCGGCTCGAGCCCCGTTTCCTCGAGCACCGACGTGACGAGCCGCGCGATGTCGCGCTGCTGGAAATGCCGCGCCGACAAGTTCACGGACACGCGCGCGGGCAGCAAGTCCAGCGTCCTGCCAGGCCTTGTTCTGGCGGCACGCCTCGCGCAGCACCCACTCCGAGAGCGGCCCGATCAGTCCGCTCTCCTCCGCCACCGGAATGAACGCCGCCGGCGACACGAGTCCCTGCTCGGGATCGTGCCAGCGCACGAGCGCCTCGATGCCGACGATCGCGCGCGTCGTCATGTCTACCTGCGGCTGATAGTGCAGCAGGAACTCGCCGTCGCGCAGCGCCCGGCGCAGGCGCCGTTCGAGATTCATGCGCGCGCCGACGCTCGCGTTCATCTCCGGCTGGTAAAACTGATACGTGTTGCGGCCTATGTCCTTCGCGCGATACATCGCGAGATCGGCCTTCTTCATGACGGTTTCGGCGTCGTCGCCATCCTGCGGATAGAGGCTCGCGCCCATGCTACAGCCGACGTAAAGCTCGGTGTCGTCGATCCACACCGGCTCGGAGATCGCCGCGCGCGTGCGCTCCATCCACGTGATGAGGCCGGCTTCGTCGGTGAGATCGGGCAGCACGACGACGAACTCGTCGCCGCCGTGGCGAGCGACCGTATCGCTCGCTCGCGCCGAGCGCGCGAGGCGTTCCGCGATCACCGCGAGCAGCCGGTCGCTGACGCTGTGGCCCAGGCTGTCGTTGGCGTTCTTGAAGCCGTCGAGATCCGTGAACACGACGGCGATCTTCGTCGCGTGCTGCAGGCGGTCCTTCAGCAGATTGTGGTTCGACAAGCGCGTGAGCATGTCGTAATTCGCCTGGTATTCGAGCTCTTCCGATAGCGCATCAGATCGGTCGCGTCGTTGACGATGCCGATGTGATGCGTCGTCAGGCCCTGCGCATCCGGCACGGGCGCGATGAAAAGCTGGTTCCAGAACAGCGCGCCGTCCTTGCGATAATTGCGCACCACGACGCTCGCCTCCATGTTCGCGTCGAGCGCGCAGCGGATCGCGGTGAGGCCTTCCTGGTCGCTGTCGGAGCCGTGCAGGAAGCGGCAGTCCTGGCCGATCACCTCGCACGGGTCGTAACCGGTGATGCGCTTGAACGCCGGATTCGCATACTCGATCACGTTCGCGCCGTCGACGACGCCCGTGATCAGAATGGCGTTCACGCTCGCATCGAGCGCGCGGCTTTGCAGGCGCAGCGCGAGCTCGGCGCGCTTGTGGTCCGTGACGTCGTGATACGAGCCGAGCACGCCGATGGTCTGCCCTTCGCCATCGAGCAGCGGCAGCTTGCTCGTGACGATGGTCCGCAACTGGTCGCCCACGATGATGTCGCGCTCGTAGTACATCTTCGGCACCGTCGTCGTGATGACCTCGTCGGCGGCGGCGCGCACGACGTCCGCCAGCGCGCCCCACGGCAATTCGTAATCGGTCTTGCCGATCACCTGCTCGTTGTACGCAAGGCCCGCGTCACGCGCGAACGCGTTGTTGCAGCCGAGGTAACGCAGTTCGCGATCTTTCCAGAACACGCGCTGCGGAATGTTGTCGATGACCGCCTCGAGCATCTCGTTCGACCGGCGCGCCTCGGCTTCCGCGTTGATGCGGTCGGTCACATCGTTCGCCAGCATGAAAATGCCCGGGCGATTCGAATACGAGAGCGCGTGATGCGAGACATCGGCGCTGACGATCGAGCCGTCCTTGCAGCGATAGCGCCACACGCCCGCGGAGCCCTGTCCCGACGCGGCCCGCTCGCCCGTCTCGCCGCCGCTGCGCGCGAGCCGCGCGGCAAAGCTGTCGAAGTCGCCGGCGTGGTGCAGTTCGCGCAGCGTCATGTTCATGAACTCCGGCTCGTCGTAGCCGAAGTGCGCGAGCGCGGCCGGATTCACGGCGATGAAGCGCATCGTCTCCCGATCGACGATCCACATCGGCACCGGATGCGCCTCGAACATGCCGCGAAAGCGCTCGTTGCTGCGCTGTCTCGCCCGCACGATGCCAAGCTTTTCGCGCGACTGCCGCTCGTGGCTCGCGAACAGATAAATGAGCACGGCGCTGCCGGCGAGCATCGTGAAGACGAGCAGCAGCATCGTGCCGTTCGACGCCTGTGCGGATTCATCGAGCGCGACGATCGTCGCCGAATCGATGCGCGAGCGCACCGCGGCCATTTCCTCGTCGACGGCCTGCTGGTCTTCGCCGAGCGTGACGAAGGCGGCGTCGGCCCATGCGCGCGATTCGCCAGGACTCGCGCGGCGCGCGCGTTCGAACGCGTGATTGGCGTCGCGGCACATTACGGCAGCCCGCGCCGCTAGGGCTTTGAAAGCGCCGGTCATGCCGGGCTCGATCGCGATCTGCGCGCGCAGGCCGCTTTCGAGCGCGTCGAGATGCGCCTCGCGCTCCTGGTGGCGCGCGGCGGTTTCCGCGACCCCGGTCGCTTCGAAACGGCTCAATTGCGTGAGCGATTCGCCGAGCGTGCCGCGATATTCCGAGAGGTCGCGCAGCAGGCTCATCGAGCGCAGCGTGCTCACGTCGCTGTCGCGGAGTCCGCCGATGCGTTCGCACGCGACGAAGGCATTCGCGCCGAGCGCGGCCAGAACGACGGCGATGTTGACGAGCAAACCCCGGGAGAGGAATCGAGTCATGAGCTGCGGGCGTATCCCTTTTGGTGCGCGCGGCGCGCATCGAAGCAATGCGCGTCCACGCGAATGCGCGACGCGGAACCCGTCCGCGTCGCGATTAATGGATAACGCCCAATAACGGCACCGATGACCCGGGGTTTAGGGTCCGCCGTCAAATAATCCGACTAAAGCGTGTGCTTAACGTTTGCGGGCTGGGGGCGTCACTCAATGAGGCCAAACTCACGCATCGCGGGTAGGAAATCGTGGTTGATCTTGTCTGTGTTGCGCGAGAGTTTCGCGAGCGCATAGCGCTGAAAGCGGTCGAGCTTGCCCCAGCGATCGAGGCTCGGCGCGCTCACCCCGCACAGGCTGCTCTGGCGGATCACAGTTTCCAGTACCGCGTCCGCGTGCCCAGACCGGTTCGCGGTCGGGCGCGATCTTCTCGGGCACGGCATTCAGGTGGGTCTTCATCATCTCTTCGAGCGCGGCATCGTCCTCGACTGGAAAGCGCGCGAGCAGCACGCGGTCGTCGTAAGGAAGCTGCTGCCACTGATCGAGCGTGATGCGCATGCCGAAGCGATCGAGATTGAAGCGCACGGCAAGGGGAATGAAGCGCAGATTGTCGGAGGATTCGACTTCGAACCCGAAGAAACGCGCGGCGTCATAGAGTCCCATAACAAGCCTCGTTGGATTGAAGGGGTGCGCGACGCGATTGCCCGCTTAAGTTATTGTAGGGCCTATGATCTGGCTGGAACCGTTGTAGTTCGAGCCGCTGAACGCAAGTTGCATGCGGACGGCAACGACAGGCAGCAAGTCATGTACCCGACTTTACTTGAAGAGTCGGTCAGGAGCAGCAAGTGGATCAACTCGAAACCGACGATCAACCCGGCTTCGTCGAGCGCCGCGTGCGGCGGCGTCGCTTGGGCGAGAGCACGCTCGTCGCGGACAACGTGGGCCAGGAATGGCCTGTCGCGCTGGTGTTCAACGGCATTTCGCATGCCGTGATGATGTGCACGCCCCGCGATCTCGAAGCGTTCGCCGTGGGCTTTTCGCTGACCGAGGGCATCGTCGAACACGGCAGCGACATTCACAACATCGAGGTCTTGTTTCGCGGCGGCGGCGACGTGTTGCCGCATGCCGAGGTTCATCTTCAGGTCGTGCAGCAGGCATTCGCGTCGCTGAAGGACAAGCGGCGCGCGCTCGCCGGGCGCACCGGCTGCGGCGTGTGCGGTATCGAGAGCATCGAGCTGCTGGACCTCCAGCCGGAGCGCGTGCCGGACACCGGCTTTCTTGCGCGCCTCGCGCCCGACGCCATCGAGCGCGCCGCGCGCGAATTGCCCGCGCATCAGCAGCTGACGAAGCTGACGGGCGGCTTGCACGCCGCCGCGTGGTGCGACGAAACCGGCGCGATGCGTTACGCCTTCGAGAACGTCGGGAGGCATAACGCGCTCGACAAGCTCATCGGCCAGTTGATCCTGCGCCGCGAAGATACGACGCAAGGTTTCGTGTTCCTGTCGAGCCGCGCCAGCTACGAGCTCGTGCGCAAGTCGGCGCGCGTGGGCGTGCCGATGGTCGCGACCATTTCCGCGCCAACCTCGCTTGCCATCGCGATCGCGAAGCAGGCGGGCTTGCGGCTCGTCAGCTTCGCGCGGGAAAACAGCTTCGTCGAATATGACGTCGACTGAAACGGATCATTCGAACTGGCCGAAATTCGGCTTGCGCTTCTCGAAGAACGCCTGAAACGCTTCGCGCGCCTCGGGCGCGACCAGCATGCGCGCGAAGTGCGCGGCTTCGTCTTCCATCCGCGTGGCCACTTCGTTCCCCTGCGCGCTTTTCATCAGCGCCTTCGTCACGCGCAGCGACGACGCCGGCAGCAGCGCCAGCCGCTTCGCTTTCTCGAACGCGTAGGCGTCGAGCTCGCCCGCATCGATGGCACCGTTGACAAAGCCCATGCCGATCGCTTCGTCCACGTCGAAGGCCTCGCCCAGCAGGAGCTTTTCCGCCGCACGCTGATAACCCGCGGCGCGCGGCAGCAGCAGACTCGATGCCGCTTCCGGACAAAGCCCGAGCTGCGTGAACGGCAGCGAGAATCTGGCGTTCGGACTCGCGTAGACGATGTCGCAGTACAGGAGCATCGTCGTGCCGATGCCCACCGCCGTGCCCGCCACCGCCGCGACGACGGGTTTCGGGAAGCCGCTCAGGCGTCGCAGAAACTGGAACACGGGCGCGTCGAGCCCCTTGGGAGGATCGTTCAGGAAGTCGTCAAGATCGTTGCCCGCGCTGAAGGTGCTGCCCTTGCCGCGAATCAGCACGGCCCGCACGGCCGGGTCCATCTCGGCTTCGTACAGGCCGTCGGCCATCTCCTGATACATCGCCGCCGTGATCGCGTTCTTCTTCTCCGGACGATTGAGCACGATGCTCAGCACGCCGTCCGCGCGTTCGATCTGAATCTCCATCCGCTGTCTCACTGTGCCGGTCCGCGAGCGTCCAGGCTCGCGGACCGCTCGCGTCAAAGTCGCTCGATGATGCCCGCCGCGCCCATGCCCGTGCCGACGCACATCGTCACCATGCCGTACTTCAGGTTGCGCCGGCGCAGGCCGTGCACGACCGTCGACGCACGGATCGCGCCTGTCGCGCCGAGCGGATGGCCGAGCGCGATCGCGCCGCCGAGCGGATTGACCTTCGACGGATCGAGACCAAGATCGCCGATCACGGCCAGCGCCTGCGCCGCGAAGGCTTCATTGAGCTCGATCCAGTCGATGTCGTCCTGCCTGAGACCTGCTGCCTTCAGCGCGGCCGGAATCGCTTCCTTCGGCCCGATGCCCATGATTTCCGGCGGCACGCCGCGCACCGCGAAGCTCACGAAACGCGCGAGCGGCGTGAGGTTGAACTGCTTCAGCACCTTTTCCGACACGACGATCAGCGCGCCCGCGCCGTCCGAGGTCTGCGAGCTGTTGCCCGCCGTGACGGAGCCCTTGTTCGCGAACACGGGACGCAGCTTGGCGAGACCTTCGATGGACGTGTCCGCGCGTGGGCCTTCGTCTAGTGCGACCTCGCGCGCGTTCACGCGCACTTCGCCGGTCGCGAGATCGGGGAAGCGCTCGTTGAGCGTGTAGGCGGCGATTTCATCGGCGAATTCGCCCGCCTGCTGCGCGGCCAGCGCACGGCGATGCGATTCCGCCGCAAACGCGTCCTGTGCCTCGCGGCTCACCTTCCAGCGCTCCGCGACCTTCTCCGCGGTCAGACCCATGCCGTATGCGATGCCGACGTCTTCATTGCGGTCGAAGATATGCGGCGACAGCGACGGCTTGTTGCCCATCATCGGCACCATGCTCATGGATTCGCAGCCGCCCGCGATCATCGCCTCCGCTTCGCCGACGCGGATGCGGTCCGCCGCCATCGCGAGCGCCGTCAGGCCCGATGCGCAGAAGCGGTTCACCGTCACGCCGCCGACGGTGTTCGGCAGAACCGAAAGCAAGGCGCCCATGCGCGCGACGTTCAGCCCTTGCTCGGCTTCCGGAATCGCGCAGCCGACGATGGCGTCCTCGATCACGCTCGTGTCGAGCCCGGGCACCTGCGCCACGGCCGACCGGATCGCGTGGACGAGCAGCTCGTCCGGGCGCGTGTTCCTGAACACGCCGCGCGGCGCCTTGCCGATCGGCGTGCGGCTCGCGGCAACGATGTATGCGTCTTGAAGTTGTTTGCTCATTTTCTCGATGCTCCAAATGTCGCGCGCCTTAGTTGCGTACCGGCTTGCCGGTCTGCAACATGCCCATGATTCGCTCCTGCGTCTTCTGCGTGCCGAACAGCTCGACGAACGCGCGGCGCTCGAGCGCCAGCAGCCATTCCTCGTCGACGAGACTGCCCGCCTCGACGTCGCCGCCGCATACCGCTTCCGCGATGCGGCTCGCGATCAGGAAATCGTGATCGCTGATGAAGCGCCCGTCGCGCATGTTGACGAGCGACGCCTTGATCGTCGAGATCGCCGAGCGGCCCGCCACCGGCACCTGCGTCACGCGCAGCGGCGGCCGATAGCCCGCCGCGCTCAATGCGCGCGCTTCCTTCTTCGCGATGTCGAGCAGTTCGTGCACGTTGAAGACGATCGTGTCGGACGGCTTCAGATAGCCCATCGCGCGGGCATCGAATGCGGACGACGAGACTTTCGCCATCGCGGCGTTCTCGAAGGACTTCTGCAGGAACTTGAGCAGATCGCTCGTCGCGTTGACGGCGCTTGCCGCCTCCGCCGCGCGCAAGGCCGCTTCCTTCAGACCGCCGCCGGCGGGCACCAGACCGACGCCCACTTCGACGAGACCGATATAGCTTTCGACATGCGCGACGCGTTTGGCCGAATGCAGCAGCAGTTCGCAACCGCCGCCGAGCGCGATGCCCGACACCGCCGACACCACCGGCACTTTCGCGTACTTCACGCGCAGCATGCCTTGCTGGAACTTCTTCACGAACGGCTCGATGCCTTTCGCGCCGCCCATCATGAACGCCGGCATCGCTTCTTCGAGATTCGCGCCCGCCGAGAACGAACCGCCCGGCGCGCCGAGTTGAAGCGATGTCGGCTGCCAGATCACGACGCCGCGATATGCTTTCTCCGCGAGTTTGATGGCTTGCGTCAGACCGTCGATCACGCCGGGACCGATCGTGTTCATCTTCGTCTTGAACGAGACGATCACGACATCGCTCCGATCGTCGTCGAGCCAGACCCGCACGTTTTCGGTTTCGAAGAGTGTCTTGCCGAAAGTCTTCGGATCGGCGCCGGTCACGCCTTCGAGCGGCGCGCGGAACACTTGCTTCTCGTAGACGGGCAGGGTCGAACGCGGCTCGAAGCGCTTCGATTTCGGCGACCACGAGCCTTCGTTCGTATGCACGCCCTTGTCCGCGACCGGGCCATCCAGCACCCAGGCAGGCAGCGGCGCGTTCGACAGCGCCTTGCCGGCATCGATGTCTTCCTGCACCCACTGCGCGATCTGCCGCCAGCCCGCGGCCTGCCAGCTTTCGAACGGCCCCTGGTTCCAGCCGAAGCCCCAGCGAATGGCCAGATCGACATCGCGCGCGTTGTCCGCGATCGACTCCAGATGCACCGCGATGTAATGGAACACGTCGCGGAAGATCGCCCACAGGAACTGGGCCTGCTTGTTGTCGGTCTCGCGCAGGAGCTTGAAGCGCTCGGCGGGCGGGCGCTTAAGGATGCGGCCGATGATCTCGTCGGCTTTCGCGCCGCCGTCGACGTACTGCGCCGTCTTCGGGTCGAGCACCTTGATGGCTTTGCCTTCCTTGCGATAGAAGCCCGCTCCCGTCTTCTGGCCGAGCGCGCCGTTCTTCACGAGCGCTTCGAGCACCGGGGGCGTCTTGTAGACGGGGAAGAACGGATCGTCGTGCAGATTGTCCTGCATCGTCTTGATGACGTGCGCCATCGTGTCGAGGCCGACGACGTCCGCCGTGCGGAAGGTCGCCGACTTCGCGCGGCCGAGGCGCGAGCCGGTGAGATCGTCGACTTCGTCGAAGCGCAGGCCGAACCTTTCCGCTTCCGCGATCACCGCGAGAATCGAGAATATGCCGACGCGGTTCGCAATGAAATTCGGTGTGTCCTTGGCGCGCACGACGCCCTTGCCGGTCACGCTCGTCAGGAAGGTTTCGAGCTGATCGAGGATTTCCGGTTGTGCCGATGCCGTCGGGATCAGCTCGACCAGGTGCATGTAGCGCGGCGGGTTGAAGAAGTGCACGCCGCAGAAGCGCGATTTCAGTTCTTCGGAGAATCTGTTCGACAGTTCCGTGATCGAGAGGCCCGAGGTGTTGCTTGCGAAGATCGCGTGCGGCGCGATGTGCGGCGACACTTTGCCGTAGAGATCGTGCTTCCAGTCCATGCGCTCGGCGATGGCTTCGATTACGAGATCGCATTCCTTCAGTTTCTCGATGTCGTCGTCGTAGTTCGCGGGCTCGATGTACTGTGCATCGTCCTTTACGCCGAGCGGCGCGGGCGACAGTTTCTTCAGGTTATCGATGGCTTTCAGCGCAATGCCGTTCTTCGGGCCTTCCTTCGCGGGGAGATCGAAGAGAAGCGCTGGCACGCGGGCGTTGATCAGATGCGCGGCGATCTGCGCGCCCATCACGCCGGCGCCGAGCACGGCGACTTTGCGGATGTTGAGGGTGCTCACGGGTAAGCCTCCGGGGTTCAGGTTTTAAATTTTTGCTTTGTTGATTTGCATGCGGCGCGTTGGGTTGTGAGCTATCGTTGAAACTGGTGTACGCGGCGTAGGGAAGAGGCGGGAGAAGGCGGTGGCGATTGAAGGAGAATGTTGCTTCTCACGGTAACACTTCCACAATCACTTCCACAATCGAACTCCACCACC
>LFJH01000060.1 GCA_001189335.2 Candidatus Paraburkholderia schumanniana
GTGCGTTTGCGGCGAGTCTCGAACCCCGCACCTTGATCCGCGGCCATCGCGAGCGGCTACTGCTTCATTGTCTTTTGCCTTTCTCGTTGCTTGTGCGCTCTATAACGCTTGACGCGCACAAGCGGTGGACTTAATCAGCATTGCCCTAAGCCTGAAGCTCCTATCTTTTGGGAGTTTTCACCATTGACTTGCAAACATTTGTTGCAGGGACGAAACCGCTGCCGCCGTGTCTGGCGCCTCGGTCACCGCGCGCACGACGGCGCCGCTGCCGACGCCCGTCGCGAGCACGCCGGGCATCGCTTTCGCGTCGATACCGCCGATCGCGACCAGCGGCACGCGCCCCGACAGCAGTTGCACATAGCGCGCGAGCCGTGCGAGACCTTGCGGCTTCGTCGGCATGACTTTCGTCGTGGTCGGGAAAACCGCGCCGAGCGCGAGATAGCTTGGCCGGAAGTGCAGCGCGCGCAGCATCTCGTAATAGCCGTGCGTCGAGAGGCCGAGGCGCAGACCGGCCTTCGCGATGGCGTTCAGGTCGGCCGTCTGCAGGTCTTCCTGACCGAGATGCACGCCGTACGCGCCCGCCGCGATCGCCTCGCGCCAGTGATCGTTGATGAAAAGCTGCGCGTCGTGCCGCCGCCCCGCTTCGACCGAACGCGCGATCTCGCGCTGGAGATCGGCGGCGTCCGAGGTCTTGCGGCGCAGTTGCGCGGTGCGCGCGCCGAGATCCAGCACGCGCTCGACCCATTCGGCGCTCGGCAGCACCGGATAGAGTCCGAGCCGGTCCGGGCACGGCGGGCATCTACTTTCCGGCGCAGGCGGCAATTCGGCCACGCGCGGGAATGTCGCGAAATCGACCGGCCACGCGTCGTCCTTGTTTTCGTCGCCCGCGCGCCAGGCGAGCGCGAGCACCAGCGCATCGTGCGGCTCGAAGTGGCAGTCGAGGAAAGCTGCCAGTGCGGCCAGCCAATCATCCGAGCATTCACCTTCCAGCGCGAAGCGCTCGTCGCCACGGCGCAGCGTGACACGGCTGCCGTGCGCTTCCAGCACCGCCGCGCCGCTTTTCGCGAGACGCTCCGTGTCGACGTCTTGCCCTTCGGTGAATACGATCAGATCGCCCGTATTCGGCGCTTCCGGCGCGGTCAGGCAGACGCGCCAGCGGGTTTCGCCGGCGGGCCAATCGCCCAGCCGCGCGCGTATCCGCTCCGCGACTTCGATCAGTTCGTCCGCTGGCGGCCAGAAAACTTCGCAATTCAGCAAGCTCATGCCGTGCCTCCGTCCTGATGCCAGAACGGCATACTGATGACCGGCGTGCTCGCCTGCGCACTGTCGCGCTCCGCCATCGGGCCCGCGAGAAATGCCGTGCGCCCCGCTTCGACGCCGAGCGCGAACGCGCGTGCCATCTGCGGCGGGAACGTGGTCTGCGACACCGCCGTGTTGAGCAGCACGCCGTCGAAGCCCCATTCCATCACCTGGCACGCGTGCGACGGCACGCCGAGACCGGCATCGACGATCAGCGGCACATCCGGCAAACGCTCGCGCAAGGTGCGCAGTCCGTACGGATTGGTGACGCCCTTGCCCGTGCCGATCGGCGCGCCCCACGGCATCAGCGCCTCACAGCCGGCGTCGAGCAATCGCCGCCCGATCACGAGATCTTCCGTGCAGTACGGCAGGACCTTGAAGCCGTCGCGGATGAGCTTCGATGCCGCCTCTACCAGCCCGATCGGGTCGGGCTGCAGCGTGTAGTCGTCGCCGATCAGCTCCAGCTTGATCCACGGCGTCTCGAACACTTCGCGCGCCATATGGGCAGTCGTCAGGACTTCATCGACGCTCTGGCAGCCCGCGGTGTTTGGCAGCAACGCGACGCCGTGGCGCTTGAGCACATCGAAGAAGCCGGCTTCGCCCGTCTCCGACTGCCGGCGCAGCGCAACCGTGACCATGCCCGGCCGCGCGGCGTCGATGGAGTCGGATAGCGATTGCAGCGACGGATAGCGCGACGTCCCGAGCAGCATGCGGCTCGGAAATGCCTGGCCGTAGAGCGTGAGTGAGTTGGCGGTGGATGTGGTCATGGTTCGATCCTTCGGTTTCGGAGTTCAGCCGCCCGCGACGGGCGACACGACATCGAGCTTGTCTCCGGCGGCGAGCGTCTTTGTGGCGTGCTCGCCGCGCGCGACGAACTGGCCGTTCAGCGCCACCGCGAACGGCGGCTTCGCACCGAAGGCGGCGAGCGCCTCGTGGACGGTGGCGGCATCGGGTAAATCGAAGACGCGCTGATTGATGTGGATGTTCATGGCTTCGGTCTCTTGCTTAATGCGACAGCGCGGGCATGCGGGCGAATCCGGCTTGCAGAAGTTCGGGCCAGCGTGCCGCGCCGCGGAAATCGGCGAATGTATCGGCGCTCGCGACATCGCCCGAAAGAAGCGCCTCGCCGAGCGCGCAAGCCGTATCCGCGACTTCCGGCGCGATCATGAAACCGTGCCGGTAGAGGCCGTTCACGCGCAAGGTCCGCGCCCCGTCCCAGACGATGGCCGACCGGTGATCGGGCAAGGTCGGCCGGCAATGCGAATTCAGTTCGAGGATGCGCGCCTCGCCGAAGCCCGGATGCACCGCGAAAGCGGCGCTCAGCAGCTCGAGCGCGGAGCGCACGCTCATGGGCGACATGTCCTCGCCTTCGACTTCCGTCGCGCCGATCACGTACAAATCGTTCTCCTTCGGCGCGATGTAGAGCGGATAGCGCGGATGCAGCAGCCGCACAGGCCGCGAAAGTCCGATGCCCGGCGCGTGCACGCGCGCGACTTCGCCGCGAATGCCGCGCAGCGCGGGCCATGCGGGTTTGCCGCCCAGGCCCCGGCAATCGACGATCCAGCGCGCCTCATGCAGCAAATCAGGCAGGTGCTCGACGGGCGTGTTCCAGTGCGCGCGCACGCCACGCGCGGCGAGTCCGGCTGCGAGCGCGCTCAAAGCCTGCCGGTTGTCCAGTTGCCCTTCGTTCGGCAGCAGCCAGCCGTGTGCGAAGCGCGTCCCGAGCGCCGGTTCGGCCTGCGAGAGTTGGGCGCCCGCCAGCCTGACGAAGTCGCCATCGAGCAGGTCCGCCGGCGAATTGGCGCGTAGACGGCGCTCGAAGAGCGGCGCCTCCGCGCGATCCGCGCCGTGCCAGACGACGAGCGTGCCGTTGCGCTGAAAGAACACCGGCTCGGGCAATTGCTCGATGAGACGCGGCCAGCGCTCGAGCGACGCGGCCCCGAGCCCGACGACGAGCGGCTCCGCGCTCGCCGCTTCCGCGAGCGGCGCCAGCATGGCCGCGGCGACCCACGCGGCGGATTGTGTGCCGGCGGCGGCGCCGCGCTCGAAAAGCTCGACGCGATGCCCCGCGCCGGCGAGCTGCCACGCGACGAGCCGTCCGACGAGCCCGCCACCCACGACGGCGAAATCCGGCCGATGCACGGCGCCCTGTTCGATTCTGTTCAATTCGATGTCTCCGTCTGCGTGACGCCGCGTGACGGAAAGAGAGCACGTACGCGATCTCGACCGTACTAGCGCGGCGGCATATCACAAGGACGAAATCAGCGGAGAGACCGGCCCGGCAACGGATACGTGCCAGACGGAAAAGACAGTTACTGGAAGAGACTGGAGGAATGGCGCGGGAATCGCGCGTTCTCCGGAAACTTCCCTCGCCGGTATTACCCGGATCGGGTGCAAAGGGTCTCTCTCAGCCTCGCCGCGCTGCCAACCGGTCCGGTTACCGATGCGCGCGAAGCACCCCTGTTTCGTCGAGGGTCATTAGAACATGAAAGACGAAGCCACTGCAAACGGGGATTGCCCGGCTTTTATCGAGCACTGCGGCACTCTGGCACAATGCCGCGAACATGGTTCGACGGACGATCGCGCGAAATTAAGTGAGCGTTAAGCGAACCCCGGAACAATTTACCGGGCCGGAAATGGCTGTGCGCAGGATTTTGCCGCGCGCCGAAGACCGGCTGCATGAAGTAATAATCCGCCGCCATGGCGCGAACAGCAGGAAGCTCATGATCAACATTCGTACCGACAACTCGCAACAGCAGGCCGACAAGGTCTCGGCGTGGAGCCTCATCAAGCCCTACTGGGTGTCCGAGGAACGCGGGATTGCGTGGGGCCTGCTCGTTGCGATCATCGCGATCAACATGACGGTCGTGTGGATCAACGTGCGGCTCAACAGCTGGAACGCCGACTTCTACAACGCGCTGCAGAACAAGAACGTCAAGGACTTCCCGCATCTGCTGCTGATCTTCACGGCCCTGGCGTTCGCGTACATCCTGCTCGCCGTGTACGGCCGATATCTCCGGCAAATGCTCGCGTTCCGCTGGCGGCAGTGGCTCACCAACCGGTTTCTGGAGCAATGGCTCGGCAACAAGGCGTTCTACCGCATCGAGCGCGACCGCCTCGCCGACAACCCCGACCAGCGTATCAGCGACGACCTGCAATCCTTTGCGACGACCACGCTCTCGCTCTCCCTCGACCTGCTTTCGACGCTCGTCACGCTCGTCACCTTCATCACGATTCTCTGGACCATCGCCGGCGCGCTGACGCTCACGCTGGGCGGCACGCCGATCGTCATCCCGGGCTACATGGTGTGGGCCGCCGCGCTGTATGCGATTACGGGCTCGCTCATCATCCAGAAGGTCGGCCATCCGCTCGTGTCGATCAACTATCAGCAGCAGAAGGTGGAGGCGGATTTCCGCTTCGGTCTGATCCGCTTGCGCGAGAACGCGGAGCAGATTGCCTTCTACGACGGCATCTCGACCGAGACGGCCAACGCGAAGACTATCTTCCAGCGCATCCGCGACAACTGGTGGATGATCATGAAATACACGAAGCGCATGACCTTCGTGCTGAGCTTCTATGGCCAGATCGCGATCATCTTCCCGATCATGGTCGCCTCACCACGCTATTTCACGGGCACGTTTTCCTTCGGCGTGCTGATGCAGATTTCATCGGCGTTCGGCACGGTCAGCGATTCGTTCTCGTGGTTCATCAACAGTTACTCGACCCTGGTCGAATGGCGCGCCACCGTCAACCGTCTGCGTGAATTCAAGCGCGTCATGCGCTCGACGCATATCCGCGAGGAAACGTCGCCGGCGACCGAGCACGGTGGCATCAACCTGCACTACACAAACACGCCTTCGCTGACGACCAGGGGTCTGATGCTGGCCCTGCCGAACGGCACCCCGCTTTCGCGTGTCGCGGATGTGTCGATGGAGCCGGGATCGCGTTGGCTCATCGTCGGGCCTTCGGGGTCGGGCAAGAGCACGCTGATGCGCGCGCTTGCGGGCCTGTGGCCGTTCGGCGACGGCACCATCGACGCGCCCGTCGACGCGAAGATGATGTTCATTCCGCAGACGAGCTATCTGCCGATCGGCACGTTGCGCGCGGTGCTTTCTTATCCTTCTGCCGGCGGAGCATTCAGCGACGAGGAGTCGCGGGAGGTGCTGCGTCAGTGCAATCTCGAAGCGTACGCGAGCCGGCTGGACGAAAGCGCGCACTGGGCACGAAGTCTGTCGCCCGGCGAGCAACAGCGTCTGGCTGCGGCGCGCGTGCTGCTGCACAAGCCGGACTTCGTGTTCCTCGATGAAGCCACGAGCGCGCTCGATGCCGAGAACGAGCTGCATATCTACAACACGATCACGGAACGGCTGCCGAAGGCGGCGATTCTGAGCGTAGCGCATCGGGAGTCGGTCGCGATGTTCCACGATTACAAGATCGAGATCGAGCGGGCGATGGCGGAGGCTTGATGCTTTTCCGCTTCGTGATTCGATCGAGAACCGCCTAGTCCGTTGGTTCGCCGGCGGCGATGACCGGGTCGTTGTCCGGCGGGTAGAGCGAGAATTCTTCGGGAACGCCAGACGGGCCGGGAAAATCCCATCCGTTCCGTTTATCAAGGGGCTGTGCCGGATTCGTCCTGTACCACCGCGGCTGATAGCGTCCATTCTTGTCTTTCTCGGAGTCCCATAGACTGAACATCGTCTGGCTCGCGATCAGGCAGCTGCCGCATGCAGTCGACATGCCTTCGACCGCGATCAGGTTGCCATCCAATGAAACGGAGCTTTTGCCGCCCACGATCGCATTGTCGCCGTGCGTAGGACAGGACACCGTGTCGTCCACACGAGCGATCGGCTTGCCGTCGTACCGCGCCGATCCGCCTGCCAACACGACACCACCGTGGTCGGTAACGTCACCCACCAGAATGATTCTGCGGTGCATATTCTCCTCGGACGATGATCCAGCCCCGACTTGCGCTGCGTCACGGGGGGAATGGACCTACGAATTAGAAAGGACTGTTTACCAGCTCGAATTCCGCGGCCGGCATTGTGTGGATCGCGAACCTGGCGGATCTCCCTTGAACGCGGCGATCAACGCTTTCGGCAAGCGAAAATTTGCATACCGAATGATATATCGAACCCCGTTCGATCATTGCCTTTTCGGGACGCCAGCGCAATTCCCTGCGGCAATCAGCGCCGGCTGATGAGCGCCGCTCATGACATGGTCGATTCCATCGACGAAAGCGGCACGCGCGAAAAAGATCCGTCATCGAATGCGCGCCTCATAGAAGCAAAGAGGCCACGCAATTGCGTGGCCTCTTTGCCATCCAGCCTCGTCGGCGCTTACCACGGCAACTCGTTGCTTCCCATCAGATACGCATCCACCGAGCGCGCGCACTGACGTCCTTCGCGAATCGCCCACACGACGAGCGACTGGCCACGCCGCATGTCGCCCGCGGTGAACACCTTGTCCACCGATGTGTAATACGCCTTGTCGCCCTCAGTGGCAGCGCGTACGTTGCCGCGCGCATCTTTCTCGACGCCGAACTCGTCCAGCACTGGCGACGCCGGCTGGGTGAAGCCCATCGCGAGCAGTACGAGGTCTGCCTTCATCTCGAACTCCGAGCCCGGCACTTCCTGCATCTTGCCGCCCTTCCACTCGACGCGCACCGCGATCAGCTTCTCGATCTTGCCGTTCTTGCCTTCGAAGCGCTTCGTCGCCACCGACCAGTCGCGCTCGCAACCTTCTTCATGCGACGAAGACGTGCGCAGCTTGATCGGCCAGTACGGCCAGACGAGCGGCTTGTTTTCCTCTTCGGGCGGCTGCGCGAGCAGCTCGAACTGGGTGACGCTCTTCGCGCCATGACGGTTCGACGTGCCGACGCAGTCCGAACCCGTATCGCCGCCGCCGATCACGACGACATGCTTGCCCTTGGCGAGCAGCTGGTTCGTCAGCTTGTCGCCCGCGTTGACCTTGTTCTGCTGCGGCAGGAATTCCATCGCGTAATAGATGCCTTCGAGCTCGCGCCCCGGCACGGGCAGATCGCGCGGCGTTTCGGAGCCGCCCGCGATCACGACGGCATCGAACTGTTCCTTCAGCTCGTCCGGCGTGATGGTTTCCTTCGCCGTGTTGGCGATGTACTCCGGCAGCGCATCCTTTCCGACGAACACGTTGGTGCGGAACGACACGCCTTCCGCTTCCATCTGGCGCATGCGGCGGTCGATCAGCCACTTCTCCAGCTTGAAGTCGGGGATGCCGTAACGCAGCAAACCGCCGATGCGATCGTTCTTTTCGAACACGACGACGTCATGCCCCGCGCGCGCCAACTGCTGGGCGGCGGCGAGACCTGCGGGACCCGAACCGACGACGGCCACTTTCTTGCCCATCTTGTGCTTCGGCGGCTGCGGCACGACCCACCCTTCCGCGAACGTCTTGTCGATGATCGCGTGCTCGATCGACTTGATGCCCACCGGATCGTCGTTGATGCCGAGCGTGCAGGCCGCCTCGCACGGTGCCGGGCAGATGTGGCCCGTGAATTCCGGGAAGTTGTTGGTCGAGTGCAGCACGTTGATCGCGCTCTTCCAGTCCTGCTGGAACACGAGATCGTTGAAGTTCGGAATGATGTTGTTGACCGGGCAGCCGTTGTTGCAGAACGGAATGCCGCAGTCCATGCAGCGCGCGCCTTGGATCTTCGCATCTTCATCCGTCAGCGCGGCGACGAATTCCTTGTAGTGCTTGACGCGGGTCAGCGGTGCTTCGTACGCCTCGTGACGGCGTTCGAACTCGAGAAAACCGGTTGCCTTGCCCATGTGGTTCTCTTCTTTCTCTATGTACGGTGAGGAACTTGCTTCCCGACGCGACGCATCGGGAAGCCCTTCTATATGTAAAACCGCTTAAGCCGCGATGGCGTCCTTCGACTTCTTCGCGCCGATTTCGCCCAATGCGCGCTACTCGGTCGGGAACACCTTGACGAACTGACGGCGCGCCGCGTCCCAGTTCTCGAGCAGCGCCTTCGCGCGCGGCGAACCGGTGAACTGGAAGTGACGCTCGATCAGGCCCTTGAGCAGCGCTTCGTCGGTCTTGCCGGTGTGCCACAGCGCGCGATCCACCGTGCGCTCCTGTTCCGCCTATTGCAGCACCGGATCGAGCGCGACCATCGACTTGTTGCACTTGCCCGCGAATGCACCGTCCGGGTCGTACACGAACGCGATGCCGCCCGACATGCCCGCCGCGAAGTTGCGGCCCGTCTCGCCGAGCACGACCACCGTGCCGCCCGTCATGTACTCGCAGCCGTGATCGCCCGTGCCTTCGACGACCGCCGTCGCGTCCGAGTTGCGCACGCAGAAGCGCTCGCCCGCGACGCCGCGGAAATACGATTCGCCTTCGATAGCCCCGTACATCACCGTGTTGCCGCAGATGATGTTTTCTTCGGACTTGCCGCGGAAGTCGTTCGTCGGGCGAATGATGATGCGCCCGCCCGACAGCCCCTTGCCAACGTAGTCGTTGCCGTCGCCGACGAGATCCAGCGTCACGCCCTTCGCGAGGAACGCGCCGAAGCTCTGGCCGGCCGTGCCCTTGAGCTGGATGTGAATAGCGTCGTCGGGCAGGCCGTCGTGCCCGTACTTCTTCGCGATCGCCCCCGAGAGCATTGCGCCGACGGTACGGTTCACGTTGCGCACCGGCTGGATGAATGACACATGCTCGCCCTTGTCGATGGCTGCCTTCGACTTCTCAATCAGGATGTGATCGAGCGCGCGGTCGAGGCCGTGATCCTGCACGTCGACGTGCTTGCGCGCCACTTCTGCATCCACCGGCACTTGATAGAAGACGCGCGAAAAATCGAGGCCCTTCGCCTTCCAGTGCTCGATGCCCTTCTTCATGTCGAGCAGTTCGGCGCGGCCGATCAGGTCGTCGAACTTGCGGATGCCGAACTGCGCCATGATCTCGCGCACTTCTTCTGCAACGAAGAAGAAGAAGTTGACGACGTGCTCCGGCTGGCCGGAGAACTTCGCGCGCAGCACCGGGTCTTGCGTCGCGACGCCGACCGGGCACGTGTTCAGATGGCACTTGCGCATCATGATGCAGCCTTCGACGACGAGCGGAGCCGTCGCGAAGCCGAACTCGTCCGCGCCGAGCAGCGCGCCGATCACCACGTCGCGGCCGGTCTTCATCTGGCCGTCGGCCTGCACGCGAATGCGGCCGCGCAAGCGGTTCAGCACCAGCGTCTGCTGCGTCTCGGCGAGACCCAGCTCCCACGGCGTGCCCGCGTGCTTGAGCGACGACAGCGGCGAAGCGCCCGTGCCGCCATCATGGCCCGCGATCACGACGTGATCCGCCTTGGCCTTCACGATACCGGCCGCGACCGTGCCGACCCCCACTTCCGACACTAGCTTCACCGAGATGCTCGACGACGAGTTCACGTTCTTCAGATCGTGAATGAGCTGCGCGAGGTCTTCGATCGAATAGATGTCATGGTGCGGCGGCGGCGAGATGAGGCCCACGCCCGGCACCGAGTAACGCAGCTTGCCGATGTATTCCGACACCTTGTGACCCGGCAGCTGACCACCTTCGCCCGGCTTCGCGCCCTGCGCCATCTTGATCTGGATCTGGTCCGCCGACGCGAGATACTCCGCCGTCACGCCGAAGCGGCCCGACGCGACCTGCTTGATCTTCGAGCGCAGCGAATCGCCTTCCTTCAGCGGGATGTCGGTGATGACCTCCTTGCCGATGATCGATTGCAGCGTGTCGCCGTTCTTGATCGGAATGCCGCGCAGCTCGTTGCGATAGCGCGTTTCGTCCTCGCCGCCTTCACCGGTGTTCGACTTGCCGCCGATGCGGTTCATCGCGATCGCGAGCGTGGCGTGCGCTTCGGTCGAAATCGAGCCGAGCGACATCGCGCCGGTGGCGAAGCGCTTGACGATTTCCGTCGCCGGCTCGACTTCCTCGAGCGGAATCGCCTTGGCCGGATCGACCTTGAATTCGAACAGACCGCGGAACGTCATGTGACGCTTTGTCTGGTCGTTGATGATGTGCGCGTATTCCTTGTACGTCTGATACGAATTGCTGCGCGCCGAGTGCTGCAGCTTGGCGATCGCATCCGGCGTCCACATGTGCTCTTCGCCGCGCACGCGGTATGCGTACTCGCCGCCCGCGTCGAGCATGTTCGCGAGCACGGGGTTGTCGCCGAATGCGTCGCGATGCAGGCGAATCGCTTCTTCAGCGACTTCGAAGAGGCCGATGCCGCCAACCTTCGACGCCGTGCCCTTGAAGTACTTCTCGACCAGATCCGCCGACAGGCCGACGCCCTCGAAAATCTGTGCGCCGGTGTAGGACATGTACGTCGAGATGCCCATCTTCGACATGACCTTCTGCAGGCCCTTGCCGACCGCCTTCGTGAAGTTGTAGATGACCTTCTCGGCCGACAGGTCGCCCTTCAGGCCTTCGGCAATGTTGGCGAGCGTTTCCAGCGCGAGGTACGGGTGAACGGCTTCCGCGCCGTAGCCCGCGAGCAGCGCGAAGTGATGCGTCTCGCGCGCCGAGCCCGTTTCCACGACGAGACCCGCGCTCGTGCGCAGGCCGTGCTGCACGAGATGCGAGTGGATCGCAGAGGTAGCGAGCAGCGCCGGAATAGCGACGTTGTCGCGGTCCATCTTGCGGTCGGACACGATCAGGATGTTGTAGCCCGACTTCACGGCGTCGACGGCTTCCGCGCACAGCGACGCGATGCGCGCCTCGACGCCTTCCTTGCCCCACGCCACCGGATAGCAGATGTTCAGCTCGTACGAGCTGAATTTGCCGCCGGTGTACTGGTCGATCGCGCGGATCTTCGCGATGTCCTTGAAGTCGAGCACGGGCTGCGACACCTCGAGACGCATCGTCGGGTTGATGTTGGTCGTTTCGAGCAGGTTCGGCTTCGGACCGATGAACGAGACGAGCGACATCACCAGGTTTTCGCGGATCGGGTCGATCGGCGGGTTCGTCACTTGCGCGAACAACTGCTTGAAGTAGTTGTAGAGCGTCTTGTTCTTGTTGGACATGACCGCGAGCGGCGAGTCGTTGCCCATCGAGCCGACTGCTTCCTCGCCCAACTGCGCCATCGGCGCCATCAGGAACTTGAGGTCCTCCTGCGTGTAGCCGAACGCCTGCTGGCGGTCGAGCAGCACGGCGGCTTCGCGGCACTGCGTTTCGACGTCTTCGGCCTTCGGTTCGATCTCGTCGAGCTTGATCCGCACGGCTTCGATCCAGCTCTTGTACGGCTTCGCGTTCGCGAGGTTGTCTTTGAGTTCCTTGTCCTGAATGATGCGACCTTGTTCCATGTCGATCAGGAACATCTTGCCCGGCTGCAGGCGCCACTTCTGGACGATCTTCGATTCGGGAATCGGCAGCACGCCGGATTCCGACGCGAGGATCACGAGATCGTCGTCGGTGACGAGATAGCGGGCCGGACGCAGGCCGTTGCGGTCCAGGGTGGCGCCGATCTGGCGGCCGTCCGTGAACGCGATCGCGGCGGGGCCGTCCCACGGCTCCATCATCGCGGCGTGGTACTCGTAGAACGCGCGGCGGTTGTCGTTCATCAGCGTGTGCTGCTCCCAGGCTTCCGGGATCATCATCATCATCGCGTGGACGAGCGGGTAGCCGGCCATCACGAGCAGTTCGAGACAGTTGTCGAACGATGCCGTGTCCGACTGGCCCGGATAGATCAGCGGCCAGAGCTTCGGCAGGTCGTCGCCGAGCACGTACGACGCAATCGCGCCCGTGCGCGCGTTCAGCCAGTTGACGTTGCCCTTCACGGTGTTGATTTCACCGTTGTGGGCGATCAGCCGGTACGGGTGCGCGAGTTCCCAGGCCGGGAACGTGTTGGTTGAGAAGCGCTGGTGCACGAGTGCGAGCGCCGAAACGACGCGCTCGTCCTGCAGATCGCGGTAGTAAACGCCGACCTGACCTGCAAGCAGCAGCCCCTTGTAGACGACCGTGCGCGAGGACATCGACGGCACGAAGTACTCCTTGCCGTGCTTGAGCTTGAGTGCCTGGATGCGATGGCTCGCGGTCTTGCGGATGACGTACAGCTTGCGCTCGAGCGCATCCGTCACGACGATGTTCTTGCCACGCCCGATGAAGATCATGCAGATCAGTGGCTCGGTCGCTTTCACGGTGGGCGAGATCGGCATGTTCGAATCGACGGGCACGTCGCGCCAGCCGAGCACGACCTGGCCTTCGGTCTTCACCGTGCGCTCGAGTTCCTGCTCGCACGCGAGACGCGATGCATGCTCCTTCGGCAGAAAGATCATGCCGACGCCGTATTCGCCGGCGGGCGGCAGCGTCACGCCCTGCTTGGCCATTTCTTCGCGATAGAAGCCGTCCGGCACCTGGATCAGGATACTGGCACCGTCGCCCATCAGCGGATCGGCGCCGACCGCGCCGCGGTGATCGAGATTTTCGAGAATCTTGAGACCCTGCTGAATGATCTCGTGGCTTTTTTTCCCCTTGATATGGGCGACGAAGCCGACGCCGCAGGCGTCGTGTTCGTTCGCAGGGTCGTACATGCCCTGCGCGGCGGGAAGCGAACCGGCTGCCGGTTGCTGATGATCGTTCATGGGGACACCGTCTCTACTGTGAGAGGCCGACTCGGCCGTTGAACCATTTTGTTGTCGCCCGCGGCCCTGTTCTTTCCGCTGGGGGAGGCCGCGAAGCCGGTCGTGCACGGGCGCGCTGCGCCGCAAAAAAATCGCCGGAAATCGAAATATACGCGACGAATCAATAGGATGGCAAATAAAATCTGATGGTCTGACACCAATTATCGATATGGTGCAAACATGCCCCATTTAATTGGGGCGCATCCACAATCAAAAGAAACGGCGTGACCCGAAAATTCGAGACGTCGTTTCATTTTTCGCTACAGCTTGGCCGCGCGGGGCCGTTATTGGGGCTGGGGG
>LFJH01000061.1 GCA_001189335.2 Candidatus Paraburkholderia schumanniana
GCGTGCGTTTGCGGCGGGTCTCGAACCCGCACCTTGATCCGCGGCCATCGCGAGCGTCTGCTGCTTCATTGTCTTTTGCCTTTCTCGTTGCTTGTGCGCTCTATAACGCTTGACGCGCACAAGCGGTGGACTTAATCAGCATTGCCCTAAATGTGTTACCCATGTCCTGACACACCCGTTACCCATGTCTCGGTCTATACAGTCCTTGTAATCACGCGCGCACCGCTCATCGAAAGAGCGGTGCGCGAATCGGAAGAAAGCAAGGACACCATGCGCAACAATCAGCCCGTCACTCAGCAAGAATACGATTTTCCCGCCTCGGAGATGCTGGTCTCCGCCACGGATCTCTCCGGCAACATCCAGTACTGCAATCCGGCGTTCGTGTCGGTTTCCGGCTTTGCGCGCGAGGAGCTGATCGGCCAGCCGCATAACACCATCCGTCATCCCGACATGCCGCGTGAAGCCTTCGCGGATCTCTGGGCGACGATCCGCGCCGGCCGCTCGTGGACGGCGCTCGTCAAGAATCGCCGCAAGAACGGCGATCACTACTGGGTGCGTGCGAACGTCACGCCGGTCATGGAGCACGGCAAGGTCGTCGGCTATATCTCGGTGCGCGTAAAGCCGACGCGCGAGGAAGTGCGCGAGGCCGCCACGCTCTATGCGCAGATGAAGGCCGGCAACGCATCGCACAGGCTCGTGCGCGGCGCGCTCGTGAAGAACGGCATCGCCGGCAGGCTCGCGGCGCTGGCCAACCTGCCGGTGAGC
The DNA here is from genome assembly GCA_001189335.2 of Candidatus Paraburkholderia schumanniana. Classification (GTDB taxonomy): domain Bacteria; phylum Pseudomonadota; class Gammaproteobacteria; order Burkholderiales; family Burkholderiaceae; genus Caballeronia; species Caballeronia schumanniana. The sequence goes on from LFJH01000061.1 coordinate 766, forward strand.
GCGCGCCTCGGCGCGACCCTCGCCGCCGCTGCCCTTCTGGTTCGCGCTCGGCGCGGGCGCGGCCGTCAGCTTCGCGGATGGCTTGCACTGTCGCGCCAGGTGGATGCGCCCGTGCGCTCGATGTCCGGCTTCGCCGCACGCATGGCCGCAGGCGATCTGACCGCCGACATACCGGCCGCACGTAACGACGATCTCGGTGACGTGCAGCGCGCGCTCGAACTCGTCAAGGAAGCGCAGGCCGCAGCCGACGACGGCGGACACATCGCGAGCCAGGCGAGCAGACGATGGCGGGCATCACGGCGGCATCGCGGCGCATAGCGGACATCACCGACGTCATCGACGGCATCGCGTTCCAGACCAATATCCTCGCGCTGAACGCGGCCGTCGAGGCGCGCGCGGGCGAGGCGGGCCGCTCGTTCGCGGTCGTCGCGACGGAAGTGCGCAATCTGGCGCAGCGCTGCGCGGCGTCGGCGAAGGAAATCGAGGGCGTGGTGGCGACGAGCGTCGCGCAGATCGAGCAAGGCACGAATCTCGTCTCGCGCACGACCAGCCAGATGCGAGCAATCGACGAAGCGGTGAACCGCGTCTCGTCGATCATCATGGAAGTCTCGACGACTCGACCCAGCAGAACGCCGCGTTCGTCGAACAGGCAGCGGCGACGGCCAAGCGCCTCGCCGAGCGCGCCGTGGTCCTCGACGAAGCCGTGCGGCTCTTCACCGTCGCCAAGGCGTGAGAACGGGCACGACGCTTAGTACTATCGGAGCATTGCCCACGAGGAGTGTCCCCGATGACCGCTGAGAACAATCGCGCGGAAGAAGCGCGAGCGATGGAACGTATCGTCAACGCAACGCACCAGGTTCAGTCCGCCTTTCTCGCGCTCCAGAAGCAGTTTCCGCCGGAAGGCGACGGCCGTCCGTCGCAGATGGCGCTGCAGACCTTCGACGCTGCACTTCAGGAGCTCGAAGATGCCCAGGCCGCCTTCGATACGATGCTCAACGATCTATTCGACGGCAATCGCTAGTCCGCCGCAACACGCGGCGCGGCGTCACGCGTTGCGCAGTTCGGCCACGTCCTCGGACGGGCCGTTCAGCGCCGCCTCGCCACCCGGCTCGTTCAGGCCGGCCCACGGCACGCCGTCGGTGGACTGGCGGCGTGCGGCGGCCACGCACGCTTCCACCAGCTCTCTGAACGACACCGCCGCCGAACTCGTGCGCACGAGCACTTGGCCCTGCAGCGGGCTTTCCGGAAACACCAGTCCGACGATCAGCTCCGCCGACGGCGCGCGCTGATGCAGCCGCCTCAGCAGATTGCGCAGATACGGCGGCGACTCGGCCGCATCGAACGACACCACGCAGATGATCGTCACGCCGGATAAATCGACCTGGCTGAAGCGTCCGCGCGAGAAACGCTCATAGCCCGCGAGGTCCGCGTGCAGGCCGTGCTTGCGGAAGAGCTGCACGGCGATGGTCGCCGCCAGGTCGTCCAGCTCGCTTCGCCCCGCGATGCACAACACCGACGCCGTGTGTCCTTACTTTGCCGCATCGAAGCGCGCGGGCGGCGTTTCGGGCGGCGGCTTCGCGTCGTCGTCCGCAGACTCGAGGCTCGCGGGCGGTTCATCCGGGCGCTCGGGACTCACCACGGTATCGCCCGAGTTCCCAGCCCTTCGATGATGTCGAGCGCGGATTCGTTGATCCTTCGCAGCTGGTCGGACGTCACCACGCCGCGCAGCACATCGTTGTACGCGTAGCGCAGCCCTTCGAGCGCGACTTCGTCGTAATAGGCGATCAGCGAGCGCTCCCGCAGCAGCGACTCGGCCTGAACGAGCGCCTCGTCGGGGTCGTTCGCGAGCAGGCGCTGATAGAAATTCTCGGCGGGCGTGAGCGCCGGCCGGTCGCCGAACAGCACGTCGAGAAACTCCAGTCGGTCGACGTGACGGCCGAGAATCACGAGGCACAGCGTGAGCGGCGTCGAGAGCACGAGACCGATCGGCCCCCAGATCCAGCTCCAGAAGATCGCCGCCACGATCACCGCGAACGGCGAGAGGCCCGTGCTGTGCCCGTACAGCAGCGGCTCGACGACTTGCGCCGCCGTGATGTCCGTCACGCCGAACAGGATGAAGGTCCACACGAGCATCACCCAGCCGGGACCCACCGCCGCCGCGATCCACGTCCCGACGTACGGCACGAAGCGCAGCAGCGCCGTCATCACGCCGAAAAGCAGCGCGCCCGGCACGCCGATGATCGCGAGCCCGATCGAAATGACGATGCCCACGCCCAGGTTGATGCCGAGCTGCGCGAGGAAGTAGCGCGACAGGCCGCGCGAGCCGAACAGGCGGATCAGGCGGTCGCGCAGGTCCTCGCGCTGCAAAAGGATGAATACCGCGACCACGAGCACGATGCCGGTGGTTTCCAGCGGACTGGTGACGGGCGAGAGGAAGCGCTGCGCCAGCTCCAGAGGCGACGGCGACGGCTCGTGCACTTCGACGGGCATCGGCTGGTCGATCGGCGAGGCCGCGGGGTTTTCCTCGTTCTTCGGCTCCTGCTCGCGCGCGGGCGAGAGGCGCTTCAGCGCGTGCGACGCGCGGCCGAGAAAGGCGTCGGCGCGGCCGATCGTCACGCGCTGCACAGTGTCGATCTCGCGCTCGATCGCGACCTGATACTTCGGCAGATCGCCGGCGAGCTGCGCCACCTGCGCGCCGATCAGCGCACCGACCGCGGTAAGCACCGAAAGCGCGACCACCACCGCCACGATCACCGACGGCACCTGACCGAAGCGCAGCCGCCGCAGAAAGTCCACGAAAGGCGCCAGCAGGAAGCTCAGCAGAATCGCGAGGATGATCGGAATCATCACCGCGCGCGCGAAATACAGCGCGCAAATGACGACGACGCCCGTCACCAGCGACGCCAGCGCGCGCACACCGGGCGCTTCGGGCGGCAGGATCTTCGCGGGTGGCCGGCGCGGCCCGGGTGCTTGCGGCATGAAGGCGGCTCGTTATGAGAGTGGAAGGCACGCCACGCACGGGAGCCGTGACGCGAGCTGCTTTGGTGCAACAGCAACGACGGTCAAGCAAGGCTCGTGCCGTACTGAGTTGCGCCTACGCTTCGAGGTGAGGCTATTCGGGAGCCGAATTTTACTGCAATCGCTTCGACGGTGAGGATTTCCGGGAGCGAGGAATAACGCTGACGGGCTGGCCGTAGGGAAACACCGCGTGTAACGGTGCGCGGACTACACTGATCCTGCGTGGCCGCGTTTCGGAGAATCAGCCATGAAAGTGAGCGTTTCGCTTCGATCATCCATCACCTTCGCCGCTGTATCGGCGTGCGCCGCGCCCGTCTTCGCGCAACTGCATCCGAGCGTCGAAACCGACATGCATTCGCCGCAAAACAGCACGAAGCTCATGCCGGACGCCCCGCTCGGCAGCCAGTATCCGACGCACGGCAATGCGCAGGCCGGCGAACTCAACCTCAATCCGAGCGATCCCCGCGCCCAGCTCGTCAACGGCCTGCAGAACAACGCGAACAGCGGCGGCTACGGTTCCCCGCTCGCGGGCAGCACTGCGAACGTGCCGCGGTGATATCGAACGCGTCCGACAGGTGATCTGGCGCGTGCGGAGTTCGCTCACCATTCTCGTTTCAAGAATAGTGATTGGAAACTTCGTCGCATTCTGCTTTTGACAGCAAGAACCCATACTCGACTTACGGGATGGGATACCTCCCGGCCGTCAAACGAAAAAAGGAAACCTGCCATGAAGCTCTACTGCCATCCGCTGTCCGGGCATGCGCACCGCGCGCGTCTCTTCCTGAATCGGCTCGCGATCGAGCACGAAGAAACATTCGTCGATCTCGCCAAGGGCGCGCACAAGACCCTCGAATATCTGAAGCTGAACGCGCTCGGCCAAATTCCCGTGCTCGTCGACGGCGAGCACGTCATCTCCGATTCGAACGCGATCCTCGTCTATCTCGCTAAAAAATCCGGCGATTCGAAATGGCTGCCGGATTCGCCCGCGCAAGCCGCCGCCGTGCAGCGCTGGCTTTCGGTCGCGGCGGGCCAGATCGCATTCGGGCCGGCCGCCGCGCGTCTCGTCACTGTGTTCGGCGGCAAGTTCAACGCGGAGGAAGTCATCGCGCGGGCGCACGCCATCCCTCAAGGTGATCGACGCGCAACTCGCCGGCCGCGACTGGATCGCGAATATCGGCGCGGCGCATCCGACCATCGCGGATGTCGCGCTCTACAGCTACATCTCCAGCGCCCCGGAAGGGAACGTCGATCTCTCTGGCTACGCGAACGTGAATGCCTGGCTGCGCCGCATCGAAGCGCTGCCCGGTTTCGTGCCGTTCCAGAAGACGGCCGCGGGTCTCGCGGCGTAAGGTGACGCGGCGGCGCGTGCGCGCGGCCGCCGTGCCCGGCATGTGGAGGCAAACGATCATGTCCACGATTCCCGATAGCGCAACGCGGGTTGCGCCCGTCGCCACGCCTTCGCCGTGGCATCGCGGCGAGATTGCGCTGCAGAAAGCCGCCGGCGCCTACGAGCGCATGGATGCCACGGGCCGGCGGGTCGTGCGCGACTACATGCCCGATCAGCATCGCCAGTTTTTCGCGCAGTTACCGTTCGTCGTGGCCGGCGCCGTCGACGAACGCGGCGATCCGTGGGCGACGCTCATCGCCGGACCTCCCGGCTTCATGCAGACGTCCGATGCGACGACGCTGGCCATCGACCGCGCCCGCGATCCGCTCGATCCAGCCGACGTAGGCATGCACGATGGCGCGTCGATCGGCCTTCTCGGCATCGAGTTGCACACGCGCCGGCGCAACCGCCTGAACGGCGTGATCCGTCGCGACAGCACGAGCGCCAGATTCGATGTTGCCGTCGAGCAAAGCTTCGGCAATTGCCCCCAATAATCATCCAGCTGCGCGATGTCGAATTCGTGCGCGATTTCGAAGCGCCGTCGCCGGTGGAACCGGTCGCGCTCGACGCGTTGTCGGCGCGCGCGAAGGCGATGATCACGGGCGCGGACACGTTCTTCGTCGCGTCGTATTTCGATCGCGAGGACGGGCATCGGCAAGTAGATGTGTCGCATCGCGGCGGCAAGCCGGGCTTCGTGAGGCTGTCGGACGATGGCGTGCTCACCATTCCCGACTTCGCGGGCAATCTCTTCTTCAACACGCTCGGCAATATTCACGAGAACGGCCACGCGGGCCTCGTGTTCGCGGACTTCGAAACCGGCGCGCTGCTTCAGCTTTCCGGCGACGCCGAAGTGCTGCTCGATTCCCCCGAAACCGCCGCGTTCCAGGGCGCGGAGCGGCTGTGGCGCTTCACGCCGCGCCGCATCGTGTATCGCGAGAATGCGCTGCCGTTGCGGTGGAAGGCGCGCAGCGAAGGCGCCTCGCCGAACTCGCTGATGACCGGCGACTGGCAGCAGGCGTCCGAGCGCATCAAGGCCGCTGCGCTCGCCCATGCATGGCGGACGTTGCGCGTGAGCAAAATCGTCGACGAGAGCAATGCGATCCGCTCGTTCCATCTCGAACCGTCGGATGGCGCGGGCCTCATCGCGCACAGGGCCGGGCAGCATCTGCCGGTCCGCGTCACGCTGCCGGGCGAGGCGAAGCCGCGAATCCGCACGTACACGCTGTCGGTGGCGCCTTCGGATGGCATGTACCGCATCAGCGTGAAGCGCGACGGGCGCGTCTCGGCGTATCTGCACGATATGCTGAAAACCGGTGACACGATCGAGGCGCGCGCACCGGCGGGCGATTTCACCATCGATCCGTTCGAGCGTTGCCCGGCGGTGCTGATGGCGGCGGGCGTCGGCATCACGCCGATGCTCGCGATGCTGCGCCATGTCGTCTACGAGGGCCTGAGGAAGCGCCGGATTCGCCCGGTATGGATGATCTTGTCGGCGCATTCGCTCGCGAGCCGCGCGTTCGCGAAGGAAATCGACGCGCTCGCGCACAGCGCCGGCGGCGCGGTCAATGTGATCCGCGTGCTGAGCGACACGCAGGGCGCAACGCTAGGGCACGATTTCGACGTGTCGGGGCGCATCGATATCGATCTGCTGACGAGCCGCCTGCCGTTCAACGACTACGACTTCTATCTGTGCGGGCCGGGCGCATTCATGCAGACGATCTACGACGGCCTGCGCGCGCTCAACGTATCCGATGCGCGCATTCACGCGGAGGCGTTCGGTCCATCGGCGCTCAAGCGCACGGCGGACCGCGGCGCGGACGTGAAGCCGATGCGTCCCGCCGCGACGGAAGCGGTGAAGGTGAGTTTCATGACGTCGGGCACGAGTGCGCAATGGAAGCCGGCCAGCGGCACGTTGCTGGAGCTCGCGGAAACGAGCGGTCTTTCGCCGGAATTCAATTGCCGCGGCGGCACGTGCGGGACGTGCCGGACACGCATCGTGAAAGGCACGGTGTCGTATGAAAGCGAGCCGGCGTTTCATGTCGACGATGGCGAAGCGCTCATCTGCTGCGCGGTGCCCGCGGACGACGAAAACGGTGGGCTGGAACTCGATCTGTGACGCGCTCCGCAAGGAGCGCGGATTGTGCCCCGCGGCCATATCCCCGAGAATGCACGGCATCCTTTCAGCCTGCATGCCTCGCGCTTTCCCATGGACCGTCTTCAGGCAATGGCGACCTTCGTCACGGTGGTCGAAACCGGCGGCTTCGCATCAGCCGCGCGCAAGCTCGACGTCTCGCCGTCCGTCGTGAGCCGCGTCGTCACCGAACTCGAAGAGCATCTCGGCGTACGCCTGCTCACGCGCACGACGCGTGTCGTGCGCCTCACCGACGCCGGCAGTGGCTTTTTCGAGGACTGCCGGCGCATTCTCGGTGACATCGAAACCGCCGAGCTCTCGGCCACAGGCACGCATTCGTCGCCGCGCGGCCTGCTCTCGATCACCGCACCGGTGATGTTCGGCCGGCTGCACGTCACGCCGATCGTGCTGGACTATCTGCGCCGCTATCCCGAAGCCAACGCCAGCTGCTGGTTCGTCGACCGCGTGGTGAATCTCGTCGACGAGGGCATCGACGTGGCGGTTCGCATCGCGCAACTGCCGGACTCGTCGTTGCAGGCGATCAACGTCGGGCGCGTGCGGCGCGTGCTGTACGCATCGCCCGCGTATCTCGCGAAGCATGGCACACCGCGCCATCCGGACGATCTCGCGGAACATGTGATCATCGCGTCCACCGGCTCGTCGACGCCGCCCGAATGGCGCCTGCATGACGGCGAGCGGCAGATTCTCGTGCGCGCCCATGCGCGCTTCACGACCACCACCAACGATTCCGCCATCAGCGCCGCGCTCGCGGATTTCGGCATCGCGCGACTCCTGTCGTACCAGGTCGCGCAGCATGTGGACGAAGGTGGTCTCGTGATCGTTTTGCCCGAATTCGAGGCACCGGCCATTCCGATTCATCTCGTGCATCGAGAGGGGCGTCACGTCACGCAGAAGGTGCGCGCCTTTCTGGACCTCGCCGTCGCGACACTGCGCGCGGACGCTTCGTTGAGCTATTCAGGCTAAACGGACTAAACAGGCGCGCGCTCCGCTGATATTTCGCATACACCTGACGAATCGAACGCCCGTTAGCACGGTCGTCGTGCAAAAAGCCGGCAAAACATGCAACATAGCTGTCTCGAACGATCGCCGCGCTTTCGGTTTTCATGAACCTTTGACGGCTCACGCACCATGACGAATCCAACTCCTCCCTTGAACGAACGCCGGCTCGACATGATCATCTTCGGCGGCGGCGGAGACCTGGCGGCGCGCAAGCTGCTGCCGGCACTCTACATGGCGCACATGCACTGCAATCTGCCCGCCGACACGCGCATTCTCGCGATCGGCCGCAAGGACTGGACGCGCGAGAATTACCTGAAGAACTTCATGGAGGAACAGGCGCGCCCGTTCATCGACGCAAAGGTGTTCGATGCGCAGTCGTGGGACAAATTCCTCGCACTCTTCGATTACGTGCGCGTCGATGTCGAGAACCCGTCCGACTTTCAGCGTCTCGCCGAGTCGGTACGCCCCGGCTCGCAGCGCGTGTTGTACCTGTCGACCTCGCCCGAGCTCTTCGTGAGCATCTGCGACAACCTCGACGGCGCCGGCATCCTCGACAGCAATTCGCGCGTGGTGCTGGAGAAACCGCTCGGCCACGATCTCGCATCGGCGCGCGCCATCAACGATGCGGTCGGCAAGCATTTCAAGGAAGAGCAGATCTATCGCATCGACCATTATCTCGGCAAGGAAACGGTGCAGAACCTGATGGTGCTGCGTTTCGGCAACGCGATCTTCGGCCCGCTGTGGCAGGCGCCGTATATCAAGAGCGTGCAGATCACGGTGGCGGAGACGGTGGGCGTCGGCAGCCGCGCGGGCTTCTACGATCACACCGGCGCGCTGCGCGACATGGTGCAGAACCACCTGTTGCAACTCCTGTGCATCGTCGCGATGGAGCCGCCCGTTTCGCTCGATCCGGACGCCGTGCGCGACGAGAAGCTCAAGGTGCTGAAGTCGCTGCGGCCGATGACCGTCGCCGACATCGCGCGCGACACGGTGCGCGGCCAGTACACCGCCGGCGCGGTGGGCGGCGAGACCGTGAAGGGCTATCTCGAGGAAGTGAACGTGCCGCCCGACAGCCGCGCGGAAACCTTCGTCGCGTTGCGCGCGCATATCAACAACTGGCGCTGGACCAACGTGCCGTTCTTCCTGCGCACGGGCAAGCGCATGCAGAACCGCCGCTCGGAGATCGTCATCGATTTCGCGGATCTGCCGTTCTCGATCATTCCGGACGGCCCGCGTCACTACGGCAACCGGCTCACGATCACGCTGCAGCCGGAAGAGTCCATCCAGCTTCAGATGATGGCGAAGGAGCCCGGCAGCGGCATGCACATGCAACCGGTGACGCTCAATCTCGACCTCCAGCAGGCAATGACGCAGCGGCGCGCGGAAGCTTACGAGCGCTTGCTCATCGACGTGATTCGCGGACGGCTGACGCACTTCATGAGGCGCGACGAACTGGAAGCAGCATGGACGTGGATCGAGCCGATTCTCAACGGATGGAAGGAACTGGGCGACCAGCCGCGCGGTTACACGGCGGGGACGTTCGGGCCCGCGGCCTCCAGCGCGCTGATGGCGCGGGAGAATCTGGCATGGGCGGAAGAGGCCTGATTTACTGAGGCCCTGAAAGCGCGATGCGGCGGCTCGACGGCTTGCGTCACCGCATCGCGGCGCGCGGCGCGCGTCTCTCCGCCCACGCCGTTCCCGCCGCCATGACCGCGGACAACACCGCGATCCCGCATAGAATCCCGGCGAACCGCGTGAGCGCAGGCATCGGGTCCGCCGACCAGTGATGATCCTGCACGAACACCATGATGAACGCGATGCCGAACTGCCGTCCGACATAGCTCGCGCCCTGCGTGCCGGTCTGCACATGACAGCCGGGCCATACGCCCGCACACAATGCGATTACGCAGGCGAACGCGTGATCGCCCAGCAAGGGCAACAGCGCAAGACTCACGCCACCCGCGAGCAGGCAGCCGAGCAAGCGCTGAGTCATGCGCTCCGCGATGGGCTTGCGCGTCGGCGTGCCCAGCGCCGATGCGGGCAGGATCAGCACGGCGATGGCCGTCACCATCGCCTGCGCGAAGCCCGGCAGATTCCACGCATACGCGAGGGACGCCAGAATCATCACCGACTACGCGCTCTGCCACGCGAGGCGCCTGTGCATCGCGCGCACGGCCTGCTCGGCGTGCGCGACGTGCGAAGCCTCCATCGTCTGCACGGCGTGGGCCGCGTCGGAAGGCATCACGGTGATGGTCTGCGTGGCGACGCCATCGACGCGATCCACCGTCGATGCCGCCTGCGCGCGCGGGATCGGCGCAACGCTCCGCGACTTGCGATAGTGCTGCAGGCCCGCATGAAACAGCGCCGACACGGCCACGCTCGCAAATGTGCCGACGGCCACTTCCGCCACCCGCAGGAGCGCGAACGAAGCGGTCGCGGACGCGGACACCAGCCGATGCGCCTCGAAGGTCACCATCAGCGACGTCACCGCGCCGATGATCGCACCCGCCACCGTGCCGACCACACGCTGCACGCCGCGTTGCGCGCACGCGGAAAACTTCGACTGCATCACGGCGAAGCCGCTGATCGCCGCCCACCAGATGCTGGTCAGATGGAAGGCATACGCCAGCGTGACCGCGAGCCCGACGGAGAGCATCGCCTGCGTGGCAAAAAGCGCACGCGCGGGATTCGGCCGGATCGCGACGAGTTCGCGGCCGAGCGCGGCGCAGGCGTCGCGCAAGCTGCGCGAGAGCTCGCCGAAGGCCGCAAAGCGGTGCGCTTCAACCGGGGCGGCGCTGCGAGGGGAATCATCGATCGGCATTGTTCTGAAAATGAGCGCGCGTCTACTCGAGCGTAGACGCCGATCGCCCCGAAGCAAAGCCGGAGCGCCGGCAGTGCGGCAAATCCGCTACACGTGTGCCGCCAGCAGGAACAGCCCGATGAGGTTGTAGAACGAATGCACGGACGACGAGAACGGGCGTCGGCAGCCGCGGGGGGAAGGCGAACACGGATTCAGCCGCAAGGCCCGGCGCGCGCGCCCGCCCGCTCATACGTTACACGCGCGAGGTCAGCAGGCGAATGCCCGCCGCGCCGAACACGAGCGCGAGGCACGCATCGAGGCCGCGCTGGATGCGCTTATAGACGCGCCGCGGACGCCATCGAAAAGACGCGGCATACCCGCCGAATACGCACATGCCGATGCACAGGCACCCGGCAACGACCACGAGCATGTGCCCCGGCCCCTCGCCCGCCGACGATCCGAGCGCCGCCACCGACATCCACACGAGAATCGCCTTCGGATTGGTGAGATGCAGGAGCGCGCCGCGCGCGTAGAGCTTGCGGCCGCTCTGCCCCTGCGCATCCGCCGCCGATGCCCGCACGGGCGGCTTCAGCGCCGCGCGTCCCGACTTGAACGCGAGCCACAGCAGATACAGCCCGCCGCAGATCTTCACGCCGACGAGAAAGCCCGAGTACGCGGTGAGCGCGGCCGAGAGGCCGAGCGCGGCGAGCATCGCCCAGAAGAACGAGCCGGACATCACGCCTGCCGCAAAGGCGAACGCCGCGCGCCGGCCCGAGTTGCTCGCGATCGACATGATCGCGAGATTGCTCGGCCCGGGGTTCGCGGTGCCGACGAAATACGCCGAATAGGCGATGAGCAGGTTCGCGCTGAGCAAGGCGTGGCCGTTCATGGCGTTGCGTCTCCGTTTCGGTTTTGCGGCATTGTCGTCGACGAAACGAGCGCCCGTCCATGAACGCTTCGCATTTTCGCGGGCAGGCCAATTCTGCGCGAACCGAATGCCATGCATCCGGCATGTCACACGAGCCGGTGCTATCTTTTAGTGCGCGCAAGGAACCGCGCATCTCCATCCGATGCACCCTCACACAAAGGACACATCATGGCGAAAGTACTGGTTCTCTATTATTCGATGTACGGCCACGTGGAAACGATGGCGCAAGCGGTCGCTGAAGGCGCGCAGGGCGTCGCCGGTACCGAAGTCACGCTCAAGCGCGTGCCCGAAACGATTCCCGCCGACCGCGCCGCGCAGATCGGCGTGAAAGTCGACCAGCAGGCGCCCGTCGCGCCCGTCGACGAGCTCGCCGACTACGACGCCATCATCTTCGGCACGCCGACGCGCTTCGGCAACATGGCCGGCCAGATGCGCACCTTCCTCGATCAGACGGGCGGACTGTGGGTGAAAGGCGCGCTCGTCGGCAAGATCGGCAGCGTCTTTTCTTCGACGGCTTCGCAGCACGGCGGGCAGGAAACGACCATCACATCGTTTCATACCACGCTGCTGCATCACGGGATGGTCATCGTCGGCGTGCCGTATGCATGCGCGGGCCTCACGAACATGAGCGAGGTGTCGGGCGGCACACCCTACGGCGCGACCACGCTCGCATCCACGGACGGCAGCCGCAAGCCCTCGCAGAACGAGCTCGATATCGCGCGCTATCAGGGCCAGCACGTCGCCGAGCTGGCGAAGAAGCTGGCCGGATAAGGCGGCACTAGGGAACCTCTGCACAACTCGATTTCAGAGCGCTGACGTTTTACGCTTCGCATCGTATCGATCACGACGATGGCCTGCGGGTGATTAGTCAACTTTTGAACCGTGGCGGCCTCGTTTTCTGAGTCTCGCGTTTCGATCCTCAAGCGCTTCAAGCATTTCAAGCGCTTCGCAAGGCCTTGCGTGCCATCCACAAATTGCCCAGCGCAAACAGCGTTGTGATCTGCGCAGTATTTTTCATCACCCCCCTATACCGGGTCTTCGTGTAGCCAAATTGCCGCTTGAGCACGCGAAACGGGTGTTCGACCTTCGCGCGGATGCCCGCCTTCAGACGTTCGATCCGATCGTAGATCGCGTCCAGTTGATCACT
>LFJH01000062.1 GCA_001189335.2 Candidatus Paraburkholderia schumanniana
AGTGATCAACTGGACGCGATCTACGATCGGATCGAACGTCTGAAGGCGGGCATCCGCGCGAAGGTCGAACACCCGTTTCGCGTGCTCAAGCGGCAATTTGGCTACACGAAGACCCGGTATAGGGGGGTGATGAAAAATACTGCGCAGATCACAACGCTGTTTGCGCTGGGCAATTTGTGGATGGCACGCAAGGCCTTGCGAAGCGCTTGAAATGCTTGAAGCGCTTGAGGATCGAAACGCGAGACTCAGAAAACGAGGCCGCCACGGTTCAAAAGTTGACTAATCACCCGCAGGCCATCGTCGCGATCGATACGATGCGAAGCGTAAAACGTCCAGCGCTCTGAAATCGAGTCGTGCAGAGGTTCCTTAGATGCGCCCCGGATCGGTTTGACAATTTGTGACAATCACCAAAAGCGGCAATTCGGCTTTTCGGTTCTCGCAACGTCTTGATTCATCAGGAAATCGATCTCTGCCGCAAGCGTCTGCACCGCTGCAGCAGCGCTTACCGCCTGTATCGCCTTGCTGCCTCTTCGCCCCTAAAATCTCATCTCGAAAATAAGAAACGTCCCAAATAATAGAGATTAGATTGAATTCAATAAGACTTCCTCACTACATCGCGGCGGTTCTTGCGATGCTCGCGTTCGGCGCGACGACGCCCGCCCACGCCCAGCTCGGTGCAACCGCGCGCGCCGCGGACGCATCCCAGGGCAGCGTGATGCATGTGGCGCAAGGCGGTCGGGTTGCCTACCACGAGACGACCGACATGAACGGGATCGTCGTGCGCGAATACGTCGATTCGGGCGGAAAAGTGTACGCCGTGTCCTGGCGCGGCCCCGCGATGGCCGATGTCCGGTCGCTGCTCGGCACCTACTTCGAAACGTTCCTGGAAGCCGCGAATGCAACGATCGGCGAAGCTGGATTGCACACCGCGCGCGTGGCGCAGGGCGATCTCGTCGTCGAGAATCGCGTGCGGCTGCGTGAGTTCAGCGGCCGCGCATGGCTCGCGAGCGCCCTGCCGCCCGGCGTCGACGCAACGGACATCCAATAGGACGGGCGACATGAAAATACGCGCTCTTCTTCAAATATCCGCGCTGACCCTGTGCGCGCTGTTGCCCGCCTGCGGCGGGGGCGGCGGATCGGCCGGCGGCGGCACGACGGGTGGCGCGGCAGCCAGCGCGCCCGCGACGGCCAGCGCTCCGGCGCCCGCGAGCCCCGCGTCGGCTCCCGATGCCGCCAGCACGACCGTGACGCAATCGACGACGCCGAACGTCCAGCCGATCATCGTCACCCGGACACCGACCAACACCCGCAACATGCTGCAAACCAGCGTGACGATATGCGTGCCGGGTACCGCCACCTGCCAGACGATCGATGACATTCAGGTCGATACCGGATCGCACGGACTGAGAGTGCTGGCCTCCGCACTCGCCCCGTCGATCGCGCTCCCAACCGTTGCGGGCAGCGTGCCGGGTTCGGTCGCCGCGGAATGCATGGTGTTCGGCTCGAGCTACACGTGGGGCGCGGTGCGGCGGGCCGACGTGAGGCTCGCCGGCCAGGTCGCGGCCTCGACGTCCGTGCAGGTGATCGCCGATACCGCCGTGCCCGGCGCGCCGCAGGACTGCAGCCTCTCGGGCCCACCGATGCTCACCGCATCGTCCTTGCGGGGCAACGGCATCTTCGGCGTCGGCCCGTTCGTCGCCGACTGCGGCGCGAATTGCGCGGACTTCGCCCTGCCGCGCTGGTATTACGACTGCGGCACGGGTGGTTGCACTGCGGGCAGGATGGCAATCGCGCAGCAGGTGACGAATCCGGTCGCGAACTTCGCCACCGACAACAACGGCGTTCTGATCGAGCTGCCGGGCGTGCCGGACAGCGGCGCATCCTCGGTGACAGGAACGATGACGTTCGAGATCGGCTCGCAGTCGAACAATCTGCTTGGCTCGGCGACCGTGCTCGCCTCCGATTCGGTCACCGGCTACGTGACGACGGTCTTCGGCGGCAGCCAGTTCGGTTCGAGCTTCATCGACAGCGGATCGAACGGCTTTTTCTTTCCGTCGACGACGCTCACCCGATGCGGCGTCTGGTACTGTCCGGCGACGACGCAAACCTTCTCGGCGATGATCCGCTCGTCAGGCGGCGCGCAAAGCGCGATCAGCTTCTCGGTCGCTCAGTCGACCGGCCTGTTCGGCACGAGCAACTTCGCCTTCGACAATCTCGCGGGCGCCGCCAGCGGCTACTTCGACTGGGGCCTGCCCTTCTTCTACGGCCGACGCGTCTTCACGGCGATCGAGGGACGCAATACGCCGGCCGGCGCCGGGTCGTACTACGCGTTCTGAGTCTTTGGATTCCGCAGCGCAAAGCAAAAAGCCATCTCCGCTTTCTCGGAGATGGCTTCGATTCACGCCCTGCCCGCAGCAGAGCGATTACGCCTTGCCGGCTTCCTCGTCGAAGATCTTCTGCGCGAGATGGAACGCCGAGTTCGCCGCCGGCACGTCGCAGTACACGGCCGTCTGCAGCAGCACTTCCTTGATCTCGTCCTGCATCACGCCGTTGTTCTTCGCGGCGCGCAGATGCAGCGCGAGTTCCTCGCTGCGGTTGAGCGCCACCATCATCGCGATGGTGAGGAGGCTGCGCGTATGACGCGGCAGGCCATCGCGCGTCCAGATCTCGCCCCATGCATAGCGCGTGATGAAATTCTGGAACTCCGTCGTGAGCTCCGTGCGGTTCGCGAGGGAACGGTCCACATGCGCGTCGGACAGCACCGCGCGGCGCACTTTCATGCCGGCTTCGTGACGTTCGTCGTCGGTCATTCAGTGTTCTCCGAGAAAGCCGAGCACCGTGCGCGTGTAGTCGTCGCGCTTCTCGATGTTCGACAGATGCGCCGCATCCAGCTCGACATAGCGCGCGCCTTCGATATAACCCGCCAGCTCGCGGCCCTGTTCGGCCGTCGTCAACAGATCGTGCGTGCCCGAGATGACGAGCACCGGCAGCCTGATGGTCTTCGCTGCGCAGGTCGGCGTCGCGGATCGCCTCGCAGTTCGACGCGTAGCCGTCGCCCGGCGTGTGCCGGAACACGTCGCGGATATTCGCGAGCACGAGCGGCTCGCGCTCGAAGAACGGCGCGGTGAACCAGCGCGCGATCACGGCGTCGGTGAGCGCGGGCATGCCGTCCGGCTCGCGCGCCTTCGCGGCGCGAGGCGTCTACACGGCGTCCGAGCCGATAAGCGCCGCCGTGTTCGACAGCACCACGCGCGAGAAGCGCTCCGGATGACGCGCGGCGAGGCCGATGCCCGTCAGGCCGCCCATCGACAGGCCGCAATAGTTCGCGCGCTCGATCTTCAGGTGGTCCATCAGGCCAATCACATCGCCGATCAGCTGATCGATCGTAAGGGCCTCGGCGGCGCGTCCGAGTGGCCGTGGCCGCGCGTGTCGTAGCGCACGACGCGATAATGCTGCGCGAACGCCTCGATGTTCGGCGTCCACATCGAGACATCGGCGCCGAGCGAATTCGACAGCACGAGCCACGGCGCGTTATCGCCCGCGGTGGCATCGATGCGATAGTGAATCCGCGTTCCGTTCACTTCGGCAAGAGGCATGTTTTTACTGCTCCCGTTCTTTTGAGTTAGCGCGTGCGATCGCCGCATCGACGAACGCCTGCGCCTGGCCGACGTAATTCGCCGGATCGAGCAATTGTTTCAGTTGATCGTGCGACAGATGTCGCGCGACGGTTTCGTTCGCGGCGAGCTCGTCGAAGAGCGAAGCGCCGTTCGCGACCGACGCCTTCGACGCCTGTTCGACGAGCTTGTGCGCATCCAGCCTGCCGATGGCGTCGCCGAGCGCGAGCATCACCGCTTCACCGAGCACGAGGCCGCTGGTCACGCCGAGGTTCTGCGCGAGCCGTTCGACGTTCACTTCCATCGACGGCACGACGCCCTTGATGTTCGTGAGGGCGCCCGCCGTCAGGCGCGCGAAGTTCGGCAGCGCTTCCCACTCGGCCTGCCAGCCGCCGAGGGCGCGCTCGTGCTCCTGAACCATGCCCGCGAAGATCGTCGCGACGAGATTCGGCGCGCGCGTCGCCGCCGTGAGCACGGCCGCGCAGCCGACAGGGTTGCGCTTGTGCGGCATCGTCGACGAACCGCCCTTGCCTGCCGCGGCCGGCTCCGCGACTTCGCCGAGTTCGGTCTGCATCATCAGCGAAATATCGCGGGCGATCTTGCCGAGCGTGTCTGTCAGCATGCCGAGAAACGACGCCGCCTCCGCGATGCGATCGCGCTGCGTGTGCCACGGCAGCGCGGGCAGTTGCAGCTTCAGATCCTCCGCGAGCGATTTCGCAACCGGCAATGCCTTGTCACGCAGACTCGCGAGCGTGCCCGCCGCGCCGCCGAACTGCAGCACGAGCGCGCGTTCACGTAGATCCGCCAGACGCGCGCGGTGACGCGTCACCGCATCGAGCCATTGCGCGAACTTCAGGCCGAGCGTGATCGGGAGCGCCTGCTGAAGCCATGTGCGGCCGATCATCGGTGTCGCGCAATGCCTGTCGGCCTGCTGCGCGAGGGCATCGGCGAGCGAACGCAGATCGGCATCGAGCAGATCGAGCGCCGCGCGCAACTGCAGCACGACGCCCGTATCGATGATGTCCTGGCTCGTCGCGCTCCCAGTGCACGTACCTTCGCGACTTCGGCGTCGCTCGCCTTCACGACCGCCGTAAGCTGCTTGACGAGCGGAATCGCGAGATTGCCACCCGCCGCGGCGCCGGTCATCAACGCGTCGGCGTCGATGTTGTCCGCGCGGCACGCGGCAACGATCGCCTCGACCGCGCTCGACGGAATCACGCCATGCAGCGCCGAAGCACGCGCGAGCGCGGCTTCGACGTCAAGCATCGCCTGCACGGTCGCGCGCGGCGACCACGTTTCATTCGCGGCGGCGTTGCCGCAAATGAGATCGGTGAGACGTCCTGTCGATGAAAACATGTACTCAAACGCGCTCGATGATCATCGCGATGCCCTGGCCCACGCCGATGCACATCGTGCACAGCGCAAAGCGGCCGCCGGTGCGCTGGAGCTGATAGCTCGCGGTCGTAACGAGCCGCGCGCCCGAAGCGCCGAGCGGATGGCCCAGCGCGATCGCGCCGCCGTTCGGGTTCACGCGCGGATCGTCGTCGGCGATACCGAGCATGCGGAGGGTCGCGAGACCTTGCGAGAGGCGAACGCTTCGTTCAGCTCGATCACATCCATCTGGTCGATGCTCATGCCGAGACGCGCGAGCAGCTTCTGCGAGGCTGGACCAGGACCGATGCCCATCACGCGCGGCGGCACGCCCGCGGTGGCAAGGCCGAGAATGCGCGCGCGCGGCGTCAAGCCGTTGCGCTTCGCGCTTTCTTCGTCGGCGATGAGCAGGGCGACCGCGCCGTCGTTCACGCCGGAGGCGTTGCCCGCCGTCACCGAACCGTCCGGACGCACGACGCCCTTCAGCTTCGCGAGCGCTTCGAGGCTCGTTTCACGCAGATGCTCGTCACGATCGACGACGAGCGCATCGCCCTTCTTCTGCGGAATCGTCACGGCGACGATTTCCTGCGCCAGCGTGCCGTCCTTTTGCGCGCGCGCCGCCTTCTGCTGGCTGCGCAGCGCGAACGCGTCCTGATCGGCGCGGCTGATCTTGTAGTCGTCCGCGACGTTCTCGGCGGTTTCGGGCATCGAATCGACGCCGTACTGCTTCTTCATCAGCGGATTGATGAAACGCCAGCCGATGGTCGTGTCGTGAATCTCGGCGGAACGCGAAAATGCGCTCGTCGCCTTGCCCATCACGAACGGCGCACGGCTCATGCTCTCGACGCCGCCCGCGATCATCAGGCTCGTCTCGCCCGCCTTGATCGCGCGCGCCGCGACGCCGATCGCGTCCATGCCCGAGCCGCACAGGCGGTTGACCGTCGAGCCTGGCGTGCCTACGGGCAAGCCCACGAGCAGCGCCGACATGCGCGCGACGTTGCGGTTGTCTTCGCCCGCCTGGTTCGCGCAACCATAGATCACTTCGTCGATGGCTTCCCAGTCCACTTCCTTGTTGCGCTCGATGAGCGCGCGCAGCGGCACCGCGCTGAGATCGTCGGCGCGCACGGAGGCGAGCGAACCGCCGTAACGGCCGATCGGCGTGCGGATGTCATCACATACGAAAGCTTCTTTCATCTCTTGCTCCGGTTCTCTTGTGTCTCTCAAGCGGCTTCGGTCAGCGGCGCGTATTGCAGCGGCACCTTGCCAGCTTCTGCAATTCCTCGAACGACAGGTCTTCCACGATCTCGTGCACGACGAAGCCTTCCGGCGTCACGTCGAATACGGCGAGATCCGTGTACACGCGGTCCACGCACTGCACGCCGGTCACGGGATACGAGCATTCCGCGACCAGCTTGCTTTCGCCCTGCTTGGTGAGCAGTTCCATCATCACGTAGACCTGCTTCGCGCCGATCGCGAGATCCATCGCGCCGCCGACCGCCGGAATCGCGTCGGGCGCGCCGGTGTGCCAGTTCGCGAGATCACCCTGCGCCGACACCTGGGACGCGCCGAGCACGCAGAAGTCGAGATGGCCGCCGCGCATCATCGCGAACGAATCCGCGTGATGGAAGAACGCGCCGCCCGTGAGCAGTGTCACGTGCTGCTTGCCGGCGTTGATGAGCTCGTCGTCTTTGTCTCCCTTCGCGGGCGCCGGGCCCATGCCGAGCAGACCGTTTTCGCTGTGCAGGAAGATTTCGCGGTCCGCCGCGAGGTGATTGGCGACGAGCGTCGGCACGCCGATGCCCAGGTTCACATACGCGCCTTCGGGAATGTCCGCGGCCACGCGCTTGGCCATTTCGTCACGAGTGAGTTTCTTCATGGCTTTTCGTCCTTAAGCAGCGAGTTCAGCTTGATGCACGGCCTGCGGCACTTCCACGACGCGCTGCACGAAAATACCCGGCGTCACGATGTTTTCCGGGTCCAGTTCGCCAAGCGGCACCACCTTCGATACCTGCACGATCGCCGTCTTCGCGGCGCTCGCCATGATCGGGCCGAAGTTGCGCGCGGTCTTACGATAGACCAGATTGCCCCAGCGGTCGCCCTTGAATGCCTTGACGAGCGCGAAATCGGCGTGCAGCGGCGCTTCCAGCACATAGTGCTTGCCGTCGATCATGCGGGTTTCGCGGCCTTCCGCGAGCTTGGTGCCATAGCCGGTCGGCGTGAAGAAACCGCCGATGCCCGCGCCCGCCGCACGGATGCGCTCCGCCAGATTGCCCTGCGGCACGAGTTCCAGCTCGATTTCGCCCGCGCGATAGAGCGCGTCGAACACATGCGAATCCGTCTGACGCGGGAACGAGCAGATGATCTTGCGCACGCGCCTCGCCTTGAGCAGCGCGGCCAGACCCGTGTCGCCGTTGCCGGCGTTGTTGTTGACGATCGTGAGATCGCGCGCACCCTGCTCGATGAGCGCGTCGATCAGCTCGGAGGGCATGCCCGCCGTGCCGAAACCGCCGATCATGATGGTCGCTCCGTCGTGGACGTCGGCCACGGCCGAGGCGAGCGTATCGAAAATCTTGTTGATCATTTGCCGTTCCTTCTCCTGTCTCGAGAGCGGCGATCTGCGTTCGTTCGTCTCGAACTCGGGGTTTATCAGTTGGTAATCAGACTTGCGTCGAAATGTTCTTCATGCGAACATAGATTCGTTTAGCGAACGTCGGCATGGTAGTCCTGCATTCGTTGTCTTGTCAACGAAACATCTGCAAACCGCGGGTTTTTACCGGGTCGCCGCGTCTTTGGCCGCGTCTTTGTGCTCTTACGACACGCTCATGAAGAATCCAGTCACGCTGAATCCCAACACCGAAGCGCAAGACGCGCAGTCACGTCCCGGTGACGCATACGTTCAGTCGTTCGCGCACGGGCTCGCGGTGATCCGCTCCTTCGATGCGAACCGTCCCGCCCAGACCTTGACGGATGTCGCCGCCGCGACGGGGCTCACCCGCGCGGGCGCGCGCCGCATCCTTCTCACGCTGCAGGCGCTCGGCTATGTCGAAGCAGACGGACGTCTCTTTCAGCTGACGCCGAAGATCCTCGATCTGGGTTTCGCGTATCTGACCTCGATGCCCTTCTGGAATCTGGCCGAACCCGTGATGGAAGATCTCGTCGAGCAGGTGCACGAGAGCTGCTCGGCCGCGGTACTAAACGGCGCGGAGATCGTCTATGTGCTGCGCGTGCCGACACACAAGATCATCACGCAGAACCTGTCGATCGGCAGCCGTCTGCCCGCATTCTGCACGTCGATGGGCCGCGTGCTGCTCGCCGCGCTCGACGCGTCGCGACTCGACGAAGTGCTCGATGCGAGCTCGCTCGTCGCGCGCACGCCGCGCACGATCGTCGACAAGGATGCGCTGAAGGAAGCGATCGCCGTCGTGCGCCGTCAGGGCTGGGCGATCGTCGATCAGGAACTGGAGGAAGGATTTATCTCGATGTCCGCGCCGATCCGCGACCGCCAAGGCCGTGTGATCGCGGCGCTGAACATCAGCGGCAATGCGCAGCGCAAGAACGCGAAGCAGATGGTGAAGGCGTTTCTGGAGCCGCTTCAGGAAGCGGCGCAGCGCGTCTCGGACATGGTCGCGCGGCGCGGCTGATGATTCACGATAACGCGCGTTGACGCGCCGCATGCCGCGCGCGACCATCGACGATGACGACGCCTTTCGTCACGCTTGCATGAACGACCTCGACCTGAACCTGATTCCGTACCTCGTCGCCATCGAGGAAACGCGCAACGTCAGCCGCGCGGCCGAGCGGCTCGGCGTGAGCCAGCCGCGTGTGTCGACCGCGCTCGGACGGCTGCGCGAGTACTTCAACGATCCGCTGTTCGTGCGCACCTCGCGCACCATCGCGCTCGTGCCCGCCGCGCGCGAGGCGCTCGCCCGCATCGAGCGCGGTTTGCTCGACCGGCAGCACTTCGATCCGGCCGCGAGCACCGAAACCTTCTCGATTGCGTTATCCAATGTCGGCGAAATCGTGTTCCTGCCGCGGCTTCTGCAGGCGTTGGCGAAGGAAGCGCCACATGCGAATCTGCGCTCGGTGTCCGCATCGCACGGCGACGTGGAGCGCGGTCTCGAAGCCGGCGACATCGATCTCGCAGTCGGCTATTTTCCTGACCTGCGCGGGAACAACTTCTTCCAGCAGCGGCTATTCTCGCATCGCTTCATCTGCCTGATGCGGCGCGATCATCCGTTCGCGGGCGAGCCGCTCACGCTCGAGCGCTTTCTGGAATACGGCCACGCGGTCGTACGCGCCGAAGGGCGCAGTCAGGAGATTCTCGAGAACCATCTCGACCGCGAACGGGTGCGGCGCCGCGCGGTGCTGGAGACACCGCACTTCATGAGCCTGCCGTTCATCCTGTCGAGGACCGATCTGATCGCGACCGTCCCGCACGCGATCGGCTTCGCGTATGTCGGCGAGCATGCGTCGATCACGCTCGCCGAGCCGCCGCTCGCGCTTCCGCGCTTCGATCTGAAGCAGCACTGGCATCGCA
The DNA here is from genome assembly GCA_001189335.2 of Candidatus Paraburkholderia schumanniana. Classification (GTDB taxonomy): domain Bacteria; phylum Pseudomonadota; class Gammaproteobacteria; order Burkholderiales; family Burkholderiaceae; genus Caballeronia; species Caballeronia schumanniana. The sequence goes on from LFJH01000062.1 coordinate 9,523, forward strand.
AGTTTCACAACGACGCGCGCACCGTATGGCTGCGCGGCGTCGTCGCGTCGCTCTTCAACGATGAACTGGACGAGTGGCCGAAATAGGCTTCAGCGCCGCGCGTCGATGCTCCACGCGCCCGGCCCCGCCGCTGCGATGAACAAGAAGATGAACGACAGCAGTACGGCCGGCTCGCCCTGATTCAACAGCGGCAGAAAGACGTGCCCCTTCGGTGCGTGACCGATGAAATAGGCGAACGCCAGTTCGCCCGACAGCACGAAAGCCGCTGCGCGCGTCAAGAAGCCGACGAGCACGAGCACCCCGCCGACCAGTTCGATGATTCCCGCCGCGCCGAGCAACGAGAACAGCGGCAGGCCATCGAACATGGCGATGTGCGGCACGTGGAAAAGCTTCGCGGATGCGTGCGTCAACAGCAGGTAGGACGCGACGATGCGCAGCAGCGCATGAGCGTAGCCGGTCAGCGCGGGAACGCTGGATGAAGCGGAACGGGCTTGAGTGGACATCGCAAAAACTCCTGTGAGGATCATGTCTGCCAGTTTAGGCAAACATCGTCCGTCGATAAATCCGGCTAACATTAGCGTTTTGTTTCCAACCAGGAAATGATCGATGGACGCCCTGACCAGCCTGCGCGTATTCCGCGAGGTCGTCGATGCAGGCAGTTTCGTGAAGGCCGCCGAACGGCTCGATATCTCGACCGCGATGACGAGCAAGCATGTCGCCAATCTGGAACGCTAGTTGGGCGTGCGGCTCCTCAATCGGACGACGCGCCACCCTGAGCCTCACTGAAGCCGGCAGCGTCTACTACGAGCAGTGCAGCGAGGCGCTGGATATTCTGCAGGCCGCCGAAGCAGCGGCCTGCGCGCAGACGGCACGGCCGCAGGGCGTGCTGAAGGTCACCGCGCCGGGCTGGTTCGCCAACCGCAAATTCGCCGATCTGCTGGTCGCGTATCAGGCGCGCTATCCGGGCGTGCTGGTCGATCTGAGACTGGAGAACCGCTTCGTCGATCTGGTCGAGGAAGGCTACGACATGGCGCTGCGCGCGACGTCCGAACCGTCGCCGTCGCTGATCGTGCGGCCGCTGTGCAAGATGCCCTTCGTGCTCGCCGGCTCGCGCGCCTATCTCGAACGGCACGGCGACCTGCGGCATCCGGATGACGTCGCGCGGCATCGCATGGTGCTGCCGACTTACACGAATATCGAATCGGTCACGCTAACAGGCCCGGATGGCGCGTTCACCGTCAAGAATCGTGCCGTTCTCAAAACCAACGATACGTCGATGGCGCTGCAGCTCTTGCGCGCCGGGCTCGGCCTCGCGTATTTTCCCGCGTGGATCGTCGAAGCGGAGCTCGCTTCGGGCTCGCTCGTACGGGTGCTGCCCAGCTACGCGGCCTTCGCACCGTCCGTGTATGCGGTGTACACGAGCCGCAAATACACGACGACGAAGGTTCGGACCTTCATCGACTTTTTGTCGGAGTCGCTCGTCGGTCAGTCGATATGATTAGGAATACTCTTATTCTTGCGCCATCTGATGCGTGTAATCATCGCGCCCGCTTCCGGGTCCGCGCGCCCGTGGTTCGACAGTTTTCCACCTTTGCGCGCGATGCTGGGATCGTCCCCGTTATTCGCATGCGAGGGTTGCGCGATATGGTTTTCTCCCTGATTCCGCTGGCATTCAGTCTGACATTGCTGGCTCTCACGCTTTTCATCTGCCGCACGATCAATGCAAGCCATGGCGTCTTGCGACTGAACGGTGCACTGTACTTTTTCACGCTTTGTCTCGTCGCGATGCTGCTTGATTTCGCGCTGACGATGGTCTTCGCCTCGGCAAGTTTTCACGACCGGACGGAATATGAGGGCCTTGCGTCGAGGACCGCCTGGAGCGGGCGGATTCTGACGTATCTGATCCCGTGCGCGATCTCGCTGCTGCTGGCGTTGAGGTTTCGCAGGCGTCAGCGTCTCGCGTATGGGCTTGGCCGGGGTCGCAAGCCAGGCCATCGAGGCGATTCTCTGGCGATTCAGACCTCACCGTATACCGAGTCCGAGATGCCGCTCTGAGCGCGCCGCGAGTGAATTTGACAAGCCGAGTCATGAAAATCATCGAAGCAGTTCTACTCTTCGTTTCTCTCTGATATAGTTTTATTTTTTCGGGGCGTAGCGCAGCCTGGTAGCGTACCTGCATGGGGTGCAGGTGGTCGGAGGTTCAAATCCTCTCGCCCCGACCAAAGACAAAAAGGCTCTCTGGCTTATGGCCAGAGAGCCTTTTTCTTTGTCCATCGCACTGTCACGTACAACGGGCGAGCAAACAACAATGGCCTGCGACATGCGCGGCCTATAACAAGCTCAATAACCGGCGCACATTCCCGGCAACAGCAACTTCGGCATGTCGCTACGACGCTGCTTTGCCGGACTGGCACTGGCAGGCGACATGACAGACGATGCTCTGGCGAGCGACGCACTCGCACTTTGCTCGAAGAACGTGCGCAATTCTATTACCGTCTGGCGGACGCCATGTTGAAGGTCCGCGCTAAGGAAAGGCCGTGATGAGCGCTTGGGCAATGACGGGTCTGACCAACGCGTGGAAACCGCGCACTGGATCTGCAACTCACCAGACAGCATTGCACGGTACTGTATATTCAGACATATGACGCGAAGAAAACACCAAAGATTTAAGCTCTAGTCTTAACATGACACATCAGTAACCAGTAACGGCGCCCACAATGTCTTTGACCGTCTCAGCGCCCTCGCAGCGGAGGCGCATCCGTTCCGATCGAGCCCGTTCTCCCTTGCATGCGGAAGTCGCGAGATGGTTCGATTCAACGAGTCGTGCGCGCGTCATCCGCTTCGGTCGCATCTACCCCGGCGGCAGCCGTTACGTGTGCATAGGCGCTTCCAGCCCCGGCCGTGTCTTCGCGCTCTACTTCTTCCATCACGGCGCCGGCGACTGGCGTATCTATCCGCCCTCGGGCGTCGGGCCTAGCATCGTCTATTAGTCGGCCGAAGCAAAGACGGCGGACCGCAATGCCTCCACGCGTCCGATTTCCCGCTCGCGCGCCGAGATCAGGTCTTAGCAGCCGGCAGTACCTGTCCGCTAATCGGTTCATCGATCGCGCGCTGGTAGACTTCGGCGACATCCGCGGCCGCAATGCCTTGCGACGCATCCTTGCCCATCGACTTGAGCGTCTCGGCCACCCATCCGGGGCTCACCACGTTCACGCGTATCTTGCCCTGCAACTCCAATGCAGCAGCACGCGCAAAGCCTTCGATACCCGCGTTCACGATGCTCACCGCCGCGCTGCCGATCATCGGCTGCTGCGCCAGCGTGCCGCTCGTAAGCGTAACGGACCCGCCTTCATCGATATGTCCGATCGCACAGCGCACGAGATTCACCTGCCCCATCAGCTTGTGTCACGGGGCGGCGTAATGGAGCCGGGGATGGGCGGCGTAATGGCGCCAGCAGAAACAGGGTAAAACGCGGATTCGAACGGTTTCAAGATTGCGGTTTTTTGCCGTTTTTAGCAACCGCATTTTC
>LFJH01000063.1 GCA_001189335.2 Candidatus Paraburkholderia schumanniana
GGTAGTTATGACGTGTATTTTGCCCATCATCGCATCGATACAATCAGCTTGAAACGCGGCAACCAACGGAGCTAAATGTGTTACCCATGTCCTGACACACCCGTTACCCATGTCTCCGGTCTATACAAGGAGCAACGCTAATAGACCGACGCGAAAACGGGATCCGGCAAAAAACGGGATCCGGCGAAAACCCCGCAAGGCGAAGCAGCTCACCCTCAAGCCCCAAGCGCAGCTTTAACCGCCGCCACCCGCGCATCATGCACCGCATCCTTGATCCTCGAAGGCCGATCGGCGCACTGCTGCGCCACCGCTCCCGCATCGACCGACCGTGCCGCGACCAGCGCCTCCCGCAACCGCTCCGCCTGCGGATAAGCCTGCTGCTCCAACCCAAGCCGGCCACGTGCATCGGCCAAACAAGCCTGCAAGGCTTCAGCAAACCGCGTCGGCTTGCGCAACGCGTCCGAGCGTTCGAACAACCGCACCAAAGCAGCCGCGCCCATCTCCATCACGCGATGAATATTCCCGTGCTCGCGCGCAACCAGCACCGCCAGATCGCGACACTCGTTCGGCACACGCAGCCGCTCGCACAACGGCCGGAGCAAATCGACACTGCGCCCTTCATGCCCTATATGCCGAGGCAGCACATCCTCAGGCGTCGTCGCCTTGCCCAGATCATGCGTGAGCGCAGCAAACCGCACCGGCAACGCGAATCCCTGCGACGCCGCGTAGTCGAGCACCATCATCACGTGCACCCCGGTATCGACTTCCGGGTGATAGTCGGCGCGCTGCGGCACGCCCCACAACGCATCGACCTCCGGCAGGATCCGCGCGAGCGCGCCGCAGCCGCGCAGCACGTCGAACATCCGCGATGGCTTCTTCTCCATCAGCCCGCGCGACACTTCCTGCCACACACGCTCGGGCACCAGCGCATCGACTTCGCCGGCTTCGACCATCTTCTTCATGAGCGCAGCGGTTTCCGGCGCGACATCGAAATCGGCGAAACGGGCCGCGAAGCGCGCAACGCGCAGAATCCGCACCGGGTCTTCGATGAACGCATCGCCCACATGCCTGAACAGTTTGTTCTTCAGATCGGCCTGACCGTCGAACGGATCGATCACCGGACCGACCAGCTCGCCATCCGGATTCACCTCGCGCGCCATCGCGTTGATGGTGAGATCGCGCCGCGCGAGATCCTCTTCGAGCGTCACGTCGGGCGAATAGTAGAACTGGAAGCCGTGATAGCCCGCCGCCGTCTTGCGCTCGGTGCGCGCGAGCGCGTATTCCGCGTATTCCTCCTGCGTCTCGGGATGCAGAAACACCGGAAAATCCTTCCCGACCGGCCGGTAACCCTTCGCCACCATTTGCTCGGGCGTCGCGCCCACGACGACATAATCGCGATCCACCACGGGCATGCCCAGCAACGCGTCGCGGATCGCGCCGCCTACCGCGTAGATGTTCATCGCGCTTCCTCGCGTGCGCCATCGATCCACGCCGCCACCGCCGGCAGCGCCGTGATGCGCTTCGCATAATCGAGCGACGTCGCGCTCAGCTCGGGCGCGTAGGAATTGAAGCGCATCACGACAGGCGCAAACATCGCGTCCGCGATGCCGAACTCGCCGAACAGAAAAGGGTCGCCCGACTTCGCGAGGCAGTCGGCCCAGATCGCCTCGATGCGCGCGATATTCGCAAGCGCACCCGACGTCGCGCCCTGCCCCGGCGCGCGCGTCGTGATTTCCATCGGCATGTTCTGGCGCAGATCCGCGAAACCCGCGTGCATCTCCGCGCTGATGCTGCGGGCATGCGCGCGGGCAGCGGCATCGCGTGGCCACATCGCGTGTTCGGGATGCATCTCGGCAATCGTCTCGACGATCGCCAGCGACTCCCACACGGCCTCGCCCGCATCGGTGACGAGGCACGGCACCTTGCCCGATGGCGAGACGGCGAGAATCTTCGATTTCGTATCGGACCGGTTCAGGCGAACCAGCGTCTCTTCGAACGGAATGCCGAAATGCCGGAGCAGTACCCACGGGCGCATCGACCAGGAAGAATTGAGCTTGTCACCGATAACGAGTTTCATGCGATCAGGAGTTGAGATTTAACGATGCGCGGTTGCCCGAAAAGCGCTGAAGCGCCCGCGCGATGAACTGCCGCTGAGATAAAGCGGCGCGATGGCCTCGATGCTCGCCGGCTCGTCGATGCCCAGCTCCGGCGCGAGCGGGCCGCTTGCGATGCTCGGCGTCTTCATCGAATCCAGATTGTCGCGCGAGATGAGCGGCACGCCGGGCGCCATTTCCATCGTCATCGCCTGCAGGCGGCCGAGGCTCTCGGGCAGCTTGATGATGCGCGAATGCTTGCCGATGGTCGCACCCGAGAAGCGCACGAGCTCCGCGAGCGTGTAGACGCCCGGGCCCGCAAGCTCGTAGACGTGGCGGCTGGCGGCGTCGAGGTCGAGCACGTTGACCATCGCCTTCGCCACATCGCCGACGAACACGGGCTGGAACTTGGCGTCGGCGCAGGCGAGCGGAATCACTGGGAACATACGCTCGAGGAACGCAAACTGATTGAGCAGATTGTCCTCGGGACCGAACACCACCGAGCTGCGGAAGATGGTCCAGTCGAGCCCGGACTCGCGGATCACCTTTTCGCCATCACCCTTCGAGCGCAGGTACCTGCTCGGGCTTTGCGGGTCCGCGCCGATCGCGCTCATGTGCAGCAGACGCCGCACGCCCTTCGCCTCGCACGCGGCGGCGATCTTGCGCGGCAGCTCGACGTGCGCTTTCGCGAAGTCGGGGCCGTACGGATCGCCGCGCCGCCCTTGCCGCACGCCGACGAGATTGACCACCGTATCGCTCTGATCGATGAACGCGGCGAGCTGCACGGGATCGTGCACGTCGGTTTCGATGACATCGATGGGCAGCAGCGTGAGATGCGCGGCGTTCACGCGCCGCCGCGTCGCGACCCGCACCTTCTTACCGAGATCGACGAGCGCATTGACGAGATGGCTGCCGACGAAACCCGAACCGCCGATCAGCGCTACATGTTGGTGTCGCATATTCGCCTCTTGGGTCGCAGCTTGACGGACGCGGCTTCAAAACGGCGGGCCGGAAAAGACAACGCCCGCGCGTCTTGTCGTTCGACGCGCGGACGTGAGGGTTCGCCATGGACGCAGTCAGGGGGCGATATAGCCCAGACGCGCCTTCGACGACTGCGGACGGCCCTCGAACAGCGCGGCGTAATAGACGGTGTTCGACAGCACGTTCTTCACGTAATCGCGAGTCTCGGTAAAAGGGATGGTTTCAGCAAAAATCGCGCCCTCCACGGGCGCACGCAAATCCTGCCGCCACTGGCGCGGCCGGCCCGGTCCGGCGTTGTAGCCGGCGGTGGCGAGCACGGGCGAGTTGTCGAATTGATTGTAGATCATCGACAGGTAATTCGTGCCGAGCAGGATATTGGTGTTGATATCGTTCATCTGCGCGCGCGACACCGGCCCGAGCCCGATCTTCTTAGCGACGAGCTGCGCCGTACCCGGCATCAGCTGCATGAGGCCGCCCGCGCCGACTTCCGAACGCGCGTTGATGATGAAGCGCGACTCCTGGCGGATCAGCCCGTACGCCCATTCGACGTCGAGGCCCGTGTTCTGCGCGTCGCGCTCGACGATATCGCGGAACGGCGACAGGTAGCGCAGCGAGAAATCGTGCTCTTCCTTCGTCTTGTCGGCGGTGTTGACGGTGCGGTCGAAGAGCTCGATACGCTTCGCGTACTGTGCCGCCACGATCAGCTGGCGGTCCGTCATCGTGCGCAGCGGCCAGTTCCATTCGCGGTTGCCTTCGAGACGCATGTTCAGCGCATAGAAACGCTGCGACAGCGCGAAGCCCGGCACCGACTGCATCTGCGCGATCTCGGCCTCCGAGACGGTCGTGCGCGGCGGCACAGTGATTTTCTGTCCGAGCTCTTCCAGCGCGAGCTGGCCATAGAAGTTGTATTGATCGGCAATCGTCTGAAATTCCTGATTCGCCGTGGCCGTGTCGCCCGCCTGCTTCAGCGCGCGCGCGTGCCAGTACACCCACGACGGCTGGCTGCGCAGCGTGGGCGGCATCTGCTCGATCGACCAGCGCACCATGTTCCAGTCGCCGACGAGCAGCGCGCTGCGCGTGCGCCATTCGTAGGCCGGGTTCGACAATTGCGCATTCGCCGACAGCCGGTACCAGTCCGCCGCCGACGGCATGCGCTTGATCGCCGCTTGGTAGCCGATCGTGCCCCAGCCGATCGCACGCTCCGCCGGCGTCAGGCTCGGCGCGACGGAGCTGAACGTGGCGGCCGCCATGGCCGGATCGTTGCGGGCCATGCGCGTGATGGCGAGCAATGTAAGCTGATGCGCCGGCGTGTTGGGCATCACGCCGCGCGCCAGATAGAGCGGCGGCTTGTTGACGGCGTCGTCGAACAGCGTGTCCCTCGGCTTTTCCTGGCCGAGCGCCTCGACGATGCTCGAGCCGGTTGTCGTGTAGTTCTGCTCGTAGGCGAGGCGGATCTGCTGCCAGATGTCGTCGCTCGTGAACTGGCTCGACTCCGCGAGCGCGCCGATCAGGTCGACGCAGCCGTCGCCGTACCATTTCGGCTCGACGAGCAGCGCGCGCGCCTGTCGCGCGACGTTCTCGCCGCGCGACAGGCGCGCCTCGAGCGCGTAGCACTTGACCTGCGTGTCGTCGTCGAGAACGAAACGGGGATATTGCTGCTCGAAGTTCTTCCAGTCGTGACGGTTGCCGAGCACGACGAGATAGTCGTTGCGCAGACGGTCCGCGATGGCCTGGCCGTCGTAGCGCTGCAGGAACGACAGCACGGGCGCGTCGATGCGCGCGTGGCCCTGCGAGTCGAACAGTTGCGGCTTGATCGTGAAGTATTCGAGATAGCCCGGCGCCGGGTAGTCCGGAATCTGCGCAGCGAGCGCGGCAGCCTTGCCGGCATCGTTCGCGCGCGCGGCATCGCGTAGCTGCAGGAAAATGCGGTCCTCGGACGAAGGCGAGAGGTCGGCGTCGGGACGAACGGCGGAAGCCGTTCCGCACGCGACGAGCGTCACCGCGGCAAGGGCTGCACCGGCCGCGAGATATACTCGGTTGAGGCGTTTTGACATCTTTATTTCTGGAGCGCGGAGTGGTTCTGAGATCGGAGGAAAGCATAGCACGCAACGTTTGCGTGACACCCAAGAACGAGGCGAAAAGCGAACCGAAAAGCGCGCTGCGCGCAACGCTTCTCGAGCGCCGCGAGGCGCAGAGCGAGCAGCCCGGACAAGCCGCGAAGGACGAGGCGCTCGCGAAGCGTCTTCAGGAAGTGCTCGAACGGCATCCGGCGAGATGCATCGGTTTTTGCTGGCCCGTCGCGGGCGAGTTCGACGCGCGCGACGCGATGGCGCGCTGGCTCGCCGCCGACACGGCACGCGAAGCCGCGCTGCCGGTCATCGTCAAGCCGCATGCGCCGATGGTGTTCCACGCCTGGCGCGCCGATGCGCCGATGAAGGAAGGCCGCTACCGTATTCCGGTGCCGGCTGAAGAAAGGGTCGTGGTGCCGGACCTGTTGCTGATTCCGTGCGTCGGTTTCGACGCGGACCGTTATCGGCTGGGATACGGCGGCAGCTATTTCGATCGCACGCTCGCCGCGTGGCCGGACACGGAACGGCCGCTCACCATCGGCATCGCGTATGAATCGGGCAGGTGCGGCAGGCTGCCGCGCGAGGCGCACGACATGCCGCTCGACGCGATCGTCACCGAAGCAGCAGTCTATTAGAGCGATGTCGCCGCACGCGTCGCGGTGTCGTACAGTCCGGATGCATTGCGCATGAGTTGTGCGGCCGCGCCGATCTGCTCGTTGGTGAGGCCGCTTTCGCACAGCGTTTCGATGAGGCACGCCTCGCGCACCTCGCGATACTTGCCGCACAGCTCACGCCCCGCCGGCGTCGCGGAAAAGAACACTTCCTTGCCGCTCTTCTCGCTTTGCACATAGCCGCGCGCGACGAGTTTCTTGAGTGCATACGTGGCGACGTGCGTGTCCTCGATGTTCAGCACGAAGCAGATGTCGGCGAGCTTCTTCTTGCGGTCGCGATGGCTCACGTGATGCAGGAGCGACACTTCCACCGCCGTCATGTCCTTCGCACCCGCGGCCGACATGCAACGCACCATCCAGCGATTGAATGCATTTCCCCGCCATGATGAGGCCGTACTCGAACTCCGACAGCTCCGCGCTGGTTTCAGAGACGAGATGCTCGGATGAGACGATCTTGGTGGGATGACGCAGCATGGTTCCTGACCGATGTGAGATGCGTTGGAGTGTAGCGCAAGGCACTTTCGACGAGCGGACGAAGCGACTCGGAGAAAACGCGAATAGATAAATTCTTGATAATTTATTGACAATGTAACATTATGCGACCGTGCGAACATCAGCCGATGCCGATCCGGCAAAATTCGCGCCGCGCAAAGGCAATCAGAGGCATGACAAGACCACGCATTCACCCGCTCGGCGACACCGCGCCGCCCGCCACGCTCGACTGCCAGCGCCGTATCTGGGCGCTGGCGGAGCGCGCGCGGCTCATGCCACACGTCGTCGAGGTGGTGCCGGGGCATGAACAACCTGACCATCGTGTTCGATCCGCTGGAGGCGGACTATGAAACGCTCGCCGCGCACCTGGAAAGCGGCTGGGACGCCGCCCAGCCGACCGACGCCGACAGCGCCGAAATCGAAATTCCGGTGCGCTACGGCGGCGCGGACGGCCCGGATCTGGCCGCACTCGCCAAGCACACGGGCCTGTCCGTCGACGAAGTGGTGAAGCGTCACACCGAAACCGAATACATCGTTTTCTTTCTTGGCTTCCAGCCGGGCTTTGCCTATCTCGGCGGGCTCGATCCCGCATTGCACATGCCGCGCCGCGCAGAGCCGCGGCTCGAGGTGCCGGCGGGATCGGTCGGTATCGGCGGGGCGCAGACGGGCATTTATCCGGCGACGTCGCCCGGCGGCTGGCAACTGCTCGGGCGCACCGAGCTGAAACCGTTCGATCCGGCGAGAAACCCACCGACGCTCATGCAGCCCGGCGGCCGCGTGCGCTTCAAGGCGCTGGAGGTGCGTGCATGATCGACGTAATTCGCGCGGGTAATTCGCGCGGGCGTGCTGACCTCGGGTCCAGGACCTGGGGCGCCACGGCTACCGCCATCTCGGCGTGAGCTCGGGCGGCGCCCTCGATGCGCTGTCGCTGGAAGTGGGCAATCGCATCGTCGGCAACCGGCCGAATGCGGCGGGCATCGAGGTGACTTTGGGGCCCACCGTGCTGCGCTTCAGGCATGCGACGCGCATCGCCATTGCCAGCGTGGACTTCGGCGCCACGCTCGACGACAAGCCGGTCTATTCGTGGTGGAGCCTGCCCGTGCGCGCGGGCCAGGAACTGACGTTGCGTGCAGCGAAGCGCGGCATGCGCTGCTATGTGTGCGTCGCGGGCGGCATCGACGTCCTGCCGATGCTCGGATCGCGCTCCACCGACCTCGCCGCGTGCTTCGGCGGCCTCGGCGGACGCGCGCTGCGGCACAAGGGCAGCGCTTTTTCGCCGCAAGAGCGCGCGTTCGGCGTGAAGGCGCCCGCGTGGTGCAAGTTCGTGCTCGTCGACGAACCCGTGCGGCGCGGACGCCATTCGCCGGGCCTCGCGTGGGCAGTGCCGATTCGCGTGCTGCGCGGCCCCGAATACGACAGCTTCGGCGAGAAGGCGCAGCACGACTTCTGGAACGACGAATGGACGATCACGCCGAACAGCAACCGCATGGGCTTTCGCCTCGCGGGCACGGCGCTGGAGCGCGCTGCTCTCCCATACGGTGCTGCTGGGCACGATCCAGGTGCCGCCGAACGGCCAGCCGATCGTTCTGATGAGCGACGCTCAGACGACGGGCGGCTATCCGAAGATCGGCGCGGTCATCAAGGCGGACTTGTGGAAACTCGCGCAAGTGAATCTGAACGGCGGCGTGCGCTTCATCGAAACATCGGTGGAAGAGGCGCGGCGTGCGCTCGCGGAGGAACGCCAGTATATGTCAGGTGGAGACGGCAATCGCCATGCACGAGGAGCGCATCGCGCGGGCCGGCCGATAAACGAAGGCCGCGCGACGACGCGGCGCATCACTCTCGACATTCAACGGAACGACTGCACAGAAACATCATGGAAATCGATCTCAATGCCGATCTCGGCGAAGGCTGCGGCTCCGACGAAGCGCTGCTCGATCTCGTCAGCTCCGCGAACATCGCGTGCGGCTGGCATGCGAGCGGCGCCACCGCGATGCGCAACTGCGTGCGCTGGGCCGTCGAAAAGGGCGTAGCCATCGGCGCGCATTCGAGCTTCAACGATCCGGAGAACTTCGGGCGCAAGGAAATGGACTTGCCGTCCGAGGAAATCTACGCGGGCGTGCTGTATCAGCTGGGCGCGCTGTCGGCGATCGCCCAGGCGGAAGGCGGGCGCATCGCGCACGTGAAGCCGCATGGCGCGCTCTACAACCAGGCGGCGAAGAGCCCGGAAATCGCCGATGCGATCGTCTCCGCCGTGCACGACTTCGATCCGTCGCTGCTCGTTTTCGGGCTGGCGAACAGCGGGCTCGTCGAAGCGGCGCGCCGTGCGGGGCTCATCGCGATCGAGGAAGTGTTCGCGGACCGCGGCTATCGCGCGGACGGCTTGCTCGTGCCGCGCAAGGAGCCGGGCGCCCTGCTCGACGACGAAAACCTCGTGCTCGACCGCACGCTCGCGATGGTGCGCGAGCAGCGCGTGCGGACCGTGTTCGGCGAATGGGTGCCGCTCAACGCGCAGACCATCTGCCTGCATGGCGACGGCGCGCATGCGCTGGCGTTCGCGCGGCGCATCCGTGGCGCGCTGGCCGATGCGGGCATCGAAGTCCGCGCTGCCCACGCCGCTGTCTGAGGCAGCCGATTGAAGGATTGAACGCCCCGCTCCGCCGAGGCGTTTTAACAAGCGGCCGTCAGCAGTGAAACCACGCGCCCGGTACGAGGCGTGATGTCTATATCGTTTGGAGGATTCATGGCAAACCCAGTCAACCTATGGCCGCTCATCGGCGTGGCCGTCATCATCGCGGGCTTCGTTCTGCGCTTCAATCCGATGCTGATCGTCGCGGCCGCGGCGATCATTACCGGCATTGCGGCACATTTTCCCGTCGAGAAACTTCTGACTGCCATCGGCAGCGGCTTTCTGAAGACGCGCAACATTCCGCTCATCATCCTGCTGCCGCTCGCGGTGATCGGCCTTCTGGGAGCGACACGGCCTGCGCGAGCGCGCGCAGATGTGGATTTCGAGCATCAAGGCCGCGACGGCAGGACGCCTGCTCATCGTCTATCTGTTCGTGCGCGAAATTACGGCGGCGGTCGGGCTGACGGGCCTGGGCGGCCATCCGCAGATGGTGCGCCCGCTGCTCGCGCCGATGGCCGAAGGCGCTACCGAAGCGCGCTACGGCAAGCTGTCCGACGCGGTGCGTTACAAGCTGCGGGCTTACTCGGCGGCGCGGACAACGTCGGCCTGTTCTTCGGCGAGGACATCTTCGTCGCGTTCGGTGCGATCGTGCTGATGACCACGTTCCTAAAGGAAGCGGGCATCGTCGTGGAGCCGATGCATGTGGCCGTGTGGGGCATTCCCACCGCGATCTGCGCGTTTCCTGATCCACGGCTTCCGGCTCTGGCTGCTCGACCGCAAGCTCGCGCGCGAACTCGACGCGCTCACGCGCAACGTTGCGAGAGAGAAGGCATGACGCTCACGATCAACTATCTGTTCTATCTCGTCGGCATCGTGCTCGTGATCGTCGCGGGCATGATCCTGACCGACAAGTCGCATCCGCGGCGTCTTTCGGCGGGCGGGTTCTGGCTGATCTACGCGCTGATCTTTCTCATTGGCGACTGGCTGCCGGTGACGGTGGTGGGCGTGCTCGTCGTGGCGATGGCGCTGATCGCGGGCTTCGGCGGCGTCACCGGCGCGAAGCCGAAGATGCTCTCGGAGGAAACGCGCCTTCAGAGCGCCGTGCGGCTCGGCAACAAGCTCTTCGTGCCGGCGCTGACGATTCCGGTCGTCACTGTGGTCCTGATGCTCGGCGCGAAGTATCTCGTGATCGGCGGCACGCCGCTGATCGAGATGAAGAACGTGACGCTGATCGGCTTCGGCATCGGCTGCGTGATCGCGCTGGCGATCGCTTGCGTAATGACGCGCGATATCGTCGGCCAGTCGATGCGTGAGACGCGACGCCTGATCGATGCACTCTCATGGGCCGCCGTGCTGCTGCAGATGCTCGGCATGCTCGGGCTCGTGTTCTCGGACGCGGGTGTCGGCAAAGCGGTCGCGCACGTGACGACGGCTTACGTCAACATGGATTACCGGCTCGTCGCGGTGACGGTGTATGTGGTCGGCATAGCGCTCTTCACGATGGTGATGGGCAACGGCTTCGCCGCATTTCCGGTGATGACGGGGGGCGTCGGCGTGCCGATTCTCGTCGGCATATTCCACGGCAATCCCGCGACGATGGCCGCGATCGGCATGTTCTCCGGCTACTGTGGCACGCTGATGACGCCAATGGCCGCGAACTTCAACATCGTGCCGGCGGCGCTGCTGGAGCTGCCTGACAAGAATGCGGTGATCAGAGTGCAGGTGCCGACGGCGTTGACGCTTCTGGTCGCGAATATTTTCTTGTTGAACTGGTGATGTCTGTTTGAGCGCTCCATCGAGCGTTCTCGCAACGAGTAGCGCGCGTCTGTTTGCAGATCCGGTGCCTGCAATCGCGGATCAGAAGTCGCGATTGCAGGCCTCGCACCGCACCCCAGCGGCTGCGCCGCGCCGCTTCCTCCCCCCTCGGTCATGGATCAAACTTCTAAAGGCAGCTTGATCTGGAAAATCACTGCTATTGCTCAACACTGACCGATACGCACGATTGTTAGCTCAACGCTTCAATTCACCGATGCCAATGCCTGTCGGTAAATAAGACCACGCCTATGGCTCGCTAGAGCACGTATCGGCGAGACTTGCGCTCGTTTCGATCGGGGCTCGACTCCGCGCCACGGCACTTTCCGCCTCGCTGATTCTTCGTGCGGCGCCGAGTGCGCTGCGTGAACCAAACGGCGCTCCGATTGCGTGTTTCCTGAACTGACCGAGGACATCGGTTCTCCGTCCCCCGCTCATCGCGGATCTGGACTGAGGCCGCCTCCGTCGTCCATCGTCATGCGTCTGCCGACTTATTCCCATCTGTTTGCCTTACACGCGGGTCGACCTACCGCTTCGCCTGCTCGAAACGACCATCGTCGCATCCTGCTCACTGGCTGCTCAACGGCTGTCCGGTGGCAGCGCGGCCAGTGGATATGCCAGCGCGGTCGTCGCGTTCGCCATCATCTTCGCGTGGACCCTGCTCTCCGGCTCTTACGCCAGGCGTCCTGAACGTCGCGTGTCGCTCCTGCGCGCCGTGCTCGTGCCAACGCTTGGCTGGCTGCTCAGCGAAGCGGCCGCGATCGCGGTCGTGAAGTGGATGCATCCCGGATACGCACCTTCAACCGACTGGCTCATGTGCCTGGCCGCGCTGACGTCGGCGGGCGTGATCGTCTGCCGTCTCGTCGACCGCATCGCCGGCGCGCGACGCGTCCATCGAGTCTCTGTGGCCGTCGTCGGACGCGGGGAACGTTGCGCAACGTTCGTGCGCCGCATGGCAGCGATGCGGAATCCCGGCTGCAGCGTCGATGCGGTCTTCGACCTGGATCCGCATGCCGGCGCCTGGACGATGCACGTCCCGCTCTTTCGAGACATCGAAATGTTGCCGCGCACGTGCGCGCGCGTCGCATCGACGAATTGTGGCTCGCGCTGCCGCTCACCGATGAAGACGCGCTGCTGCAGTTTCTGGAAGCCTTCCGCGACCTGGTGAACATCCGCTTCATTCCGGACCTTCGTCATGTCGCGCGCTTCTACGGCGAGCGCGTCGGTCTCGACGAAGCGCTGGCGATCGACCTCGTCGCCGCGCCGCTCAGGACCGATGCGGCCATCGGCAAGGCGCTGTTCGATTTCGTGTTCGCCGCATGCGCTGTCGTCGCCAGCGCGCCTCTGCTGCTTGCGATCTCGATCGCCGTCAAGTTGTCGTCGCCCGGCCCGGTGCTCTTCAGGCAGCGTCGTCAGGGCGCAAACGGTCGGACCTTCGAGATCTACAAATTCCGCACGATGCGCGCGCAGGCCGGCAACGACGACTCGGTCGCTCAGGCGACGCGCAACGATCCGCGCGTCACTCGCGTCGGCGCGTTCCTGCGGCGCACCAGCCTCGACGAGCTGCCGCAGTTCTTCAACGTGCTGCGTGGCGAGATGTCGGTCGTCGGACCGCGCCCGCATGCCATCGCGCACGACGCGCTCTATCAGCACGTGGTCGATGACTATGTTCATCGCTATCGAGTCAAGCCAGGCATCACCGGCTGTGCGCAGATCAACGGACTGCGCGGCGAGACCGATTCCGTCGAGAAGATGCAGCGGCGCGTCGAGCACGATCTCTATTACCTCAGCAACTGGTCGTTCGCGCTCGACATGCGCATCGTGCTGCTGACCGTCGTGCGGGGTTTCGTTCATCGCAATGCGTACTGACGCGCAGGGCCTCACCATGAAGTATTCGATACAGCGCGTCCGCGCTTCGCTTCAACCCATCGCGACCGCTGTCGCGCTCGCCGGACTGCTCAGCGCGTGCGCGTCCGCGCCGGGCTTTCATATGCCGGTCAGCCATGACGCGGCGGCGGATTCGCTCGATCGCCCGTACGTCGCAGCGACGGCGGCCACGCCCGCGATTCCCATCACGGAGCTCGATCTAGGGAACCTCTGCCAAACTTCCGATCCTGGCACCTGATTGGACTATCCTGGAAAGAAGAGAAATTCAAGGACATCTTCGATGACACAACTTGGTCTTGGTCTGGATCTTTCAACGAAACGTACTC